>NZ_JBIAQQ010000003.1:233894-444338 GCF_042889165.1 Streptomyces sp. NPDC002669 | reverse complement strand
GTTGTTGTTGTGGCTGGGGGGGGGCGGCTCGCTGGGGGGGGGCGCCCCGCCGCGCGCCCCCCCGCGCCCCCCCCCCGCGCCCCCCCCCCCCCCCCCCCCCCCCCCCCCCCCCCCCTTCGACGTGTTCGCGGCGTCAGCGCATCTTGCCCCGCGGCATCCGCATGCCCTTGGGCATGGGGCCCTTCGGCAGGGGCATGTTGCTCATCAGGTCGCCCATCGCGCGCAGCCGGTCGTTGGCGGCCGTGACCTGCGGGCCGGTCAGGACGCGCGGCAGCTTCAGCATCTTGGTGCGCACCTTCTTCAGCGGCACCTGGCCCTCCTCGTTGCCGACGATGATGTCGTGCACCGGTACGTCGACCAGGATGCGCGCCATCTTCTTCTTCTCGGCCGCGAGCAGCGTCTTCACCCGGTTCGCGTTGCCCTCGCCGACCAGCACGATGCCCGCCTTGCCGACGGCGCGGTGGATGACGTCCTGGTTGCGGTTCATCGCGACCGCGGGGGTCGTGGTCCAGCCGCGTCCCACCCGGTCCAGCACGGCCGCGGCGGCGCCCGGCTGCCCCTCCATCTGTCCAAAGGCGGCCCGCTCGGCACGCCGTCCGAAGACGATCGCCATCGCGAGGAGGGCCAGCACGAAGCCCAGGATGCCCAGGTAGACCGGGTGGTCGATCAGGAAGCCGACCCCGAGAAGGACACCGAAGGTGACGATTCCCACGCCCGCGACGACGAGACCGACCTTGGGATCGGTCCTTTTGGCCATCTTGTAGGTCAGGGCGATCTGCTTGAGCCGCCCCGCGTTCTCGGCGCTGTCCGCGCCTTCAGTGTTTGCCTTCCTCGCCATGCACAGAAGTTTACGTGGCCTAGGAACGGTGGTCGGCCGCGGCCTCCAGTACGTACTCGGTCTCGACCCTGTCCTTGGCCCGGCGGCGGTCCTCCACGACCGCGTTCCAGGCGTTGCGTCGGGCGGTGCGCTGACCGCCGCCCAGGAGCAGCGACTCGACGGCGCGGAGGGCAGTGGTGACGGAAGGGATGGCAGTGGCGCGTACCGGCACGGCCTGCATCGTGGAAATCTCCTCGGAGCGGATGTGCGGACTGAGTTGCGTGGACTCAGCTGCCCGGGGCGAACGTGCCCGGGACTGCGTTGCGCGGAATGGGTGGCGGGCGCGGGGCACGGGGGGACAGGGCCGGTGGCGGCCGGACGGCCACCGCGAGCCACTGCGCCCGTGTGAACCCAGCGTCATTGCTCGGTGTTACCAGCGCATGACCAGTCGGTCAAACACCAATGAAACCTCGATCCGGGCGCCGCGCACGTCGGCGCGGCCCATACGCGCCCCCGACCTGCGGAGAGCGTACGGGCCGCGCCGGACCAGCTATTACTGCTCGGTAGCTTCTTGTGCTCGGATTCACACGGCGGGCGCCGCGGCGGCGGTCTCCCGGCGCTCGATCGCCTGCTGGAAGAGCCGCCCGGCACGGTACGAGGAACGGACCAGCGGCCCGGACATCACGCCGGAGTAGCCGATCTCGTCGGCCTCGTCCTTCAGCTCCACGAACTCCTGCGGCTTCACCCAGCGCTCGACCGGGTGGTGGCGCACGGAGGGGCGCAGGTACTGCGTGATCGTGATCAGCTCGCACCCCGCCTCGTACAGGTCCCGGAGCGCCTCGCTGACCTCCTCGCGGGTCTCGCCCATGCCGAGGATCAGGTTCGACTTGGTCACCAGACCGGCCTCGCGGGCCCGCGTGATGACCTCCAGGGAGCGCTCGTAGCGGAAGCCGGGGCGGATCCGCTTGAAGATCCGCGGCACCGTCTCCACGTTGTGCGCGAGCACCTCGGGGCGCGCGGAGAAGACCTCGGCGAGCTGCTCGGGGACCGCGTTGAAGTCGGGGATCAGCAGCTCGACCTTGGTGCGGCCGGCCTCCCGCCCGGCGGTCAGCGCGTGGATCTGGCGCACGGTCTCCGCGTACAGCCAGGCGCCGCCGTCCTCCAGGTCGTCGCGCGCGACGCCGGTGATGGTGGCGTAGTTCAGGTCCATCGTGACGACGGACTCGCCGACCCTGCGGGGCTCGTCCCGGTCCAGTGCCTGCGGCTTGCCCGTGTCGATCTGGCAGAAGTCGCAGCGCCGGGTGCACTGGTCGCCGCCGATGAGGAAGGTGGCCTCGCGGTCCTCCCAGCATTCGAAGATGTTGGGGCAGCCGGCCTCCTGGCACACCGTGTGCAGTCCCTCGCTCTTCACGAGCTTCTGCAGCTGGTTGTACTCGGGGCCCATCTTCGCCCGGGTCTTGATCCACTCGGGCTTGCGCTCGATGGGGGTCTGGCTGTTCCGGACCTCCAGGCGAAGCATCTTGCGTCCGTCGGGTGCGACAGCGGACACTTCGGCACTCCCCTTTGCTTTCACTGCATTGGATTCTTCGGCGAACACCAGGGTACGCCCGTGGTTCAGACGGCTTTACGTCTGGCCAACCTGTGGCCGGCAGGCCCTATTCCCCGTCGGCCCTCCAGAGTGTCATGCCGTGGCCACTGCATCCGCCGGCCGTTCGACGACGCGCGGCGCCAGGTGCGCGTTCTCCAGGACGTCCTTGAGGTGCTTCTCGACGACCGGGAGCACTTCCGCGATGGTGATGTCGCGGCCCAGCTCGTACGCGAGCGAGGTGACGCCCGCGTCCCGGATGCCGCACGGCACGATCCGGTCGAACCAGGTGTTGTCCGGGTTCACGTTGAACGAGAAGCCGTGCATGGTCACGCCCTTGGCCACCCGGATGCCGATCGCGGCCAGCTTGCGGTCCTCGCGGCGCTGGCCGGCGTTGGACGGGGCGTACTCGGGGCCGTTCAGCCGCGCGTCGAACTCCTCGTCCTGGAGCCGGGGGTCGAAGTCGAGCGAGAGGCCGCCGAGCGACGGGCGGTCCTCGACCGGGTCGCCGAGCACCCAGACGCCGCTGCGGCCCTCGACCCGGGTGGTCTCCACGCCGAACTCGGCCGCGGTGCGGATCAGCGCGTCCTCCAGCCGGCGCACGTGCGCGACCACGTCCACCGGGCGGGGCAGCTTCTGGATCGGGTAGCCGACCAGCTGCCCGGGGCCGTGCCAGGTGATCTTGCCGCCGCGGTCCACGTCGATGACCGGGGTGCCGTCCAGCGGGCGCTCGCTGTCGGTCGTGCGCCGCCCGGCGGTGTACACGGGCGGGTGTTCCAGCAGCAGACAGGTGTCCGGGACGGCGTCCTCGAACCTGGCCGCGTGCACCTCGCGCTGCTTCTGCCATGCCTCCTGGTAGTCGACGGCTTCCTCGCCGAATCCCAGCCGGACGAACCGAAGCTCAGCCACGACAGATGCCCTCCTACTAGCGGTGCCGGGAGCCGGGAGGTGCCCGGGCCCGCGCCACCATGCACTGGATCACGCCCCCGGCCACTGTACGACCGGTTCCGGGGCGGAGGCCCGGCAGGTCCTACCCGTCAGCGCCGCCCTCAATCCTCACACGATCGGATGAAAGTGAAGCGAAGGGAGCTGTGACGGGCACGGAGGCCGCTAAATTCGCGCCGTTCCATAAGGGCTGGCCGACCGGCCCCGAAGGCAGGAGACCGTACAGCTGATGTCGGAACGACCTCCGCAGCGCACCCCCAACCGCCGACTCGCCTCGCTCATCACCGAGGCCGGATTCTCCAACGCCGGCCTCGCCCGCAGGGTGGACCAACTCGGCCTCGAACACGGCCTCGACCTGCGGTACGACAAGACCTCCGTGACCCGCTGGCTGCGTGGCCAGCAGCCCCGCGGCACCACCCCCGCGCTGATCGCCGAGGTCTTCACCCGGCGGCTCGGCCGCCGCCTCTCCGCGCAGGACCTGGGCCTCGACGCGTGCGCCCCGGTCTACGCCGGCCTGGAGTTCGCGGCCACGCCCGCGGAGGCGGTCGACATCGTCAGCGGGCTGTGGCGCAAGGACTCGGGCAGCAACGCGGAACTGCGCAAGATCGCCTTCACCCCCGCCGGACTCGTCGTGCCCAGCAGGGACTGGCTGATCGGACGGGCCGACGAGTGGGTGGGACGGGGCGGCGAACCCGCGCCCCCGGCGCACGACGGGGCCGGTGGCGCCCACGGGACGGGCGGGGCGGTGGGAACCGCCGAACCGGGCGGCTCCGTGCGCCCCGGCGGCCCCATGGGTGCACGCGGGGTGCCGGGGGCGCGCGGGACGTACGGGACGTACGGGATGCCTGGTCCCGGCGGGGCCATGGCGCCCGGCCCCGGCCGGGGCGGACCCCGCGGACCCGTGCCCTCCAGGCCCCCCGGCCCGTCCGCACCCCCCGGGGCGCCCGTGCCCCCGGTGGTCCCCGGCCCGCTGGACACCCCCGGCGTCCCCCGCCAGCGGACCGAACGCGGACCCGGCCAGCGGGTCGGCAGCGGCGACGTGGCCGCGCTGCGCTCGGTCGGCGAACTCTTCCGCGCCCTCGACAACACCTACGGCGGCGGCCACGCCCGGCAGGCACTCGTCCGCTACCTGGAGCACGAGGCGGAGCCGATGCTCCGCGGCACGTACGGGGAGGCCACCGGGCGCCGGCTCTTCTCCGCCGCCGCCGACCTGACCCGGCTGGCCGGCTGGACCTCCTACGACATCGCGGCCCACGGCCTGGCCCAGCGGTACTTCGTGCAGGCCCTGCGGCTCGCCCAGGCCGCGGGCGACCGCGCGTACGGCAGCTACGTCCTGATGACCATGAGTCGGCAGGCGGTCTACCTCGGCCACGGCAGGGAGGCCGTGCAGCTGGCCCGGGTGGCCCAGCAGGGCATCGGCTCCTCGGCGCCGCCCGTCGTCCAGGCCCTGCTGCACGCCGTCGAGGCGCGCGCCCACGGCGTGCTCGGCGAGGCCAGGGCCTGCACCACCTCGCTGGCGCGGGCGGAACACGCGCTGGAGACCGCCCGGTCCGGGGACGAGGTGCCGCACTGGGCGCGGTACTTCGACGAGGCCCAGCTGGCCGACGAGTTCGGCCACTGCCACCGCGACCTGCAGCAGCACCGGGCCGCGGCCCAGCACGCGGAGCGCTCGCTCCAGCTGCGCTCCCCGGCGTACGCCCGCAGCCGGCTGTTCTGCCGGGTGGTGCTGGCCTCCGCCCGGCTCGGGCTCGGCGAACTGGACCAGGCGTGCGCGCTCGGCGCGGAGGCCGCCCAGCAGGCCGCGGAGATGCGCTCGGTCCGGGCGACGGAGTACGTACGGGACTTCGAGCGCCGCCTGGAGCCGTACCGGGACGCGGCCGCCGTGCGGAACTACCGCGAACGGGTCGCCGCGCTGGGGTGAGACCCGGTGCGGTGCCGGGGCCCGGGCGGCGGACGACGGAACCGCCGGACGCGTCCCGTCCGGCCCCGGCTACGCGGCCTCGGGCAGCCCCGTTCCGCTGCCGCGCCCCGGCCGTACGCCCAGGTCGGTGAGGATCGCGTCGGCCGCGCGGCGGCCCGAGAGCAGCGCGCCCTGGACCGAGCTGGTGTCGCGGTGGTCGCCGCACACGTACAGGCCGGAGAGCAGCCGGACCGGGCGGCGCGGGTCGTGCGGGGCCGGCATCGCGGGTATCGCCTCGGGGTCGTGGTGGGAGGTCAGCAGCTCCCAGTCGTCGGTGGGGGTGCCGTACAGCGCGGCAAGATGGGCGCGGACCGTGCGGTCCAGGTCGGCCGGCGGGGGGCCGAGCACCGTCGAGCTGATCAGCGTCCGGCCGCGCGGCGCGCGCGAGGGGTCGACCGCGCTCATCACCGCGGTGTGCGCGACCGGCCCCGAGCGGTCGGCGTCCAGCAGCAGCGAGGCGCCGGTCGGCGGGGCGACGGGGGCGGTGTGGTGAAGGACCGTCACCGGATGGAAGGACGGCATCCGCAGCCCCGGCAGCAGTTCGGCGGCGGCCCCGGCGCCGGTCGCCAACAGCAGGGAACGGCAGCCCAGTTCGCCGTGCTCCTTGGTGCGGACCGAGGTGATGTCGGCGGCCGTGACGTGCACGCCGGTACGTACCGTGCCGGGCGGCAGCGAGGCCGCGAGCAGGTCGGGCAGGGTGCCCGAGCCGCCCTCGGGCGCGCACAGCCGGCCGCGCGCGTAGCCGCGCAGGGCGAGATCGGCGCACCGGCTGGACGTGCTGAGAGCAGGGTCGCCGAGCAGCGCGGAGAGCAGCGGGCGGAGGAAGCCGTTGACCGTGCGGGAGGGCAGTCCGCGGTGGGACAGGGCGGCGAGCGCCGTCTGTTCGGGCCGGGCGAGGATGCGGGCGGTCGGTGTGGCGGCGAGCCGGGACAGCGCGGCGCCCAGCCGGGCCTGGTCGATCGGCCCGCCCATCGGCGGCCTGGGGGCGCTTGCGAGGGCGCGCGCTGCCTTGAATGCGCCCCGCGCGCCCCGCGCGTCGCCGGTCCGGTACTGGCGGCCCTCGCTGTGGACGAGGACCCCCGGGGCGAAGGTGCGCAGCGCCAGCCCCTCCAGGCCGGGCGTCGTGCGCAGCTCCGGGCAGGAGGTGCTGAGGAGCGGGCCGATGTGGTCGAGCCGGAAGCCGTCCAGCTCGGCCGTGGTCATCCGGCCGCCGACCCGGGGGCCGGCCTCCAGAACGCTGACACTCACCCCCGCGCCGGTCAGACGGTGGGCTGCTGACAGGCCGGCGATCCCGGCCCCGATGATGACGACGTCCGCGCGATGTGCCGAGCTGAGCACGTGCCCCTCCCCGAGTCGGCGCAACTACTGGGAGGCTCTTGCCCCCGACAGGCCCCCGGAATGCCCGAGTTCGCAAGGAGGCTAGGAGGGCCGCCGACCGGGTCGCAGTCGCGCGCGCCGGGGGCACCGTTGCACGGGGTCGCATCCGCGTCCGATTCCGCGCGAGGTGCGTGGTCCGGGGACGCGCGGGGTGCGCGGTCCGGCGTACGCCGGTGCATTCCCGGCGCGCCGCCGGGGCCCATCGGTACGGCGCCGGTGTGTTCCGTACGGCGCCCGCACCGGTGCGTTCAGCGCAGTGCCGCGCGGATCGCCTCGTCGATGCCCGGGAAGGCGAACACGAAGCCCGAGTCCAACAGCCGCCCGGGCAGCACCCGTTGACTGCCCAGTACGTCGTCGGCGAAGTCGCCCAGGACGATCCGCAGGGCCGGGGCGGGCACGGCGAAGGGCGTGGGGCGGTGCAGCACCCGCCCCATCGCGGCCGTCACCTCGCCGTTGGTGACCGGATCCGGCCCGGTCAGGTTCACCGGACCCGACAGCGACTCGGTGTCCAGGATGTGGCGCAGGGCCGCGACCTCGTCGTGCAGCGAGATGAAGCTCCAGTACTGGCGCCCGTTGCCCAGCCGACCGCCGAGCCCCGCGCGGAACAGCGGGAAGAGCCGGCCCCAGGCCCCGCCCTCGCGGCCGACGACCAGGCCGGTGCGGGCGTGCACCGTCCGCACGCCCGCCTCCTGGGCGGCGGCGGTGGCCGCCTCCCACTCCACGCAGACGGACGGCAGGAACCCCTCGCCGGCCGGGGCGCCCTCGTCGACGGCGCGGTCCCCGGTGTCGCCGTAGTAGCCGATGGCCGAGCCGGACAGCAGCACCTTCGGGGGCGTGTCCAGCGAGGCGACCGCCTCGGCGATCGCCGTCGTCCCCAGCACCCGGCTGTCCCGGATCTCCCGCTTGTACGCGGAGGTCCAGCGCCGGTCGCCGACCCCGGCCCCGGCGAGGTGGACGACGGCGTCGCAGCCCACCAGGCCCGCCACGTCGACGTAACCGCGCCGGGGGTCCCATTCCACCTCGTCCCCGGTCCGCGCCGGGCGCCGCACGAGGCGTACCACCTCGTGCCCGTCGGTCCGCAGCGAGCGCACCAGCGCCGCTCCGATGAGTCCGGATGCTCCGGTGACAGCGATACGGGAGTGCAGCATGGGTCCATCCTGCCGCAGCGGCTCCGGCACGCGCCGCCGACCGGGCCAACGAGCCCCGCACGGCCCGCCCGCCGTCGTGCGCGCCGTCGTACCGACGTGTCGACGCACCGATGTGCCGATGTGTCGATACGGCCGCGCGCGGCGGTGCTCCGGCGGAGAATTCGGGCTGACCGGGTGAAGCGCGGCGTGGCACAGTGGCGCGCATGCCCGAGAAGCACACGTACACGCACGGGAACCCGCTGTTCTCGATCCGCACCGCGGTCTCCTCCGACGAGGACGCCCTCGCCGAACTCGACCGCGACACCTGGTCGACGCTGCACGCCGTGACGCCGAAGCCGCAACCGCCGTACAGCCCCTTCTTCGACGACCGGCACCGCCCCGAGGATTTCCTGGTGGCCGAGCTGGTGGGCGAGTCGGAGCCCGTCGGCTACCTCCGGCTGGTCCCGCCGACGCCACTGGCCTGCAACGCGCACGTCCGGCAGATACAGGGCCTGGCCGTGGCCGACCGGGCGCGCGGCAAGGGCGTCGCCAGGGGGCTGCTGCGGGCCGCGTTCGCGGCGGCGCGCGCCGAGGGGGCGAACCGGATGACCCTGCGGGTGCTCGGCCACAACACGCCCGCGCGTGCCCTGTACGAGTCGGAGGGCTTCGTCGTCGAGGGCGTGCTGCCCGGCGAGTTCTTCCTGCACGGCCGCTACGTCGACGACGTCATGATGGGGCGCTCGCTCGACCGGTGACGTTCCGTCGGCCGCCCGTTTCCGGCCGGCCCCTCCTCGACCGGCCCCTCCGCGGCCGGTGACGTCCTGTCAGTCGCCCGTTCCCGGCCGGTCCTCGTCGGGCCGGCCCGTGAACAGCCGCATACCGCCCATGAGTTCGCGCAGACAGCGCACCGCGAGCTCGGCGGGCGAGCCGGGACCGCTCGTCGGCGCGTCCGTCCGCGCCCAGGTCTCCAGCGCCACCCGCACCGCGGCCGTGGCGGCGGCAGCGGCGAGCCGGACCTCCAACGGGTCCGCCCCGCCGCCCAGGAGCCGGGCCAGCACCGGCAGCAGCCGTTCCTCCGAATCCTGATTGACCCGGTACCAGACGGCCCGCAGGGCCGGGTCCCGCTCCGCCGCCCGCAGCAGCCCGCGCGTCCAGCCGAGCTGCTCGGCGGCGTGCGCGTCCGGCGCCCGGAGCGCCTCGGCGACCGCCCGCTCCAGGGTCGCGGCCGGCGCGTCCCCCGGGGCGGCCGCCTCCAGCAGCGCCCGCCAGCGCTCGGCGCCGCCGGAGAGCAGCGGGCCCACCGCGTCCTGCTTGGAGCGGAAGTACCGGTAGAAGGTGCGCAGCGCCACGCCCGCCCGGCGGGCGATGTCCTCCGCCGTGGTGCCGTCGGGGCCGTTCTCGGCGAACAGCGCGGCGGCGGCCCGCGCGATCTCCAGCTGGGTCGCGGCCCTGCGGCGCTCGGTGAGGGAGGGGTGGCTCGGCTCGGTGTTCACCGACAGGAGATTACTCCGGTGATCACCGCGCCGAGCGAAAAGTGTGCACGAAATGTCATTGTGGCAAAACGTGCCACCCAGGCGTACGGTGGTGGTCGGCCGGACGGTCACGGGGCCGTCCCGGACAGCACATACCGATCGGGAGAGATCAGAGATGAACCGCTACGAAGGCCGCCGCGTACTCGTCACCGGTGGCGGTTCCGGCATCGGACAGGCCACCGTCCACCGGGTACTCGCCGAGGGCGGCCTGGTCGTCGCCGCCGACGTCAACGAGGCGGGCCTGGCGGCGACGCGCGCGACGGCGGTGGAGAACGGCACCGACGGACGCCTGACGACCCTGGTCCTCGACATCTCGGACGAGGCCGCGGTCCGGGCGGGGGTCGCCTCCGCCGTGCAGACCCTCGGCGGGCTCGACGTCCTGGTCAACGCGGCCGGGATCCTGCGCTCCGAGCACACGCACAAGACGTCGCTGGAGTTCTTCAACAAGATCATCGCGGTCAACCTCACCGGTACGTTCCTGATGATCCGCGAGTCGATACCCGCCCTGCTGGCCGGTGACGCCCCGGTCGTCGTGAACTTCTCGTCCACCTCGGCGAGCTTCGCGCACCCCTACATGTCGGCGTACGCGGCGAGCAAGGGCGGCATCCAGTCCATGACGCACGCGCTGGCGAGCGAGTACAGCAAGCAGGGGCTGCGGGTGGTGGCCGTCGCCCCCGGCTCGATCTCCTCCGACATGACCAGCGGCACCGGACCGGGGCTGCCCGCCGACGCCGACATGTCGCTGTTCATGAAGCTGGCCCCGGCGCTCGGGGCGGGCTTCGCCAGTCCGGACACCGTCGCGGGCGTCGTCGCGATGCTCGGCTCCGAGGACGGCGCGTTCATCACCGGTACGGAGATCCGAGTCGACGGCGGAACCCACTTCTGACGGAGCCGTGGGCCCCGCCGGCCGTGCCGCGGTGACGGGGCCACCGTCCGTCGCGCGGCAGGAGGACACCGTCCATGACGCGGTGGCGGGGGCGGAGGGTCCGTTCAGCGCGGTCCGAACCGCTCCCAGAGTGCGGGGAAGCGCGCCGCCAGGGATGCCTCGTCCTCGAAGTCGACCGGGGTGCCCTCCGGCTCCGGCGCCTGGGGCGGCAGGCCGAGGTCCGGGGCGACCACGCCGGTGAGCTGCTCGTACGCCTCGTCGGCGGCGTAGCCGAGGTCCTCGGCATCCCCGTCGAGTTCCTCGTCGAAGTCGTCGAGGAGTTCGGCGAGGGAGTCCGGATCGTGCAGGGCCCCCTCGAAGACCTCCCGGCCCTGGCCGATCAGCCAGCAGCGGAACCAGTCGAAGGCGTCGTCGCCCGCGCCGCCCAGCAGCACGGCGGCGGCCCCCCACAGGTCCCAGCGGTAGGCGCGGTTGTAACGGGCCTCGAAGTGTCTGGCGAAGTCCAGCACCGCCTCCGGATCGAGCCGCACCAGCCGCTCGACGAGCAGGTCGGCCTGGTCCTCGGGATCGCCCTCGGCGGCCTCGCGGGTGCTGTCGACGATCTCCCAGAACTCCGTCTCGTCCATCACGGATCAAGCATCGGCCCTGGCAGCGGGCGGCGCACGCGGACACGGGGAGGGCGGCCCGCCGGCCCACCGGACGGCCTTCAGCGGTAGAGGTCGCGCAGCCGCTCGGCCGCCGCGGCGAAACGGTCCCGCAGGGCGGCCGGTTCCAGGACCTCCGACTCCGGTCCCAGCGCCAGCAGTTGGCCGTAGGCCACCTCCAGGGACTCGACCGGCAGGGTGACGGCGATCCATCCCTCGGCATCGGCCGGACCGGCCGCTTCCAGCGCCTCCCGGACCGCCGACCGGTCCATCGTGTGCGGCAGCCGGCGTACGCCCTCCGGCGACAGCCGCACCGTCACCTCGGCCCGCAGCAGCGACCGGGCGAACTGGGCGGCCCGCTCGTCCCAGAAGCTCGGCAGGTCGAACCGCTCGTCGCGCCCGAACCGCTCGTCCGACACCTCGACGGCCGAGAACCGGTCGATCCGGTACACCCGGAAGTCGTCCGCCACCCGGGCGCAGAGGTACCAGACCCCCGCCTTCAGCACGAGGCCGTACGGGGCCATCTCCCGCTCCACTTCGCCGTCCCGGCGGCAGTAGCGGGCCCGGACGAGCCGGTCGTCCCAGACCGCCTCGGCGAGGGCCGGCAGCAGTTCGGGGGTGGCCGGTTCCTGGTACCAGGCGGGAGCGTCCAGATGGAAGCGCCGGGCGGCGCTGTCGGAGGCGTCCCGCAACGAGGGGAGCAGGGCCGCCGAGACCTTGAGCCGGGCGGCGGACGCGGCGTCCTCCAGCCCCATGTCGCGCAGGGCGGACGGCAGCCCGGAGAGGAAGAGGGCCTCGGCCTCGGTGCGGGCGAGGCCGGTGAGGCGCGTGCGGTACCCGCCGATCAGCCGGTAGCCGCCGGCCCGGCCCCGGTCCGCGTACACCGGGACGCCCGCCTCGGACAGCGCCTGCGCGTCCCGGGTGACGGTCCGCTCGGACACCTCCAGCTCACGGGCGAGTTCGGCGGCGGTCATGGCGGGGCGGGACTGCAGGAGCAGCACCATTTTGATGAGACGGGCGGCACGCATGCGGCCCATTGTGGCCGTCGGCCCGCCCCGCCCCCGACCGGAGACGGGCCGGTGGCCGAAAGCGGGAAGCGGTGGCCGGGACATGCCCGGCCACCGCGTCGTCACGGATCAGAGCCCGTAGCGCTCCCGGGCCTCCTTGACCGCACTCGCGCCGACCTCGCCGCGCCGGGCCAGCTGGGCCAGGGCCGCGACCGTGATCGACCGCGCGTCCACGCCGAAGTGGCGGCGGGCCGCGTCACGGGTGTCCGACAGACCGAAGCCGTCCGTGCCGAGCGAGGACCAGTCCTGCTCCACCCACTGGCTGATCTGGTCCGGGACCTGACGCATCCAGTCGCTGACCGCGAGGACCGGACCGGGGGCGCCCTCCAGCGCCCGCCTCACGTACGGCACCCGCTGCTCCCCGCGGAGCAGCGCCTCGTCGCACTCCAGCGCCTCGCGGCGCAGCTCGCCCCAGGACGTGGCGGACCAGACGTCGGCCGTCACACCCCAGTCCGCGGCCAGCAACTCCTGCGCCTCCAGGGCCCAGTGGATCGCCGTGCCGGAGGCCAGCAGCTGCACGCGCGGCGCGTCCGCGGACGCCGGCACGCCCTCCTTGAAGCGGTAGAGGCCCTTGACGATGCCCTCCTCGACGCCCTCCGGCATCGCGGGCTGCGGCTTCGGCTCGTTGTAGACCGTCAGGTAGTAGAAGACGTTCTCGGCCTCGGGGCCGTACATCCGGCGCAGACCGTCCTTGACGATCACCGCGATCTCGTACGCGAACGCCGGGTCGTAGTTGAGCGAGGCCGGGTTGGTGGCCGCGATCAGCTGCGAGTGGCCGTCCGCGTGCTGGAGGCCCTCACCGGTCAGCGTCGTGCGGCCCGCCGTGGCGCCGACGATGAAGCCCTTGCCGAGCTGGTCGGCGAGCTGCCACATCTGGTCGCCGGTCCGCTGCCAGCCGAACATCGAGTAGAAGATGTAGAACGGGATCATCGTCTCGCCGTGCGTCGCGTACGACGTGGAGGCGGCGATGAAGTCGGCCATGGCCCCGGCCTCGGTGATCCCCTCGTTGAGGATCTGGCCGTCCTTGGCCTCCTTGTAGTACATCAGCTGGTCGCGGTCGACCGGCTCGTAGGTCTGGCCCAGCGGCGAGTAGATGCCGGCCGACGGGAACAGCGACTCCATGCCGAAGGTGCGGGCCTCGTCCGGGACGATGGGCACCCAGCGCCTGCCGGTCTGCTTGTCCCGCATCAGGTCCTTGACCAGGCGGACGAAGGCCATGGTGGTGGCCATCTCCTGCTTGCCGGAACCCTTGTACAGGGCCTTGAACGCGCGCTCCTCCGGTTCGGGCAGCGCCACCGCGTGCACCCGGCGGGCCGGGGCGGGGCCGCCGAGGGCGGCCCGGCGCTCCTGGAGGTAGCGGACCTCGGGGGAGTCCGCGCCCGGGTGGCCGTAGGGCACCAGGCCGTCGGCGAACGCACTGTCCGGGATCGGCAGGCCGAGCAGCTCGCGCATGTCCTTGAACTCGTCCACCGACAGTTTCTTCATCTGGTGGTTGGCGTTCTTGGACTCGAAGCCCTTGCCGAGCGTGAAGCCCTTCACCGTCTGCGCGAGGATCACGGTCGGCGCGCCCTTGTGCGACAGGGCCGCCCGGTACGCCGCGTACACCTTGCGGGCCTCGTGGCCGCCGCGCGAGGTGTAGAAGCACTCGGCGATCTTCGCGTCGGTGAGCAGCTTGGCCAGCTCGACGAGCGCGGGCTCGGCGCCGAAGAAGTGCTCGCGGATGTAGGCGACGTCGCGGGTCTGGTACGTCTGGAACTGCGCGTCCGGGACCTCCCTGAGCCGGCGGACCAGCGCACCGGTGGTGTCCAGGCGGAACAGCTCGTCCCAGGCGCTGCCCCAGAGCGTCTTGACGACGTTCCAGCCGGCCCCGCGGAAGGCGCCCTCCAGCTCCTGGACCACCCGGAAGTTCGCGCGGACCGGGCCGTCGAGGCGCTGCAGGTTGCAGTTGATGACGAAGGTCAGGTTGTCGAGGCCCTCGCGGGCCGCCAGCGCGAGGGCGGCGGTCGACTCGGGCTCGTCCATCTCGCCGTCACCGAGGAAGGCCCAGACGTGCGAGTTCGACGTGTCCTTGATGTTGCGGTTGGCGAGGTAGCGGTTGAAGCGCGCCTGGTAGATCGCCGACAGCGGGCCGAGGCCCATCGACACGGTGGGGAACTCCCACAGCCAGGGCAGCCGCCGCGGGTGCGGGTAGGAGGGCAGGCCGTCGCCGCCCGCCTCCTGGCGGAAGTTGTCGAGCTGCTGCTCGCTCAGCCGGCCGTCGAGGAAGGCGCGGGCGTAGATGCCGGGGGAGGCGTGGCCCTGGATGTAGAGCTGGTCGCCGGAGCCGTCCCCCTCCTTGCCGCGGAAGAAGTGGTTGAAGCCGGTCTCGTACAGCCAGGCCGCCGAGGCGAACGTGGCGATGTGGCCGCCGACGCCGAAGCGGGAGCCGCGGGTGACCATCGCGGCCGCGTTCCAGCGGTTCCAGGCGGTGATCCGGGACTCCATCTCCAGGTCGCCGTCGAACGCGGGCTCGGCGGCGGTCGGGATGGAGTTGACGTAATCGGTCTCCAGCAACTTGGGCAGCGCGAGACCGGCGCCCTCGGCGTGCTCCAGCGAGCGCCGCATCAGGTACGCGGCGCGGTGCGGGCCCGCGGCCTTGGTGACGGCGTCCAGGGAGGCCGCCCATTCGGCGGTCTCCTCGGGGTCACGGTCCGGGAGCTGGTCGAGCTCGCTCGGAAGCTTTCCTACGGGGTCGGTCATGATCGCCGCCTTCCGGAGTGGAGGGGGGTGGAGAAGGCCCTGACTGGCAGGACAGGGCGATGGGGCCGGTGGGCCCACGAAGTGAACTGTAGGACGCCGATCGATGATCGATCAAAGGGTGAAGGGCAAAACTTCTCGATATGAAGAAATTGGCATTCGGTGCCGCGAAACGGGGCACGGGGTGACGGGATTTAGTGCGCAAAAGGGGCGCCCATCTGCACGGAAGAGCGCCCCTCACGACAGATGCGTACACCCTCCCGAGGTACCCGGACGGGCTCCGGAGCGGCCTCGCGACCCTCGCGCCCCGGGACCTCAGGCGCGCGGGGCGCAGCCGAGCACGTGTGCCTTGACCAGCACGCCGATCTCCGGGTCCTTGCGCAGGAACGCCTCGATGAGCGCCTCGTGCTCCTCCGCGTACGACTTCTGCACGGTGCCCAGCCACCGGATCGACAGGGCGGTGAACACCTCGATGCCCAGCCCCTCCCAGGTGTGCAGCAGCACGGCGTTCCCGGCGGCCCGCACCATCTCGCGGTGGAAGGCCACGGTGTGCCGCACCTGCGCCTCGCCGTCGGCCAGCCGGTCCGCCTCGTAGAGGGCCGTCACGTGGGGCGTCAGGAGCGAGCAGTCCTCGCCGAGGGACGGGGCGGCCAGTTCCGCCGCGATCTGCTCCAGACCGGCCCGGACCGGATAGCTCTCCTCCAGGTCGGCCGCGGTGAGATTGCGGACCCGTACGCCCTTGTTGGGCGCCGACTCGATCAGCCGGAGCGTCTCCAGCTCCCGCAGGGCCTCGCGCACGGGGGTCTGGCTGACCTCCAGCTCGGTGGCGATCCGGCGCTCCACGATCCGCTCACCGGGCTTCCAGCGCCCGCTGACGATCCCGTCCACGATGTGCTCGCGGATCTGTTCGCGCAGCGAGTGGACGACGGGCGGGGTCATGAGGGGCTCCTTCGGAGACAGAGCGGTGCTGTCCGCACGACCGGACACGCTCTAGACAATACGGCGGCGCCCCCGTCCGGAAGGGGTCCGGACGGGGGCGCCGCTGGTGAGGCTGGTTACAGCGGTGCTGCTCAGAGGCCGAGCTCGACCTCGAACTCACCGGCCTCCAGGATCGCCTTGACCGCGGTCAGGTAACGGGCGGCATCCGCGCCGTCCACCAGACGGTGGTCGTAGGAGAGCGACAGGTACGTCATGTCGCGGACGCCGATGACGGTGCCCTCGGCGGTCTCGATGACGGCCGGACGCTTCACGGTGGCACCGATGCCCAGGATGGCTGCCTGGTTCGGGGGCACGATGACGGTGTCGAACAGCGCACCGCGCGAACCGGTGTTGCTGATGGTGAAGGTGGCACCGGACATGTCGTCCGGCGTCAGGCCGCCACCGCGGGCCTTGCCGGCCAGCTCGGCGGTCTTCTTCGAGATGCCGGCGATGTTCAGGTCGCCCGCACCCTTGATGACCGGCGTCATCAGACCCTTCTCGGCGTCCACGGCGATGCCGATGTTCTCCGAGTCGAAGTACGTGATGGTGCCCTCGTCCTCGTTGATCCGGGCGTTGATGACCGGGTGGGCCTTCAGCGCCTGGGCCGCCGCCTTGACGTAGAACGGCATCGGGGACAGCTTGACGCCCTCGCGGGCCGCGAACGCGTCCTTGGCACGGGCGCGCAGCTTCATCAGCTTGGTGACGTCGACCTCGACGACCGAGGTCAGCTGGGCCTGCGAGTGCAGCGCCTTCATCATGTTCTCGCCGATGACCTTGCGCATGCGGGTCATCTTGACCGTCTGGCCGCGCAGCGGGGACGCCTCCAGCTTCGGCGCCTTCGAGGCGGCCGGAGCAGCGGCGGCGGCCGGAGCCGGAGCGGCCGCGGCGGCCCTGGCGGCCTCCGCGGCGGCGACGACGTCCTGCTTGCGGATGCGGCCACCGACGCCGGTGCCCTTGACCGCGCCCAGGTCGACGCCGTTCTCGGCGGCGAGCTTGCGGACCAGCGGCGTGACGTACGCGCCGTCGTCGCCGGAGGGCGCGGCCGGGGCGACCGGGGCGACCGGGGCCGGGGCGGCGACGGGCGCCGGAGCGGCCGGGGCCACCGGAGCCGGAGCGGCGACCGGGGCGGCGGGCGCCACCGGGGCCGGGGCCGGCGCGGGAGCGGCCGGGGCGGCCGGAGCCGGAGCGGCGGCAGCGGGTGCCGGAGCAGCCGGAGCCGGGGCCGGGGCAGGAGCCGCGGCGGGCGCCGGGGCCGCCGGGGCCGGGGCGGCCGCCGGAGCGGCACCGGCGGCACCGATGACGGCGAGCTTGGCGCCGACCTCGGCGGTCTCGTCCTCGGCGACGACGATCTCCAGCAGCGTGCCGGAGACCGGGGCCGGGATCTCGGTGTCGACCTTGTCCGTGGAGACCTCCAGGAGGGGCTCGTCCTCCGTGACCTCCTCGCCGACCTCCTTCAGCCAGCGGGTGACGGTGCCCTCGGTGACGCTCTCGCCGAGCGCCGGCAGGACGACGTCGGTACCGGCGGCGCCACCGGCCGGGGCGGCGGCCGGAGCCTCGGCGGGTGCCGGAGCGGCCGGGGCCTCGGCGGCGGGGGCCTCGGCGACAGGGGCCGGAGCCGGAGCCGGAGCGGCCTCGGCGGCCGGGGCCGGGGCGGCGGCGGGCGTGCCCGTGCCGTCGTCGATGACGGCCAGCTCGGCGCCGACCTCGACGGTCTCGTCCTCGGCGACCTTGATGGAGGCGAGGATGCCGGCGGCGGGCGCCGGGATCTCGGTGTCGACCTTGTCGGTCGAGACCTCGAGCAACGGCTCGTCGGCCTCGACGCGCTCGCCCTCGGCCTTCAGCCAGCGGGTGACAGTGCCCTCGGTGACGCTCTCACCGAGCGCCGGAAGGGTTACGGAAACCGACATGGTTTCGGTTGCTCCTTACGAAAGTGCGGAAGTGGGTCGGTCGTCGCGCCCGGTCGACTGGATCAGTCGTGGGAGTGAAGGGGCTTCCCGGCCAGGGCCAGGTGGGCCTCGCCCATCGCCTCGTTCTGGGTCGGGTGGGCGTGGATGAGCTGCGCGACCTCGGCGGGCAGCGCCTCCCAGTTGTAGATCAGCTGGGCTTCGCCGACCTGCTCGCCCATCCGGTCACCGACCATGTGGACGCCGACCACGGCACCGTCCTTGACCTGGACGAGCTTGATCTCGCCCGCGGTCTTGAGGATCTTGCTCTTGCCGTTGCCCGCGAGGTTGTACTTCAGAGCGACGACCTTGTCCGCGCCGTAGAGCTCCTTGGCCTTGGCCTCGGTGATGCCCACGGAGGCGACCTCGGGGTGGCAGTACGTCACCCGGGGGACACCGTCGTAGTCGATCGGAACGGTCTTCAGACCGGCCAGCCGCTCCGCGACCAGGATGCCTTCCGCGAAGCCGACGTGCGCGAGCTGGAGGGTCGGCACCAGGTCGCCCACGGCCGAGATGGTCGGCACGTTGGTCTGCATGTACTCGTCGACGAGGACGTAGCCGCGGTCCATCGCGACCCCGGCCTCCTCGTAGCCCAGGCCCTGCGAGACCGGGCCGCGGCCGATGGCGACCAGCAGCACCTCGGCCTCGAAGGTCTTGCCGTCGGCGAGGGTCACGCGGACGCCGTCCTGCGTGTACTCGGCGCTCTGGAAGAACGTGCCGAGGTTGAACTTGATGCCGCGCTTGCGGAAGGCGCGCTCGAGAAGCTTCGAGCTGTTCTCGTCCTCGACCGGGACGAGGTGCTTCAGGCCCTCGATGATCGTGACCTCGGTACCGAAGGACGTCCACGCCGAGGCGAACTCGACGCCGATGACGCCGCCGCCGAGCACGATCGCGGACTTCGGGACGCGGTCCAGCTTCAGCGCGTGGTCCGAGGAGATGATGCGGTTGCCGTCGATCTCCAGGCCCGGCAGCGACTTCGGCACGGAGCCGGTCGCGAGCAGCACGTGGCGGCCCTGGATGCGCTGGCCGTTCACGTCCACCGAGGTGGGGGAGGAGAGCCGGCCCTCGCCCTCGATGTAGGTGACCTTGCGCGAGGCGATGAGTCCCTGCAGGCCCTTGTACAGGCCGGAGATCACGTCGTCCTTGTACTTGTGGACGGCCTCGATGTCGATGCCCTCGAAGGTGGCCTTGACGCCGAACTGCTCGGACTCGCGCGCCTGGTCGGCGATCTCGCCCGCGTGCAGCAGGGCCTTCGTGGGGATGCAGCCGTTGTGCAGGCAGGTGCCGCCGACCTTGCCCTTCTCGATCAGAGCGACGTCCAGGCCCAGCTGCGCTCCGCGCAGGGCCGCGGCGTAACCGCCGCTACCACCGCCGAGGATCACTAGGTCGAAAACGGTGCTGGCGTCGTTCGCCACGTCACGTCCTCCATGCATGTGCGCCGTACGCCGGGCCCCGTCGCTGGGGGATGACCGGCCGGTCGGCTGGTGTTCGGCCGCTTTGTGTTATGTCGGCCCTGTGGTGGGGGCCCTGTCCTGCCGAGAACCCATCTTCGCACTTGTTGACGGTCGGCGGGACGCGGGGCCCGGGTCCGGGGCGGACGATCATCCGTCCCGGTGGGTTACCGCGAAGTAGGGAGCGGGGGTGATTCCGGGTGTGCGGCGCCGCCCGGGAAGGCCGGTGCGGGAGACGGACTGGAGCGCTGATTTCGTCCAGAGCGAAACCCCGCCGGATCCGTACGACGGCGCCGTGGGAGGCAACGCGTACGGCCCCGGACGTATGCCCGGGGCCGTACCGCACGTCGCTGCGGAGATCAGCCGAGGTCCCCGGCGGCGGTGCGCTCGGCCAGCCCGACCAGCGTGCGGACGGCGGAACCGGTGCCGCCCTTGGGCGTGTAGCCGTACGGTGCGCCCTCGTGGAAGGCCGGGCCCGCGATGTCCAGGTGCGCCCAGGTGATGCCCTCGCCCACGAACTCCTGCAGGAACAGGCCGGCCACCAGGCCGCCGCCCATCCGCTCGCCCATGTTGGCGATGTCGGCGGTCGGGGAGTCCATGCCCTTGCGCAGGTCGGCGGGGAGCGGCATCGGCCAGGACGCCTCGCCGACCTCCTCGGCGATCTCGTGGATCGAGGTCCGGAAGGCGTCGTCGTTCGCCATGATGCCGAAGGTGCGGTTGCCCAGCGCCAGCACCATCGCACCGGTCAGGGTCGCCACGTCGACAATCGCGTCCGGCTTCTCCTCGGAGGCCCGGGTCAGCGCGTCGGCGAGGACGAGCCGGCCCTCGGCGTCCGTGTTGAGGACCTCGACGGTCTTGCCGCTGTACATGCGCAGCACGTCACCGGGGCGGGTGGCGTTGCCCGACGGCATGTTCTCGGCGAGCGCCAGCCAGCCGGTGACGTTGACCCGGAGGCCCAGGCGGGCGGCCGCGACGACGGCGGCGAACACGGCGGCGGCCCCGCTCATGTCGCACTTCATCGTCTCGTTGTGGCCGGCCGGCTTCAGCGAGATGCCGCCCGAGTCGTAGGTGATGCCCTTGCCGACCAGGGCCAGGGTCTTCTCCGCCTTCGGGTGCGTGTAGGCGAGCTTCACCAGGCGCGGGCCGTGGGACGAGCCCTGGCCGACGCCCAGCAGACCGCCGAAGCCGCCCTTGACGAGCGCCTTCTCGTCGAGGACCTGCACCTTGATGCCGTGCTCCTTGCCCGCGGCGGTGGCCACGGCGGCGAAGGACTCGGGGTACAGGTCGTTCGGCGGGGTGTTGATCAGGTCGCGGGCGCGGTTGATCTCCTCGGTGATCGCGCCGGCGCGCTCGACGGCCGCCTTGAACGCCTTGTCGCGCGGCTTGCCGCCGAGCAGGGCGACCTCGCCCAGCGGGAGCTTGGGGCCGTTGCCGTTCTTCTTGCCCTTGGGCGCGACCTTGTCCTCGCCGCCCTGGTACGCGGTGAAGGCGTACGCGCCGAGGAGCGCGCCCTCGGCGACCGCCCCGGCGTCCCCGGCGGACGCGAGGGGCAGCGCGAAGCCGGCCTTCTTCGCCCCGGCCAGGACCCGGGCGGCGGAGCCCGCGGCCCGGCGCAGCGCCTCGGCGTCGTACGCCCCGTCCTTCTCGGCCGCGGAGCCGAGACCGACCGCGATGACGACCGGGACCTTGAGGCCGTCGGGCGCGGGGAGCTTGGTCACCTCGCCCTCGGCACCCGTGGCGCCCAGGGCTTCCAGGACGGTGGCGAGCTTTCCGTCGAACGCCTTGTCCACGGCCTCGGCGCCCGGCGCGAGGACCGGCCCCTTGGAGCCCTTGGCGACGCCCACGACGAGTGCGTCGGCGCGCAGCGTCGCCGCACCGGCAGTGCTGAGAGTGAGAGCAGTCACGGTGGTGAAATCTCGCTTCCGTTGAGTTCGTTGTCGGTCGATGGGTGGGCCGACCGTGCCCGGCGCATCGTAGACGCCGCCGCAATGTGCCGGGAACGAGCCTACGCGCGCCCTTGCTGCGGGATCACGGCGGCGGGCCGCCCGCGGGGCCGCGTGGCGTGAAGGCTTCGCCGCCGGGCGGCCGCTCCGGGCCCCGCCCGGGCCCGACGGGCCGTGGAAGAAGGGCCGTTGGCGATCCCGGCCGCCCGGGCGGCCGGCCCCGGCCGGTCCCGCCCGGTGGGCTCAGCCGAGCGCCAGGACCACCAGGGCCGCCGTCGCCGCGGTCTCGGCCAGGGCGCCGAAGACATCGCCGGTCACCCCGCCGAAGCGTCGCACGCAGTGCCGGAGCAGGAGCTCGGCGGCACCGGGCGCGGCCAGCGCGGCCAGCGCGTGGTGCGGCGCCCCGTACCCGCCGAGGAGCGCCCCGGCCCCCGCGCAGCCCGCGACCACCACCGCCCCCACCGCCACCGCGCCCCCCACCGGCACCGTGGACGCCACCGCCGCGCCCAGCCCCTCCGGGCGGGCCGGCGGCACGCCCCGGCGGGACGCCAGGGTGAGCGCCAGCCGGGCCACGACCGCCGCCGTGACCGCCGCCGCCGCGCCGTATGCCCAGCCCCGCCCGTACAGCTCGTACAGGGCCGCGACCTGGGCCAGCAGCACGAACAGCAGGGTGATCACCCCGAACGGCCCGATGTCCGACTGCTTCATGATCCGCAGGGCGTCGTCCGCCGGCTTGCCGCTGCCCAGGCCGTCCGCGGTGTCCGCCAGACCGTCCAGATGCAGCCCCCGGGTCAGCACCGCGGGCACCGCGGCCGAGACGACCGCGGCGAGCAGCGGGCCCGCGCCGAGCAGCAGCGCCAGGACGCCGGGCAGCGCGGCGGCGAGCCCCACGACGAGACCGGCGAGCGGCGCGCACAGCATTCCGGCACGGGCGGCCCCGCGGTCCCAGCGGGTGACGCGGACGGGAAGCACCGTCAGGGTGCCGAAGGCGAAACGCACGCCGTGGCTGTTCAGGGAAGTCACGGCGCGCAGGCTAATCCCTGCCGTCGGCCGATAGATTGCCCATGACGGGACAAGACGCCGCAGACACGGCATATCAGGAGTGGGTGGCATGGGTCACTGGTTCGAACGGAACATCGTCGAGCCGGGGAAGCTGCCCCTGCTGCTCGCCCTGACCGCCTTCGTGCTCACCTTCGCCGTCACCCGGGTCGTCACCCGGATGATCCGGGCCGGGAAGGGCCCGTTCCGCAACATCACGCCCGGCGGGATGCACATCCACCACGTCGTCCCCGGAGTGGTGCTGAGCGTGATCGGCGGGTTCGGCGCGGTCGCCGCCGGACGCCAGGGCCTCGGGGCGGGAATCTGCGCGGTGGTCTTCGGCATGGGCGCGGGACTGGTGCTGGACGAATTCGCCCTGATCCTCTACCTCGACGACGTCTACTGGACCGAGGAGGGGCGCAAGAGCGTGGAGGCCGTGGTCCTCACCACCGCACTGGTCCTGCTGGTCCTGGCCGGATTCTCGCCGCTGGGCGTGAACGAGCTGAGCGGCGACGAGCAGCAGGACCGGCTCGGCGTGATCCTGACCATGCTCGTCAACTTCGGCTTCGTGCTGATCGCCCTCTTCAAGGGCAAGGCGCGGCTCGCGGTCATCGGCACCCTCGTCCCGTTCGTCGCACTGGTGGGGGCGCTCCGGCTGGCTCGGCCGACCTCCATGTGGGCGAGGCGCTTCTACCGGAACCGCCACCGCGCCCGCGCCCGCGCGCTGCTGCGCGCCTACCACCACGACGTGCGCTGGGCGGGCCCCCGCCGCAGGTTTCAGGACCTGATCGGCGGCGCGCCGGACCGGACGCCGCTCCCCGGACGCGGGCCCTGACCCCGGCGCCGCCGGGCCCGGACGGTCGTACGGACGCACAGCACGAGCACCGCGGCGATCGCCGCCAGATGCTCCTTGCCCGCCAGGTTGTCCTTGACGAACACCTCGGCCACCATCGCCGCGACCACCAGACAGCCGGTGAACCGGGCCCGGTACGTCCAGCAGAGGTACACGGCCAGGCCGACCACCGCCGCCGAGGGCCCGGTGTCGACGACCCGGGCGTCGGAGGCGGGCAGCCCGAACGGCCCGTCCGGGCCGAGCGCGACACCGATCCGGGCGTACAGCGTCCCGGCCAGCGTCGCCAGGTACGCGATCAGCAGGGTGCGCCACCGGCCCAGACAGATCTCGGCGATGCCGAACACCACCAGGATCTGCGCCAGCGCACCCCACACCGGCAGGTCCGGCGCCGGCACGAACAGCGACAGCGGGGTGCGCAGCAGGGCCGCCCACAGCGGGTCCTCGGCCCGCACCGTCCCGAGGGCGTGCACCGCGCCGAAGCCCCACGAACGGCGCTGCACCACATGGAGCAGCGCCGTCAGGCAGACCGCGGCGAGCGCCAACGGGACCGCCCGCGCCCCGGCGGCGCCGAACCCGGCGCGCACCGTGGCCAGGAGCGGGCCCCACTCGCGGCGGGCCGCGGCGCGCAGCCGGCCCCCGGTTCTCATCCACGCGTCCCGAGATGCGAGCGGTGCAGCCACTTGGGCAGGCCGGGCGCCTCCAGGAACCCCTCGGCGCGCCCGGCCGCCACGCCGATGCGCAGCAGGTCGGAGCTCTTCTCGAACAGCATGAAGCGCGGCTCCCAGATCGGTCGGTACTTGGCGTTGGCGCGGTACAACGACTCGATCTGCCACCAGCGCGAGAAGAAGCTGAGCAGGGAACGCCACAGCCGCAGCACCGGTCCCGCGCCGAGTCGCGAACCCCTCTCGAAGACCGACCGGAACATCGCGAAGTTCAGTGAGACCTGGGTGATCCCGATCTCCTGCGCCCGCTGGAGGAGCTCGATGACCATGAACTCCATCAGCCCGTTCTCGGAGTCCCGGTCACGGCGCATCAGGTCCAGCGAGAGGCCGTTCGGCCCCCACGGGACGAAGCTCAGCACGGCCCGCAGCTCGCCCCGGGCGCCGCCCTCGGCGGCCGGGGCGTCCCGGCACTCCAGCATCACGCACCGCCCGTCGGCCGGGTCGCCGAGCCGGCCCAGCGCCATCGAGAAGCCGCGCTCGGTCGCCCCGTCGCGCCAGTCGTCGGCCCGGCGCACCAGCTCGGCCATCTCCTCCTCGGGGATGTCGGCGTGGCGGCGGACGGTCACCTCGTACCCGGCGCGCCGCACCCGGTTGTACGCCTGGCGCACGGTGCGCATCGCCCGCCCCTCCAGGGTGAAGTCGGCGGTCTCCACGATCGCCTCGTCGCCCAGCTCCAGGGCGTCCAGGCCGTGCCGGGCGTAGACGGTGCCGCCCTCCTCGCTCACCCCCATCACCGCCGGGACCCAGCCGTGCTCACGGGCCTCGGCCAGCCACGGCCCGATCGCCCCCGGCCACGCCTCGGGGTCGCCGATGGGATCGCCGGAGGCGAGCGAGACCCCGCCCACCACCCGGTACATGACGGCGGCCTTCCCGGTGGGCGACCAGATGACGCTCTTCTCCCGGCGCAGCGCGAAGTAGCCCAGCGAGTCGCGCTCGCCGTGCCGGTCGAGCAGGGCCCGCAGCCGGGACTCGTCCTCGGGGGTGATCGGGTCGACCGCCCGGCGGGAGCGGAACGCCGCGTAGACGACGGCGATCAGCAGCAGCGTGGAGAGGATGTTGATGGTGACGTCGACCCAGCCGGGCGTGGTGATCCCGGGGAAGGCGGCGTCGTTGTCGGCGACCGAGACCAGCCGCAGGGCGCCGTAGCGCCACCGGTCCAGGAAGGTCGCCCGGTACTCGTCGTGCGCGGTGTTGGTGAGGGCGACCAGCCCCGCGGCGAGCAGCGAGGTGATCAGCAGCCCGCCGATCGCGACGAGGGCCGCCAGCTTCGGGTTGGACCGGTCGCCCTTCGCGTAGAACTCGCGCCGGCCGACGAGCAGCGCCCCGACGAAGGCGGCGGTCAGCGCCAGCGAGATCCAGTTCTGCGGGTACTGCCGGACCTCCGGGAACATGATCACCAGGGCGAACAGGAGCAGCAGCAGACCGCTCACCACCAGGTTCACGATCCACGCGGCCCGCTTGCGCCGGCGCATGGTGACCGCCAGGAAGAGCGCGACCACGCCCGAGGAGAAGCCCGCCGTGAGCAGGTACGGGGTGAAGTAGTTCGCGGTGTTGTGGCGGCGCAGGTCGTTGCCGAGGGTGACCCAGACGGCGCTCAGGAAATTGACGAACGAGACGACCCGCAGGTACCAGATGGCGAACGCGGCGCCGCGTCGCGACCGGACGGTGCTCGGAGGCCGGGCGGCGGTCCGCTCGGAGTCCTCGGTGGCCATATGGACCTCTCCCATGAAAAGCGATCATATGGGGCATCGCATCGCATGGGGTCGTGCTGCGGCCGGTGTTCCCCGGCCGCGGCACCGTCGGTCCGCGGGCTCGGCGCCCGCCGGGCGCTCAGGTCGCTTCGTCGTACGCGGCGCCCGCTTCGGCCCCCTCGTCGGCACCGTCCTCGTCGTCGGTGCCCGGCTCGCGCTCGGGCAGCTCCGCCGCCAGCGCGGCAGCGGCCCGGACGAGCGGAAGTGCGAGCAATGCCCCGCTTCCTTCCCCCACGATGACGCCGTGGTCCAGCAGGGGGTTGAGCGCCATCCGGTCCAGCGCCTTGCTCTGCGCCGGCTCACCGCTCGCCTGGCCCGCCAGCCACCAGTCCGGGGCCCGGAAGGCGGCCCGCTGCCCCACCAGCGCACAGGCCGAGGAGACCACCCCGTCCAGGATCACCGGCAGCCGGCGCACCGCGCACTGGAGCAGGAAACCGGTCATCGCCGCGAGGTCGGCCCCGCCCACCGCGGCCAGCAGCTCCAGCTGGTCGCCCAGGACCGGCCGGGCCCGCCGCAGCGCGTCCCGGATCGCCGCGCACTTGCGCATCCACGCCAGGTCGTCGATGCCCGCTCCGCCGCGCCCGGTGACCACCGAGGCGTCCGTGCCGCACAGCGCCGCGATCAGCGTGGACGCGGCCGTCGTGCCGCCCACGCTCAGATCGCCGAGCACCACCAGGTCGGTGCCGGAGTCGGCCTCCTCGTCGGCGATCGCGATGCCGAGCCGCACCGCCCGCTCGGCCTCCTCGGCCGTCAGCGCGTCCTCGATGTCGATCCGGCCGGTGCCGCGCCGCACCCGGTGGCGCACCACCGACTCGGGCAGCAGCTCCGGATCGCAGTCCAGCCCGGCGTCGACGATCCGCACCGGTACGGAGAACTGCCGGGCCAGCACGGCCAGCGGTGTCGTGCCGTCCAGCGTGGCCCGCACCAGCTCGTGCGCGCTGCCGGCCGCGCGCCCGGAGACGTCCAGCTCGGCCACCTTGTGGTCACCGGCGAACAGGACCACGCGCGGCTGCTCGATCGCCCTGACCGGTACGGCCTGCTGCGCGGCCGAGAGCCATTCGCCCAGCTCGTCCAGGCGGCCGAGGGCGCCGACGGGAACGACCATGCGCTCCCGGCGTTCCTCGGCGTCGCGCCGTACGCCGCCGTCGGGGCGTTCGATCAGGTCGGAGAAGTCGTCCAGATTCACGGGGGTCTGCCTCGCGGGTCGATGCGTCGAGTGGGCCGGTGAGCCCGGCGGCGGGCTCACTGCGGAACAGTACCCGCCGCGTTTTCGGCGCCCGGCCGGAACGCCGCCCGCCCGGCCGGGGCCGCCCGGCGCGTACGGCACACGACCCCGCATACCCGTACGTCCGTACGTTCCGCCCCGCCCGGGCCCCCGGTCAGCCCCGCAGGGTCAGGGCCTGGCCGGCCACCACCAGCAGCACCTGTTCGCACTCGTCGGCGAACGCGGCGTTCAGCCGGCCCAGCTCGTCCCGGAAACGCCGCCCGGCGGCCGTCGCGGGCACCACGCCCGAGCCCGTCTCGTTGGTGACGGCGACGACCGTGCGCCGCGTTCCGCGCACCGCGTCGACCAGGGCGGCGGTCCGCTTCCGCAGGGCGTCCTCGCCGCCGTCCCGCCACGCCGCGTCGTCCCAGGCGCCGACCCGGTCCATCGCGTCCGTCAGCCACAGCGACAGGCAGTCGATCAGCAGCGGCGGCCCGTCCGACTCCAGCAGCTCCACCAGCTCGCAGGTCTCCTCGGTGCGCCAGGCGGCCGGCCTGCGCTCCCGGTGCAGGCCGACCCGGGCCGCCCACTCGGCGTCCCCCTCCCGGCCCCCGCCGGTCGCCACGTACACCACCTCGGGGAACGTCTCCAGACGGCGCTCGGCCTCCACCGACTTGCCCGACCTGGCCCCGCCCGTCACCAGGGTGCGCCGCGGTACCACCGGTCCCGCGCGGTACTCGCCCACCCTCAGCGTGGTCCCGTCCGGCACGGCCCGCGCGCCGGCCGCCGCGAGCCGCCGGTCCAGCTCGGCCCCGGGCGGCGCGTCGTGGTCCAGGTGGACGGCGACGATCTCGGTGGCCGGGCCGATCGCCCCGACGGCCCGCAGTCGCGCCACCGCGTCCGGCCGCCCGGTCACGTCGCCGACCACCAGGTCGTACGGCTCCGCCACCGGGTCCGCGAGCCCGGCGGGCGCGGCCCCCGGCGGCAGGTAGAGCAGCCGCGTCCCCTCCGGCGCCGTGACCTCGTACCCGGTGCCCGGGGCGTCCATGGGCACCGCCCGCACCCGGTGGCCGCGGATCAGCGTCAGCACCCGGCCGTCCGGCACCCGCCCCGCCGGGGGCAGCCCGGGGGGCAGCTCCACGGCGGGTCCGTCGTGCGGATGGGTGAGCAGTACCTGCCGTACCCCGCTCAGCGAGCGCCCCGCACGGGCCGCGGCGAACACGGCCCCCGGAGTGAGGTCGAGCAGCAGCGCGTCGTCGATCAGCAGCGCGGTGGCGGCCCGCGAGCGCGCCCCGCGGGCGACGGCGCAGACGGCGCAGGGGCATTCGGGCCGCGGCAGCCCGTCGGGGGCTCCGGTGCCGAGGAGAGTCAGTTCCACGCCCTCGATCCTCCCGCGTCCGCGCGGCGAGTGCGCGACTTGGGACACTACGGGCGGGTACGGGCGCTGCCCCGTGCCGGGCACGGGCCCCGGCGCCGCGACCGGGCGGCTCCGTCCGGCGGGAGCGTGCGTGCGGGGCGGCGCCGCGGGGCAGGGGTTGCCGGGAGGGGTACTAGGCTGCGGACAGCAACGCGACCCAGGAGGCGGACATGGCGTGGACGTGGCGGTTCGAGAAGTCCGACGGTACGGAGACGGAGCCGGCGCTGCAGCCGGAGGAATTCACGACCCAGGGCGACGCGGAGTCCTGGATCGGCGAGTACTGGAAGGAACTCCTCGACGGCGGGGCGGAGCAGGTGACGCTCTTCGAGGACTCGACGAAGATCTACGGCCCCATGAGCCTCCAGGGCGACCAGGGCTGATCCCGCTCCGGCGCGGGGAAACGATCGTGCGGGCCCGCCGAGGGCCCGCACGGCCGTTTCCGGCCCGTCCGGCACGGATCCGGACGAGCGGGCCCCGGTGCGTGTGCCGCACGCCCCGTCCGGCCGGGAACGCCCTCCGGGCGGGCGACGCCGCGCTTCCGGGACCCGTCCTAGATCTCGCCCAGCGTGACCTTCGCGGTCTTCTCCGCCCCGTCGCGCAGGTACGTCACCGTGACCTTCTGGCCCGGCTTGTCCGAGGCGAGCGCCTCCGACAGTGACGTGATCGTGGTGACCGGTGTGCCGTCGATGCCGGTGACGATGTCGCCGGCCCGCAGTCCCGCCTTCTCGGCGGCGCCGCCCTTCGGCACGCTGACCAGCGCCACCCCGGCCGGCTGGTAGTTCTCGTCGACGACCGTGCGCCCGGTGATGTTCAGGGCCGCCCGGCCCGAGTCGGTGACCCGGCCGCTCTTGATGATCTGGTCGGCGACCGTCCGCACCATCGACACCGGGATCGCGAACCCGATGCCCGGCGCCGCGCTGTCGCCCAGCTCCGGGTCCACCGCCGCCAGGGTCGGGATGCCGATCACCTCGCTGTCCAGGTTGACCAGCGCGCCGCCGCTGTTGCCCGGGTTGATCGCCGCCGAGGTCTGCACCATGTTCGCGATCGTCGCGCCGGTGCCGCCGCCCGCGCGGCTCTCGCTGACGGTCCGGCCGACCGCCGAGACGATGCCCTGGGTGACGCTGGAGGACAGCCCCAGCGGCGAACCCATCGCCAGCACGATCTGCCCGACCTCGACCTTCTCCGAGTCGCCGAACTTCGCGGGCTTCAGCCCGTCCGGCACGCTGTCGAGCTTGATGACGGCCAGGTCCTGATCGGGGTAGGTGGACACCAGCGAGGCGCGCTGCACCTTCTCGCCCGTGGCGACGGTGACCTTGAAGGTCTTCTCGTTGCCGACCACGTGGGCGTTGGTGACGATGTGGCCCTTGGAGTCGTAGACGACCCCCGAGCCCAGGCTCCCGGTGGCGTCGATCTGCACGACCGAGGGCAGCACGTTCTTGATCACGGTCTGGTAGTCGTTCTGCAGGTCGCCGGCGGTCCGGGACGCGGAGGCCGGCCTGCTGGGTTCGGCCTCCGGTGAACCGGAGGCCGTGTCCGTGCAGCCGCTCACCAGGACGGCGGCGCAGACGCCTGCGGTCAGGAGCGGCAGGAGCCGCCGGGCACGGCTGCGGGAATGGAAAGCGTCCATGCCTGGATTGTCGCTTTTGGTGCTCGGGGCGGCCTGTTGGGTTCGGCCGGCCAGGGCGGGCGGCCGGGCGGCCCGGGCCGCCCGGCCGGGTGCGGCGGGCGGTCAGCCCCGTACGCCGCACAGGTGCAGCAGCGCGGCCACCCGGCGGTACGGGTCCGTGCGCCCGGCGCGGTCCTCGGCGGCGAGCACCCGCTCCAGTTCCGCGGCGGCGGGGAGCTCCACGTCGTTGCTCACGTTGTCCGTGAAGACGCGCACCCCGTACCAGGCGTGCAGGGGCGCCGCGATCCCGGCGAGGGTGGACGTCAGGGCGTCCAGCCGGTCGGCCCGTACGGTGACGCCCAGCCGGTTGGTGTACGTGTCGCTCTCGAAGGCGGCCAGCGTCGCCTCCCAGTCCCCGGCGGTCCCGGGGCGCATCGCCAGCGCGTCCGCGTTCCGCACGAGCAGCGACAGCAGCCCGCCCGGGGCCAGCATCCGGGCCAGGCCGGCCAGCATCGCGTCCGGCTCCCGGACGTACATCAGCACGCCGTGGCAGAGCACCACGTCGAAGCTGCCCGGCAGGAAGTGCACCCCGGTGTCCAGGCCGTCGCCCTCGATCAGCCGGACCCGCTCACGGATGCCCGCCGGTTCGCTGCCGAGCGCCTCCCTGGCCACCCGCAGCATCTCGGCGTCGGACTCCAGGCCGGTCACCGTGTGCCCCGCCCTGGCCAGGCGCAGCGCCTGGGTGCCCTGTCCCATGCCGACATCGAGCACCCGCAGCCGCTGCCCGACCGGGAAGCGGGCCGCGATCTGCTCGTCCAGCTGCCGGGCGACCAGCTCCTGGCGGACGGTGTTGCGCAGACCGCCCAGCTCCTTCAGCCACACCGGGGAGGCTCCGGAGAAGCCGGTGACGGCCGGGGCGGCATCGTCGGGCAGGCCGGCGGACGGACCGCCGGCCGAGCCGGAGACGGGCGCACTCAGGGCCGCTCTCCACGCTTGACCTGCGGCTTGGGCAGTCGCAGGCGACGCATCTGGAGCGTGCGCATCAGGCCGTAGGCGACCGCGCCGCGCTTGGGGGTGTCGGGGAAGCGCTCCTTGAGCTGCTTCCGCAGGCGGATCGAGAGACCGATCGAGTCGAGAACGATCAGCACGATCACGAAGAGCCAGAGCAACAGCGAGATGTTCTGGATGTTCCGGACCTGGATCACGCTCAGGATCAGGATGATCACGGCGAGCGGAAGGAAGAACTCCGCGACGCAGAAACGCGAGTCCACGTAGTCGCGGACGAAGCGCCGCACCGGGCCCTTGTCGCGTACCGGCAGATAGCGTTCGTCACCACTGGCGAGCGCCTCGCGCTGCCTGGCCAGGTCCGCCCGGCGTGCTTCGCGCTGCCTCTTCGCTGCCTCCTTGCGGTCGAGCGGCGCGCCACTGGAGGCGCGACGGCGCTGCGACTGGGCCTCGCTGCGCTTGGGGGTGGGGCGACCCTTGGGAGCCTGCGGGTCGCGGGGCTGCTTGGAGAGGTCCGCCGTCACCTTGTCGGTGGGCGCCTTCTCTTCCTTCGAACGGCTACGGAACACAAGGTCCAAGGGTACGGGTTCGATCGCGATGACCCCAGGCCGGTCGGGAACGATCCGGCAACGGCCCGCGTCCTGGCTGGTGTACCCGCGTGTTCGGCAGGATGCGGACGTACCGGTTCTCCCCGACCTCCGCCTACTCCCTGGGCCGGAGCGGCGACCGGGCGCAGTCGTCCTTGGGGAGGAGCACATCCGTGCTCGAACAGTGCGGTAATAGAGGCAGGGCCCGTACTGTGGGTTCTGTTGGAGTGCTGGAGCTCAGTCCGTCAGAAGGGGGCGCGCGAAGCCCATGAGCGGTGTCATGAAGCGTATGGGAATGATCTTCCGCGCGAAGGCAAACAAGGCCCTTGACCGGGCCGAGGATCCGCGCGAGACCCTCGATTACTCGTACCAGAAGCAGCTCGAACTGCTGCAGAAGGTGCGTCGCGGGGTCGCCGACGTGGCGACTTCGCGCAAGCGGCTGGAGCTGCAGCTGAACCAGCTGCAGGGACAGTCGGCCAAGCTGGAGGACCAGGGCCGCAAGGCGCTCGCGCTCGGCCGCGAGGACCTGGCCCGCGAGGCGCTGTCCCGGCGCGCCGCGCTCCAGCAGCAGGTCACCGACCTGGAGACGCAGCACTCCACGCTGCAGGGCGAGGAGGAGAAGCTCACCCTCGCGGCCCAGCGGCTGCAGGCCAAGGTCGACGCCTTCCGCACCAAGAAGGAGACCATCAAGGCCACTTACACCGCCGCCCAGGCGCAGACCCGGATCGGCGAGGCGTTCTCCGGGATCTCCGAGGAGATGGGCGACGTCGGCCTGGCGATCCAGCGGGCCGAGGACAAGACCCAGCAGATGCAGGCGCGCGCCGGCGCGATCGACGAACTGCTCGCCTCCGGTGCCCTGGACGACCCGACCGGTACGGCGAAGGACGACATCGCCGCCGAGCTGGACCGGATCTCCGGCGGCACGGACGTGGAGCTGGAGCTCCAGCGCATGAAGGCCGAGCTGGCCGGCGGCTCCACGCCGCAGCAGGCGATCGAGGGCGGCCCGCAGGACGCCGCCCAGCGGCAGTCGTCGCAGTCCCCGCACCGGTTCGACAAGAGTTGAGGCAGCGTCATGATCGTACGGATCATGGGGGAGGGCCAGGTCGCTCTGGCCGACAACCATCTCGCCGAGCTCGACGAGCTCGATGACGAGCTGCTCGCCGAGATGGAGCGCGGGGACGGCCCGGGCTTCCGCTCCACGCTCCACGCGCTCCTGGCCAGGGTGCGCGAGCTCGGCACGTCCCTGCCGGACGACTCCCTGGAGCCGTCCGAGCTGATTCTGCCGTCGTCCGACGCGACCCTCGAAGAGGTGCGCGCCATGCTCCGGGACGACGGACTGATCCCCGGCTGACCCGCGGCGCCTCCAGCACGCGCCCGCACGGCAACCGTGCCCCGGATCCGGTCCGCCGGACCCGGGGCACGGGTGTGTCCGGGCCGGCCCCGCGCACGGCTTCCGGCCGGCCCCGGGCGCCTGTTCCCCGCCCCGGGGCCCCGTGTGCGGCTTCCGGCCCGATCCCCGCGCGACACGCCGTAACGTAGCTTGACGTGACCACCCTCGGAACCGGGGTCCTGCGCGTCCGGAACTGGCTGCGCGGCCATCCCCTCGCGCTGGACGCAGCGCTCGCCCTGGCCGTGCTCGTGGCCATGATCATCGGGTCCTTCGTCCACCCCGGCGCACCGGACGGGGCCGTCTTCGCCACCCGCAGGCCCGGGGCGGGCAGCGTGCTCCTGATGGTGCTGGGAGCCGTCGCGCTCATCTGGCGGCGCCGCCGCCCCATGGCGGTGCTCGCGGCCACCGCCGGGCTGACGGTCGTCGAGCTGATGCGGTCCGACCCGCCCGCCCCCGTGGTGGCCTGCACCGTCATCGCGCTGTACACCGTCGCCGCCCGCACCGACCGGCCCACCACCTGGCGGGTCGGGCTGCTGACGATGGCGGCGCTGACGGCCGCCGCGATGTTCTTCGGCGCGGCGCCCTGGTACAGCCAGGAGAACTTCGGCGTCTTCGCCTGGACCGGCATGGCCGGGGCGGCCGGGGACGCCGTCCGCTCCAGGCGGGCGTTCGTCGACGCGATCAGGGAACGGGCCGAACGGGCCGAACGCACCCGCGACGAGGAGGCCCGGCGCAGGGTCGCCGAGGAACGGCTGCGGATCGCCCGCGACCTGCACGACGTCGTCGCCCACCACATCGCCCTGGTCAACGTCCAGGCCGGAGTGGCCGCCCACGTCATGGACAAGCGCCCCGACCAGGCCAAGGAAGCGCTGGCCCACGTCCGGGAGGCCAGCCGCTCCGCGCTCGACGAGCTGCGGGCCACGGTCGGACTGCTGCGCCAGTCCGGCGACCCCGCGGCGCCCACCGAACCGGCCCCCGGCCTCGCGGTCCTGGACGACCTGGTGGACACCGTCCGCCGGGCCGGGCTCCCCGTCGAGGTGGCCTGCACCGACCGGCGCCCCCCGCTGCCCGCCGCCGTCGACCTCGCCGCGTACCGGGTCATCCAGGAGGCGCTGACCAACGTCCGCAAGCACGCCGGCCCCGGGGCGAGGGCCGAGGTGAGCGTCGTACGGGTCGGGCCCACCGCCGAGATCACCGTGATCGACAACGGAGTGGGCGACGGGGGCTGCTGCGCCGCGAGCGTGCCGGACGGGGGCGACGGCCACGGCCGGCCCGGCGGCGGGGGAGGCGGCCACGGCCTGCTCGGGATGCGCGAACGCGTCACCGCGCTCGGCGGCACGCTCACCGCCGGGCCCCGCTACGGCGGCGGATTCCGGGTGCATGCGATCCTGCCCGTCAAGGCCCGCGAGGAGGAGTCCGATAAACCGGACGCGGCGGGCCGGACGGGGGAGAACGCATGACACCGCCCATCAAGGTGCTGCTCGTCGACGACCAGGCGCTGCTGCGCAGCGCGTTCCGGGTGCTGGTCGACTCGGAGGCCGACATGGAGGTGGTCGGCGAGGCGGCGGACGGCGCGCAGGCCGTGGAACTCGCCCGTTCCACCCGGGCCGACGTGGTGCTGATGGACATCCGGATGCCCGGCACGGACGGCCTCACCGCGACCCGCATGATCAGCGCCGACCCGGAACTGTCGGACGTACGGGTCGTCATGCTCACCACCTTCGAGGTGGACGAGTACGTGGTGCAGTCGCTGCGGGCCGGGGCGTCCGGCTTCCTCGGCAAGGGGGCGGAACCCGAGGAACTCCTCAACGCCATCCGGATCGCAGCGGCCGGCGAGGCACTGCTCTCACCGGCCGCGACCAAGGGCCTGATCGCCACCTTCCTCGCCCAGGGCGGCAGTTCGGACGGCGAGGGACCGAGCGCCGCGGAGTACTCGCAACGGCTCGCCGCACTCACCGGCCGCGAGCGCGAGGTGCTCGTCCTGGTCGCGGGCGGCCACTCCAACGACGAGATCGCCGAGCGGCTCGTCGTCAGCCCGCTCACGGTCAAGACCCATGTGAACAGGGCGATGGCGAAACTGGGCGCCAGGGACCGGGCGCAATTGGTGGTAATCGCCTACGAATCGGGACTGGTGCGCCCCAGGGTGGAGTAACGGGTGGAGATTCGGTGTACTCCACCTGCGGTATGCGGGGCGTGAGAAAGCGACCCTGGGGCCGAGGTCCGCGCCCCCGGCGGTGAGCGAAGGTGTAACTGGGCCGGGTCTGTCCCGAGTCACCCGCCCCACCTGCCGCGCAAGCCACAGAAGAGAGACCTCACCCATGTCCTGGCTGTCCAGATTCAGCCTCGCGCAACGGGCCCTGATCGGATTGATCTCGATCGTCGCGCTCGTATTCGGAGCGATCGCGATCCCGCAGCTCAAGCAGCAGCTGCTGCCCACCATCGAGCTTCCGGTGGTGTCGGTGCTCGCCCCCTATCAGGGCGCGTCCCCCGATGTGGTCGAGAAGCAGGTCGTCGAACCGCTGGAGAACTCCCTCAAGGCGGTCGACGGGGTCACCGGCATCACCTCCACCGCCGGCGAGGGCAACGCCGTCATCATGGCGTCCTTCGACTTCGGCAGCGAGGGCACCAAGCAGCTCGTCGCCGACATCCAGCAGGCGGTCAACCGCGCCCGCGCCCTGCTTCCCGACGACGTGGACCCGCAGGTCATCGCCGGTTCGACCGATGACATCCCGGCGGTCGTCCTGGCCGTCACCTCCGACAAGGACCAGCAGGCGCTCGCCGACCAGCTGGACCGCACGGTCGTCCCCGCCCTGGAGGACATCAGCGGCGTCGGCCAGGTCACCGTCGACGGGGTGCGCGACCTCCAGGTCTCCGTCACCCCCGACGACAAGAAGCTCGCCGCCGCCGGGCTGAACGCCATGACGCTCGCCCAGGCGCTCCAGGCGGGCGGCGCGACCGTCCCGGCCGGTTCGTTCTCCGAGGCCGGCAAGAGCCGCACCGTCCAGGTCGGCGGCGCCTTCACCTCCCTGAAGCAGATCGAGGACCTGCGGATCGCCCCCCAGGGCGCGGCAACGGGCGAGCGCGGCAAGCCCGTTCGCGTCGGTGACGTCGCGAAGGTCGAGCAGGAGCAGGCCACCGCGGTCTCCCTCACCCGGACGAACGGCCGGCCGAGCCTCGCCGTGATGGCCACCATGGACAAGGACGGCAGCGCCGTCGCCATCTCGGACGCGGTCGAGGACAAGCTCCCCGGCCTCCGCAAGGACCTCGGCGCCGGCGCCGAACTGACCGTGGTCTCCGACCAGGGCCCCGCCGTCTCCAAGGCGATCTCCGGTCTGACCACCGAAGGCGCGCTCGGCCTGCTCTTCGCCGTCGTCGTGATCCTGGTCTTCCTCGCGTCGCTGCGCTCGACCCTGGTCACCGCGGTCTCCATCCCGCTCTCCGTGGTCCTCGCGCTGATCGTGCTCTGGACCCGGGACCTCTCGCTCAACATGCTCACGCTCGGCGCGCTGACCATCGCCATCGGCCGGGTCGTCGACGACTCGATCGTGGTCCTGGAGAACATCAAGCGCCACCTCGGCTACGGCGAGGAGCGCCAGTCGGCGATCATCACCGCGGTGAAGGAAGTGGCCGGCGCGGTCACCTCCTCGACCCTCACCACGGTCGCCGTCTTCCTGCCGATCGGCCTCGTCGGCGGCGTGGTCGGCGAGCTCTTCGGCTCCTTCTCGCTGACCGTCACCGCGGCCCTGCTGGCCTCCCTGCTGGTCTCGCTGACCGTGGTGCCCGTCCTGTCGTACTGGTTCCTGCGCGCCCCCAAGGGCACCGCCCTGGACGACCCGGACGAGGCCCGTCGCAAGGCGGAGGAGAAGGAGGCCCGCAGCCGGCTCCAGCGGATGTACGTCCCGGTGCTCCGCTTCGCGACCCGGCGCCGTGTCACCAGCCTCGTCATCGCCGTCGTGGTGCTGCTCGCCACCTTCGGCATGGCCCCGCTGCTGAAGACCAACTTCTTCGACCAGGGCGAGCAGGAGGTCCTCTCCATCAAGCAGGAGCTGGCCCCCGGCACCAGCCTGGCGTCCGCCGACGAGGCGGCCAAGAAGGTCGAGAAGGTCCTCGCGGACGACAAGGGCGTCAAGGACTACCAGGTCACCGTCGGCTCCTCCGGCTTCATGGCGGCCTTCGGCGGCGGCACCGGCTCCAACCAGGCCACGTACCAGGTCACCCTGAAGGACTCGGGCGACTTCGACGCCACCCAGAAGCGCATCGACAAGGCGCTCGGCGACCTCGACGGCATCGGTGACACCACCATCGCCGCGGGCGACGGCTTCGGCAGCCAGGACCTCAGCGTCGTGGTCAAGGCCGCCGACGCGGACGTGCTGCGCAAGGCGTCCGAGAAGGTGCGGGGCGCGGTCGCCGGAATCGAGGACGTCACCGATGTCCAGAGCGACCTCTCGCAGAGCGTCCCGCGGATCTCGGTGAAGCCCGACGCCAGGGCGGCGGACGCCGGCTTCGACCAGAGCGCGCTCGGCGCGGCCGTCGCCGGAGCGGTGCGCGGCACCCCGGCCGGCAAGGCGGTCATGGACGACACCGAGCGGGACGTCGTCATCAGGTCCGCCCACCCGGCCACCACCCTGGCCGAGCTGAAGGCCCTTCCCCTCGGCCCGGTGAAGCTCGGCCAGGTCGCCGACGTCGAACTGGTCCCGGGCCCGGTCTCGATGACCCGGATCGACGGCCAGCGCGCCGCCACCATCACCGCCAAGCCCACCAGCGACAACACCGGCGCGGTCAGCGCCGCGCTGGAGAAGGAGATCGACGCGCTGGAGCTCCCCGAGGGCGCCACCGCCACCATCGGCGGGGTCACCGAGGACCAGAGCGACTCGTTCGCCAAGCTCGGCCTGGCCATGCTGGCCGCGATCGCGATCGTCTTCATGCTGCTGGTGGCGACCTTCCGGTCCCTGGTCCAGCCGCTGATCCTGCTGGTCTCCATCCCGTTCGCGGCGACCGGCGCGATCGGCCTGCTCGTCGCCACCGACACCCCGATGGGCATTCCGGCGATGATCGGCATGCTGATGCTGATCGGCATCGTGGTGACCAACGCGATCGTGCTGATCGACCTGATCAACCAGTACCGGGCCCAGGGCATGGGCGTCGTCGAAGCGGTCGTCGAGGGCGGCCGCCACCGGCTCCGCCCGATCCTGATGACCGCCCTGGCGACGATCTTCGCCCTGCTCCCGATGGCGCTCGGCGTCACCGGCGAGGGCGGCTTCATCTCCCAGCCGCTCGCCGTCGTGGTGATCGGCGGCCTGGTCACCTCGACCCTGCTGACCCTGCTCCTGGTGCCGACGCTCTACGCGATGGTCGAACTCCGCAAGGAGCGCCGCGCGAAGAAGAAGGCCGCCAGGCGGGCGGGGAAGGCGGGCGCCGCCGAGCCCGCGGAGGAGGTCCGGGAGGAGGAGCCGGTCGGGGCCTGACGACCGGCACGCGAAAGGCCCTGGCACCGTCGGTTTCCGACGGTGCCAGGGCCTTCGTGCGACTTCGGCGGGGGACGGGTCCCTCGCCGACGGCCCGTCCGGGCCTTTCGCTACGGCAGCGCCAGCATCCGCTCCAGCGCCAGCTTCGCGTACTTCTCCGTCTCCGGGTCGACCTCGATCCGGTTGACGAGGTTGCCCTCGGCCAGCGACTCCAGGGCCCACACCAGGTGCGGCAGGTCGATGCGGTTCATCGTCGAGCAGAAGCACACCGTCCGGTCGAGGAAGACGATCTCCTTGTCCTCGGCCGCGAACCGGTTCGCCAGGCGGCGCACCAGGTTCAGCTCGGTGCCGATCGCCCACTTCGAGCCGGCCGGGGCCGCTTCCAGGGCCTTGATGATGTACTCCGTCGAGCCCACGTGGTCGGCCGCGGCCACGACCTCGTGCCTGCACTCCGGGTGCACCAGGACGTTGACGCCCGGTATCCGCTCGCGCACGTCGTTCACGGACTCGACCGAGAAGCGGCCGTGCACCGAGCAGTGCCCGCGCCACAGGATCATCTTCGCGTTCCGCAGCTCCTCGGCGGTCAGGCCGCCGTTCGGCTTGTGCGGGTTGTAGAGGACGCAGTCCTCCAGCGACATCCCCAGGTCCCGGACCGCGGTGTTCCGGCCGAGGTGCTGGTCGGGCAGGAAGAGCACCTTCTCGCCCTGCTCGAAGGCCCACTCCAGGGCCCGCTGGGCGTTGGACGAGGTGCAGATGGTGCCGCCGTGCCGCCCGGTGAACGCCTTGATGTCGGCGGAGGAGTTCATGTACGAGACGGGCACGACCTGCTCGGCGACCCCGGCCTCGGTCAGCACGTCCCAGCACTCGGCGACCTGCTCGGCGGTGGCCATGTCCGCCATGGAACAGCCCGCCGCCAGGTCCGGCAGCACGACCTTCTGGTCGTCCGTGGTCAGGATGTCCGCGGACTCGGCCATGAAGTGCACGCCGCAGAAGACGATGTACTCGGCCTCCGGCCGCGCCGCCGCGTCCCGGGCGAGCTTGAAGGAGTCGCCGGTGACATCCGCGAACTGGATGACCTCGTCGCGCTGGTAGTGGTGGCCGAGGACGAACACCTTGTCCCCGAGCTTCTCCTTGGCGACGCGGGCGCGCTCCACCAGGTCCGGGTCGGACGGGGAGGGCAGGTCGCCGGGGCACTCGACGCCGCGCTCGCTCTTCGGGTCGGCCTCACGGCCGAGCAGGAGCAGGGCGAGGGGTGTCGGCTGGACGTCGAGATCCTGGACGGGGTGGGCCGTGGTCACGTCACGCACCCTTTCTTCTCTGCTGAAAGCCTCTGCGAAAAGCTTCCGCGAAGTCTTTTCGTCTAATTGACGCTATCTATCATATCCGGTTCACGTCACTTTGACGATGGCCATAGTGTCGATGTGACGCATCCCCCCGCCGGGGCGGTGTGCGAGCATGAATGGAACAGGCAAGCGCTCGGCCCGGAATGAATCCGCGGCTCCGACGGTTGCAACGTCGGCAAGCAGTCTCCGTACAACCCGGGAGAGAAGCAGATGTCCGTATCGGACGAGACCACCACCGTGAGCGACGGCATCCTCCTGTCCGACGCCGCCGCAGCCAAGGTCAAGAGCCTGCTGGAGCAGGAAGGCCGTGACGACCTGGCGCTGCGCGTCGCGGTTCAGCCCGGCGGCTGCTCGGGCCTGCGCTACCAGCTCTTCTTCGACGAGCGTTCGCTCGACGGGGACGTCGTGAAGGACTTCGACGGCGTCAAGGTCGTCACCGACCGGATGAGCGCCCCGTACCTGGGCGGCGCCTCCATCGACTTCGTCGACACCATCGAGAAGCAGGGCTTCACGATCGACAACCCCAACGCCACGGGCTCCTGCGCCTGCGGGGACTCCTTCAGCTGACCCCCGCGGGCCGCACGCCCCGACAGGGCGGGCGGATCCCGGGAACGGCGGAACGGCACGACGGCGGCGGCGGTGGTTCCTGGCCAGGGACCACCGCCGCCGCCGTCGTGCGTGTGTGCGGTTCAGCCGCGGGGCACGGCGCCGCCCGAGGTCGCGTCGACCACCTTCCGGTCACCGAGCGGCGCGTCCAGCGTCACCGTGCGGGTCAGCTCCTTGGCGATCATGATGCAGACCTTCTTCTCCGGCTGCTTCGTCTCCGTCACCGTCACCGTGACCCGGTTCCCGTCCTCGGTCGCGCTCGCGGTGTACGTGCTGCACACCCCGCCCCAGAACTTCACCGACAGGGTCCGCCCGTCGGCGCTGTACGACAGCAGCCGGCCGGACTTCTCGCCGTCCCCGGGGGGCTGCGTCGGCGTCGGCACGGGCACGGCCGTCGCCGGTGCGTCCTTGGCCAGGTACGAGGGGGCCACGGCGACCCGCGGCATCGTGGTGCCCGGGCCCCCGGCATCCTGCCGCACCGAGAAGAGCCAGGACGGCACGAGCGTCCGCTCGCCCGCCACGTACTGCATCGACAGGCCGAAGACCGCCTTCTCGATCGTCACGGTCCTCGTCGGCGGCCGCTCCGCCCCGGTCCGCGTCCCGCAGTCCACCTTCGGCTGCTGCTTCGGGTCGCCCTTCCCGTCCTGCAGCGGTACGGGGGTGGCGCAGCCGCCGATGTCCTTCCGCAGGCCCCCGCGCATCGAGCGCCCGTTCAGCTGCTTCAGCGCCTCGCCCGCGCTGATCACCGGATAGCTGTCGCTCTTCTCCGGGGCCTTCAGGTTCCCGGCGCCGCCCACCACTTCACCGCCGGGGCCCACCTGGATGCCGGTCGACCAGCCGTACGTGGGAAGCCCGCCCACCTTCGGGTCGGCGTTCACCACCCGTACCGAGCCCATGAGCTGGCGGGTGTCGAGTGCGGCGTCGTCCTGCCCCACCGCCTTCAGGACCGGGGTCGCGGCGGCCTTGGCCGCGCTCTCGCCCAGCGGGTCGCCGGAACCGCCCGGGGACACCTTCTGGCTCGAACAGACCTTGGTGTCACGGCAGTTGTCCGTGCCGCCGGAGCCGTAACGGCTGAAGGACCAGGTGCCCGGGGCCTGCTTCTCCACCCGGAGGACCGGGCCCGAGCCGTCCCCGGCGGACCCCACCGTCCAGGTCGTGCCCTCCGCCCGGGGCGTCCCCCGCAGGCCCAGCGCCTTCGCCAGCCGGGTCACCTCGGCGGCCGAGACGGTCCCCGTCGCCCGCCGCACCGCAGCCCTGCCGGGGCCCTGGGGCAGCTCGCCGGACACCCGGTAGACCACCCGGCCGCCGCTCGGGTCGGGCTCGCCGGGCGCGATGCCCCGTGCGGGCCCGTCCGACCTCGCGGGGCCGTCCGATCCGGCGTCCAGGGCCAGCGGGGGAGGGGCGCCGCCACTGTCGTCCGCGCTGCCGGCCGTCGTGCGGTCACCGTCGGCGGCGGTCGCGGCCCAGTAGGCGCCGCCACCCCCGGCCAGCAGTACGGCTGCCGCCACCGAGGCCACGGCGAGCGGCGAACGCCGCCGGGGGCCGGTCACGTCGTTGTCGGGTCGCTCGGTGCTCACCGGATCGCTCCTTCGCCTGCGTGGCCGTCACGTGTCGTGATCCGGCCCGTCGTCCGTCCCCGGGGTCCGGGGACAACGGTGGGACGGGGCAGGGGCGCGAGCGGTTCCCTCCCGGGGCGGGCGCGATCGTTGCCGGTACCGGCACCGTGCCGGTACCGGCCGGAATCAGTCGCCGTACTCGGGCATGGCATCGACCAGCCGGGCGGAGGCCGCGGGCACGGTGACGCCGTGAATCCGGGACGGAGCCACCGGAACAGGGGCAGACTTCGGATGGGCCGCCCAGTGCGGAGCCATCTGCGCGCAGTCCCCGCGCAGCTCGGCCAGGCTCATTTCGGACTCGTGAGTGGCGATGTGGTTCGACATAACCGCACCGTAGGCACCACACGGCTCGGGAGGAAAGCCCTACTATCGGGTAGTTTTCCCCGCTTCAGCCGGGTCCGGGGAGCGGGTAGCGTGAACTGTCACGCCGCCCAGGGAACGCCGTCAACCGTTCCCCCCGATCTCCGCAGGAGCAGTCTCCCCGTGCGCATCGCAGTCACCGGCTCCATCGCCACCGATCACCTCATGACCTTCCCCGGCCGTTTCGCCGACCAGCTGGTCGCGGATCAGCTGCACACGGTCTCGCTCTCCTTCCTGGTCGACAACCTCGACGTGCGCCGGGGCGGTGTCGCCGCCAACATCTGCTTCGGCATGGGTCTGCTCGGTACGAACCCGATCCTGGTCGGCGCCGCCGGTTCCGACTTCGACGAGTACCGCGCCTGGCTCGACCGGCACGGCGTCGACACCGGTTCGGTCCGGATCTCCGAGGTCCTGCACACCGCACGCTTCGTCTGCACCACGGACGCCGACCACAACCAGATCGGCTCCTTCTACACGGGTGCGATGAGCGAGGCCCGGCTCATCGAGCTGAAGGCCGTCGCGGACCGGGTCGGCGGACTCGACCTGGTCTCGATCGGCGCCGACGACCCCGAGGGCATGCTCCGCCACACCGAGGAGTGCCGCAGCCGGGGCATCCCCTTCGCCGCCGACTTCTCGCAGCAGATCGCCCGGATGGACGGCGAGGAGATCCGGATCCTCCTCGACGGCGCCACGTACCTCTTCTCCAACGAGTACGAGAAGGGGCTCATCGAGTCCAAGACCGGCTGGACCGACGAGGAGATCCTGGGCAAGGTCGGCCACCGGGTCACCACGCTCGGCGCCCGCGGCGTCCGGATCGAGCGCGCGGGCGAGGACCCGATCGAGGTCGGCTGCCCGGAGGAGGAGATCAAGGCCGACCCCACCGGCGTCGGCGACGCCTTCCGCGCCGGATTCCTCTCCGGCCTCGCCTGGGGCGTCGGCCTGGAGCGCGCCGCCCAGGTCGGCTGCATGCTGGCCACCCTGGTCATCGAGACGGTCGGCACCCAGGAGTACACCCTGCGCCGCGCCCACTTCATGGACCGCTTCACCAAGGCGTACGGCCACGACGCCGCCGCCGAGGTCCGCGTCCACCTGGGCTGACCCGACGGGTGTCGGGCGGGCCTCCGGCCGGAGGCCGCCCGGCGGGCTCTCAGACGAGCCGGCGCACCACATGGGCCGAGCCGCGGTCCGCCGGCTCCTCGCCCACGTACTCCTGCTCGCGCATCGCGCACCAGGCGGGGATGTCCAGGCGCGCCGCCTCGTCGTCGGAGAGCACCGTCACCGTCCCGCCCACTGGTACCTCCCCGATCACCTTTGCGAGTTCGATCACCGGGATCGGGCAGCGCTTCCCGAGCGCGTCGACCACCAGGGACGCGGCCGGGGCGGGGGAGACGGCCGCCGACGCGGGCGCACCGAGCCTCGCCCGTACCTCCGCCACCGCCCGGGGCAGCGCCTCCAGGAAGGCGTCGACCTCCTCGTCGCGGGTGCCGTCCGGCAGCGAGACCCGTACGTTCCCCTCCGACAGCACCCCCATCGCCCTGAGCACATGGCTCGGCGTCAGCGTGCTGCTGGTGCAGGACGAACCGGACGACACGGAGAAACCCGCCCGGTCCAGCTCGTGCAGCAGGGCCTCCCCGTCGACATAGAGACAGGAGAAGGTCACCAGGTGCGGCAGCCGCCGCACCGGATCGCCGACCACCTCCACATCGGGCACCAGCTCCGGCACCCGGCTCCTGATCCGGTCCACCAGGACCCGCAGCCGCGCGGCCTCGGCCTCCGCCCCGGCCCGCACCGCCCGCAACGAGGCCGCCGCGGCGACGATCGCCGGAATGTTCTCGAACCCCGCCGACCGCCCGGACTCCCGCTCGTCGACCGGCCCGCGCGGCGCGAACCGCACTCCCTTGCGCACCACCAGCAGCCCCACCCCCGAGGGCCCGCCCCACTTGTGGGCGCTGCCCACCAGCAGCGACCAGCCGCCCGGCACCGGCACCCGGCCCAGCGACTGCGCCGCGTCCACCAGCAGCGGCACCCCCGCCTCCCGGCAGACCTCCGCGACCTCCGCCACCGGCTGCTCGGTGCCGACCTCGTGGTTGGCGGACTGCAGACAGGCCAGCGCGGTGTCCGCCCGCAGCGCCCGCGCCCAGTCCGCCGCGTCCACCGCCCCCGAGCGGTCCACCGCCACCTCGGAGACCGAGCCGCCCTCGGCTTCATGGGCGGCGGCCGAATGGAGTACCGACGAGTGTTCGACCGAGGAGACGAGCAGATGGCGGCCGACACGCCGACGGCCCGCGAGCGCCCCGGAAATCCCGGCGTGCACGGCCCGGGTCCCCGAAGGGGTGAATGTGAGCTCGTCCGGCCGGCATCCGACGGCCTCGGCGGCGGCCTCCCGGGCGGCGTCCAGCAGCAGCCCGGCCCGCCGCCCCTCGCGGTGGAGCCTGGCGGGATCGGCCCAGCCCTCGTCCAGTGCGGCAAGCAGCGCCTGCCGTGCGACGGGGTGCAGGGGAGCGGAGGATGCGGTGTCGAAGTAGGGCACCCGGCCACGCTAGCCCGCCCCGGGCCGGGGGGCCGGAACGGGCCTTCCGCGCCGCCGGGAGAGGGGGCGTCAGATGGCGGCCGGAGCCGTGCATTCCACCCCTTCGGGGAGTCGGACGGCGCGTTGGGCACCCTCCCCGCGCGACCCCAAATAGCGTCCAGTAGGGTTTGGTCCGCATAAACATCCAAACCCCTGCCCGCGTCAGGGCGGCGACCGACCAGAAAGACGGCCGCGCCGACCGCGCGGGCGAGACTCTCGGGAAGGCGCTACGTGAGTCCCAACGGCTCCGACCGCTCGTCGCGGCGCCCGATGCGGCGGAAGCTGCCGCAGGTGCTGACTGCGGGCCTGATCCTGGCGACCGCAACCGGTTGCACATACAAGGACTTCCCCCGCCTCGGTATGCCCACGCCGGTAACGGAAGAGGCACCACGGATCCTTTCTCTCTGGCAGGGCTCGTGGGCGGCAGCGCTCGCCACGGGCGTGCTGGTCTGGGGTCTGATCCTGTGGAGCGTCATCTTCCACCGGCGCAGCCGAACCAAGGTCGAGGTTCCTACGCAGACCAGGTACAACATGCCCATCGAGGCGTTGTACACCGTGGTACCCCTGATCATCGTCTCGGTGCTGTTCTACTTCACCGCACGCGATGAATCGAAGCTCCTCTCGCTCTCCGAGAAGCCCGCCCACACCATCAACGTGGTCGGCTACCAGTGGAGCTGGGGATTCAACTACATCGAGGACGTGGACGGCTCGGCCGCCACGGGCAGCGAGATCCCCAAGGAGCTCAACGCCATCCCCGACCGGTTCCAGAAGGACTTCCCGAAGAACGCCGAGGGCGTCTACGACTTCGGCATCCCGGGAACCCGGAACCCGCAGAACGGCAACCCGGGCCCGACCCTGTGGCTGCCGAAGGGCGAGAAGGTCCGCTTCGTCCTGACTTCGCGTGACGTCATCCACTCCTTCTGGGTGGTGCCGTTCCTCATGAAGCAGGACGTCATTCCGGGCCACACCAACGCCTTCGAGGTGACTCCGAACCAGGAGGGCACCTTCATGGGCAAGTGCGCCGAGCTCTGCGGCGTCGACCACTCCCGCATGCTCTTCAACGTCAAGGTCGTCTCCCCGGAGCGCTACCAGGCGCACCTGAAGGAGCTGGCGAAGAAGGGCCAGACGGGCTACGTGCCGGCCGGCATCGAGCAGACTGACCCGGCCAGGAATGCGGAGACGAACAAACTGTGAGCATCCTCAACGAACCTCAGGGTGCCGCGGCAGCAGACGACTCGTACGAGGACGAGCTGCCGGTCCGGCGCAAGCAGCCGGGAAACGTCGTCGTCAAGTGGCTGACCACCACTGACCACAAGACGATCGGCACGATGTACCTGGTCACGTCGTTCGCGTTCTTCTGCATCGGCGGTCTGATGGCGCTCTTCATGCGCGCCGAACTGGCCCGTCCCGGCACGCAGATCATGTCGAACGAGCAGTTCAACCAGGCGTTCACGATGCACGGCACGATCATGCTGCTGATGTTCGCGACGCCGCTGTTCGCCGGATTCGCGAACTGGATCATGCCGCTGCAGATCGGCGCGCCCGACGTGGCGTTCCCGCGGCTGAACATGTTCGCCTACTGGCTGTACCTGTTCGGCTCGATCATCGCGGTGGCCGGCTTCCTCACCCCGCAGGGTGCGGCGGACTTCGGCTGGTTCGCCTACTCCCCGCTCTCGGACGCGGTCCGTTCGCCGGGTGTCGGCGCCGACATGTGGATCATGGGTCTGGCCTTCTCCGGCTTCGGCACGATCCTCGGTTCGGTCAACTTCATCACCACGATCATCTGCATGCGCGCCCCCGGCATGACGATGTTCCGCATGCCGATCTTCACCTGGAACGTCCTGCTGACCGGTGTGCTGGTCCTGCTGGCCTTCCCGGTCCTCGCCGCCGCGCTCTTCGCGCTGGAGGCCGACCGTAAATTCGGCGCACATGTCTTCGACGCGGCCAATGGCGGCGCATTGCTCTGGCAACACCTCTTCTGGTTCTTCGGCCATCCAGAGGTGTACATCATCGCGCTACCATTCTTCGGAATTATTTCCGAGGTAATTCCGGTCTTCAGCCGGAAGCCGATGTTCGGTTACATCGGTCTGATCAGCGCGACGATCGCCATCGCCGGTCTTTCCGTGACGGTGTGGGCCCACCACATGTACGTCACGGGCGGTGTGCTGCTGCCGTTCTTCTCGTTCATGACATTCCTCATCGCGGTACCGACCGGTGTGAAGTTCTTCAACTGGATCGGCACGATGTGGAAGGGATCGCTGTCCTTCGAGACACCGATGCTCTGGGCCGTCGGCTTCCTGATCACCTTCACCTTCGGTGGTCTGACCGGCGTGATCCTGGCATCGCCCCCGATGGACTTCCACGTCTCGGACTCGTACTTCGTCGTCGCGCACTTCCACTACGTCATCTTCGGCACCGTGGTGTTCGCGATGTTCTCCGGATTCCACTTCTGGTGGCCGAAGTTCACCGGCAAGATGCTGGACGAGCGGCTCGGCAAGATCACGTTCTGGACGCTGTTCGTGGGCTTCCACGGCACGTTCCTGGTGCAGCACTGGCTCGGTGCCGAGGGCATGCCGCGTCGTTACGCGGACTACCTCGCGGCGGACGGCTTCACCGCGCTGAACACGATCTCGACGATCGCCTCGTTCCTGCTCGGCCTGTCGATGCTGCCGTTCTTCTACAACGTGTGGAAGACCGCCAAGTACGGCAAGAAGATCGAGGTCGACGACCCGTGGGGCTACGGCCGTTCGCTGGAGTGGGCGACTTCCTGCCCGCCGCCGCGGCACAACTTCCTCACGCTGCCCCGGATCCGTTCCGAATCCCCGGCCTTCGACCTGCACCACCCGGAGATCGCCGCGCTGGAACAGCTGGAGCACCACTCCGAGGATGACAAGGCCCTCGCTGGCGGCAAGGAGGCCGGCAAGTGAAGATCCAGGGCAAGATGTTCCTCTGGCTGAGCATCTTCATGCTCGCCATGGCCATCACCTACGGCGTGTGGGCGAAGGAGCCCGTCGGCACCACCGCGCTGTTCCTGTCCTTCGGTCTGAGCGTGATGATCGGCTTCTACCTGGCCTTCACGGCCCGGCGGGTCGACGCCATGGCGCAGGACAACAAGGAGGCCGACGTCGCGGACGAGGCCGGCGAGGTGGGGTTCTTCTCCCCGCACAGCTGGCAGCCGCTCTCGCTGGCGATCGGTGGCGCGCTCGCCTTCATGGGCGTCATCTTCGGCTGGTGGCTGCTCTACTTCTCGGCCCCGGTGATCATGATCGGTCTGTTCGGCTGGGTCTTCGAGTACTACCGCGGTGAGAACCGCACCCAGTGACACCGCTTCACCGCTCCACCTGACGGGGGGCCCGTACTTCTCCACCGAGAGGAGTACGGGCCCCCCGTTTGCAGTCACCCCGCGCGCTGACGCGGACGCGCCTCCATAACGTGGATCCATGAACCGCACGCCGCGCATCCGCCCCGTAGTGAGCTGCACTCTGCTGGCCGTGACCCTGGCCGCAGTCGCGACCGCCTGCGGCGGATCCGGCCATCCGCTGGCGGAGAAGCCGTACGACGCCGCGGACGAGATCTCCTCCAACGTCTCCGAGGGCGACCGGAAGGTCGACCCCGACAAGCCGCTGGAAGTCACCGCCGACGACGACGGCCGGATCACGGACGTGACGGCGGTGGACGCGACCGGACGCCATCTGGCGGGCGAACTCGACGCGGACGGGAAGCGCTGGCACTCCACGGCCCCGCTGGCCGCCGGCGCCCACTACACGGTCCGGGTCGGCGTGGAGGACGACGACGGCGCCCCGGGCAGCCGCACGCTCTCCTTCGGGACGACCACGGCCAAGAAGTTCCTGAAGGTCGCCTTCGGCCCCCGGGCGGGCACCTACGGCGTCGGGCAGCCCATCACCGCGGAACTCAGCGCCCCGGTCCGGGACCGGGCCTCCAGGGCCACCGTGGAGCGCGCCCTGCGGGTCCGCTCGACGCCCGCGGTGACCGGTTCCTGGTACTGGGTCGACGACAAGACCCTGCACTACCGCCCCAAGGAGTACTGGCCCGCCAGGGCCACCATCGAGGTCACCAGCGGCCTGGCCGGCATCAGGGTCACCGACACCCTCCACGGCGCCCCCTCCAAGGCGCTGAAGCTCACCACGGGCGACCGCATCGAGGCCGTCACGGACGCCTCGACGCACTCGATGACGGTCAAGCGCAACGGGAAAGTGATCAACACCATTCCGGTGACCACCGGGAAGCCCGGCTTCGCCACCCGAAACGGCGTCAAGGTCGTGCTGGGCAAGGAATACCGCGTACGTATGCGCGGGGAGACGATCGGCATCGCGGAGGGTTCCTCCGACTCGTACGACCTGCAGGTCTATTACGCCACCCGGGTCACCTGGAGCGGCGAGTACGTGCACGCGGCCCCCTGGTCCACCGGCTCGCAGGGGTACGAGAACGTCAGCCACGGCTGCACGGGCATGAGCACCAACCAGGCCGAGTGGTTCTTCAACACCGTGCGCGAGGGCGACATCGTCGAGGTCGTCGGCAGCCAGGGCGAGACGATGGCGCCGTTCGGCAACGGCTACGGGGACTGGAACCTCCCGTGGGCCACATGGCTGAAGGGCAGCGCACTGCAGAAGAACACCGCCCCGGACCGTTCGGACACGATCCAGGCGGCGCGACTGCGCCCCGAGGTCTGACCGGATCCGGGGAGTGCGCTGCCCCTCGGCAGAACCGCGCAGGAGCCCGCGTGGGGGCCCGTGGCAGGACTCAGGCCCCCACGGAGAGCCTGCTGCGCAGCAGGGCGGCCAGGGCGTCCGCGAACTCCACCGGTTCGACCGGCAGGGTCACCGCGGCGTCCGCGCGGCTCCAGGTGGCCAGCCAGGCGTCCTGCGGGCGCCCCATCAGCAGCAGCACGGGCGGGCAGCGGAAGATCTCGTCCTTGATCTGCCGGCAGACCCCCATGCCGCCCGCGGGCGCCGTCTCGCCGTCCAGCACGCAGACGTCGACGCCCCCGTGCTCCAGCGCCTCCAGGACCGCGGGCAGCGTGGCGCACTCCAGGAACTCCACCGGTGGCACGTCGGCCGCGGGCCTGCGCCCGGCTGCCAGCCTCACCTGCTCACGGGTGTTGGCGTCGTCGCTGTAGACCAGGACCGTGGCGGTCGGCTGCATAGTTCCTCCGTGACATCTGTGTCTTCGGGGCTTTACGGGCATGAACCGATGCGCGGATCGTACTCCGCCCGACGGCCTGTCAGCACCGGTCAGGACAGCTGTTCCATGGGCCGTTCGGGGCGGACACACCCCGCTGACACACCGAACGGCACCCCCCGGGGTGAGGGCTGGATAAGCGACCGACATAATGTCGGTCGTGGCGACAGCAACGACAGTAGAAACCGGGCACGCGCACCCGTCGGTCAATCGACCGAACCTCACCAGCGTCGGAACCATCATTTGGCTGAGTTCCGAGCTGATGTTCTTCGCGGCCCTCTTCGCGATGTACTTCACCCTGCGATCGGTGATGGGACCGGATCACTGGAAGGAGATGGCCGAGCACCTGAACTTCCCGTTCTCGGCGACAAACACCACGATCCTGGTGCTCTCCTCACTCACCTGCCAGCTCGGCGTCTTCGCCGCGGAGCGGGGCGATGTGAAGAAACTCCGCACCTGGTTCATCATCACCTTCGTGATGGGTGCGATCTTCATCGGAGGCCAGGTCCTCGAGTACACCGAGCTGGTCAAGGAGGCGGGCCTCTCGCTCTCCTCCGACCCGTACGGTTCGGTGTTCTACCTGACCACCGGTTTCCACGGGCTGCACGTGACAGGCGGACTCATCGCCTTCCTGCTCGTCCTGGGCCGGACGTACGCGGCCAAGAGGTTCACCCACGAACAGGCCACCTCGGCCATCGTCGTGTCCTACTACTGGCACTTCGTCGACGTCGTGTGGATCGGCCTCTTCGCCACGATCTACATGATCAAGTAATCGGGCCCGGCCCGACCCGCATGATCAAGTAATCGGGCTCGCACCCGAACCACATCCAGCATCGACGCAGAAGATCCTGACACCGGGGTAATCCGTGAAAAAGCTCTCCGCACGACGACGCCATCCGTTGGCGGCGGTCGTCGTACTACTCCTCGCGCTGGCGGCCACTGGGGGGCTGTACGCCGCGTTTGCGCCCGCGAGTAAGGCGCAGGCCGACGAAACCGCCCAGTCCCTCGCCATCGAAGAGGGCAAGAAGCTGTACTCCGTCGGTTGCGCCAGCTGCCACGGAACCGGCGGTCAGGGCACCACCGACGGGCCGAGCCTGGTCGGCGTGGGCTCCGCCGCCGTGGACTTCCAGGTCGGTACGGGCCGTATGCCGGCGCAGCAGCCCGGCGCCCAGGTACCGAAGAAGAAGGTCATCTACACCCAGGCGCAGATCGACCAGCTCGCGGCCTACGTCGCGTCGCTCGGCGCCGGCCCGATCACTCCGACCAAGAAGCAGGTCAACCCTGCGGGCGCGGACATCGCCAAGGGTGGCGAGCTGTTCCGCACCAACTGCGCGCAGTGCCACAACTTCACCGGTGAGGGCGGCGCGCTGACGAACGGCAAGTACGCGCCCAGCCTGGAGGGCGTGGACCCGAAGCACATCTACGAGGCCATGCAGACCGGCCCGCAGAACATGCCGTCCTTCCCGGACACCACGATGCCCGAGCAGCAGAAGCGGGACATCATCGCGTACGTCCAGACCGTGAACAGTGACCAGTCGGAGAGCCCGGGCGGTCTCAAGCTGGGCGGCCTGGGGCCGGTCAGCGAGGGCCTGTTCGCCTGGATCTTCGGTCTCGGCGCACTGATCGCAGTTGCCGTCTGGGTCGCGGCCCACACCGCTAAGGCCAAGAAGTCATGAGTAGCCAAGAGATTCCAGACGAGAACCTGCCCGCTGAGCAGGACCCCGCGCACGGCGCGGTGAAGGTCGCGGACGACCCGTTCGCGGACCCGGGGCTGCCGGCCCACAAGCCGCGCATCCAGGACATCGACGAACGGGCCGCGAAGCGCTCCGAGCGCACCGTCGCGCTGCTGTTCACGCTGTCCATGCTGGCGACGGTCGGCTTCATCGCCTCGTACGTCATCTTCCCGGTCGACAAGATCGTGTACATCTGGCCCTTCGGCCATGTGAGCGCGCTCAACTTCTCCCTGGGTCTGACCCTGGGCGTGGCCCTCTTCACGATCGGCGCCGGTGCCGTCCACTGGGCGCGCACGCTGATGTCCGACGTGGAGGTCGCCGACGACCGGCACCCCATCGAGGCCGCGCCCGAGGTCAAGGCGAAGGTCCTCGCCGACTTCGCGGACGGTGCCCGGGAGTCCGCGATCGGCCGTCGCAAGCTGATCCGCAACACCATGTTCGGCGCGCTGGCCCTGGTGCCGCTCTCCGGTGTGGTGCTGCTGCGCGACCTCGGCCCGCTGCCCGAGAAGAAGCTCCGCGAGACCATGTGGAGCAAGGGCAAGCAGCTCATCAACATGAACACGATGGAGCCGCTGCGTCCCGAGGACGTGATCGTGGGTTCGCTGACCTTCGCCATGCCCGAGGGCCTGGAGGAGGACGCGGAGGACTTCAACAACCAGATCGCCAAGGCCGCGCTGATGATCGTCCGGATCCAGCCGGAGAACATCAAGGACAAGCGCGAGCTGGAGTGGTCCCACGAGGGAATCGTGGCCTTCTCCAAGATCTGCACCCACGTCGGCTGCCCGATCAGCCTGTACGAGCAGCAGACCCACCACGTGCTCTGCCCGTGCCACCAGTCCACCTTCGACCTCTCCGACGGCGCCCGCGTCATCTTCGGTCCGGCCGGTCACGCCCTCCCGCAGCTGCGGATCGGCGTGAACAGCGAGGGCAACCTCGAAGCGCTCGGTGACTTCGAAGAGCCCGTCGGTCCTGCCTTCTTCGAGCGGGGATGACACGGATGACTACTGTGACCGATACGAAGCGCAAGGCGCCCGCCGGCGAGCGGGTGGCCGACTGGGCGGACGGCCGACTGGGGATCTACTCCCTGGCCAAGGCCAACATGCGCAAGATCTTCCCGGACCACTGGTCCTTCATGCTCGGGGAGATCGCCCTCTACAGCTTCATCATCATCATCCTCACGGGTGTGTACCTGACGCTGTTCTTCCACCCGAGCATGAACGAGATCGTGTACCACGGCTCGTACGAGCCGATGCAGGGCATCCGGATGTCCGAGGCCTACGCCTCGACGCTGGACATCAGCTTCGACGTCCGCGGTGGTCTGCTGGTTCGCCAGATCCACCACTGGGCCGCGCTGATCTTCCTGGCCGGCATGTTCGTGCACATGATGCGCGTCTTCTTCACGGGTGCGTTCCGCAAGCCGCGTGAGATCAACTGGCTGTTCGGCTTCCTGCTGTTCGTGCTGGGCATGTTCACCGGCTTCACCGGCTACTCGCTCCCGGACGACCTGCTGTCCGGTACGGGTGTCCGCTTCACCCAGGGCGCGATCCTGTCGATGCCGATCGTCGGCACGTACATCTCGATGTTCCTGTTCGGCGGGGAGTTCCCCGGCCACGACATGGTGGCCCGGTTCTACTCGATCCACATCCTGCTGCTGCCGGGCATCATGCTCGGCCTGCTGGTGGCGCACCTGATCCTGGTCTTCTACCACAAGCACACGCAGTTCGCGGGTCCCGGCCGCACCAACCAGAACGTCGTCGGCATGCCGCTGCTGCCGGTGTACATGGCGAAGGCCGGTGGCTTCTTCTTCCTGGTCTTCGGCATCATCGCCGTCATCGCGGCGATCGCCACGATCAACCCGATCTGGAACATCGGCCCGTACCGTCCGGACCAGGTGTCCACCGGCGCCCAGCCCGACTGGTACATGGGCTTCGCCGAGGGTCTGATCCGAGTGATGCCGGGCTGGGAGATCAACCTCTGGGGCCACACGCTCGTCCTGGGCGTGTTCATCCCGCTGATGGCCTTCGGACTGGTGCTCGCGGTTCTCGCGGTCTACCCGTTCATCGAGTCCTGGATCACCGGGGACAAGCGCGAGCATCACATCCTGGACCGCCCGCGCAACGCCCCGACCCGGACGGCCTTCGGCGTCGCCTGGATCACCGAGTACGTCGTCGTCTTCATCGGCGGTGGCAACGACCTGTGGGCCACGCACTTCCACCTGTCGATCAACGCCATCTCGTGGTTCGTCCGGATCTTCATCTTCGCGGGCCCGATCATCGCGTTCATCGTCACCCGGCGGATCTGCCTCGGCCTCCAGCGCCGCGACAAGGAGAAGGTGCTGCACGGACGCGAGTCCGGCATCATCAAGCGCCTGCCGCACGGTGAGTTCGTCGAGATCCACGAGCCGCTCGGCCCCGAGCAGCTGCACACGCTCACCGCGCACGAGCAGTACAAGCCGGTCGAGATCGGCCCGACGGTCGACGAGAACGGTGTCGAGCGCAAGGTGTCGCCGCTGGAGAAGCTGCGCGCCCGACTCAGCAAGGGCTACTACGGCGAGAACAACCAGATCGCCAAGCCCACCGTCGAGGAGTACAAGGAGATCACCAGCGGCCACGGTCACCACTGATCGCCTGAACTGATCGCCACGGCAGGAGCCCCGTCCACGCGTTGGACGGGGCTCTTCGCCGTCCTCTTCCGGTCGATAGGGTGGAGACGATTCTTTTACCGACTGTGGACCCCGGGAGCGGACCATGAACGTTGTGACCCCGATCGGCGGCGACAGCGTGGCGGACCGTTCCTGGCCCGGCGTGCTGAACGCCCTGCTGCGCGGCGAGAACCTCACCGCGGACGCCACCGCCTGGGCCATGGACCGCATCATGAGCGGCGAGGCGACCGATGTGCAGATCGCCGGGTTCGCGGTGGCGCTGCGGGCCAAGGGCGAGACCATCGACGAGGTGACCGGCCTGGTGCGGGCGATGTACGAGCACGCCCGCACCATCGAGGTGCCCGGCCGCACGGTCGACATCGTCGGCACCGGCGGCGACCTCGCCAAGACGGTCAACATCTCCACCATGTCGGCGATCGTCATCGCCGGCACCGGCGCCAAGATCGTCAAGCACGGCAACCGGGCCTCGTCCTCGGCGAGCGGCTCCTCCGACGTGCTGGAGAAGCTCGGCGTCAACCTGGACCTCTCCGCGGAGCGGGTCGTCGAGGTCGCCGAGGAGGCGGGCATCACCTTCTGCTTCGCGGTGAAGTTCCACCCCGCCCTGCGGTACGTCGCCAGGGCCCGCAAGGAGCTCGGCACGCCGACCACGTTCAACATCCTCGGCCCGCTCACCAACCCGGCCCGGGTGCGTTCCCAGGCCGTCGGCGTGGCCGACCCGAAGATGGCGCCCATCGTCGCCGGGGTGCTCGCCGAACGCGGCAACTCCGCGCTGGTCTTCCGCGGCGACGACGGCCTGGACGAGCTGACGACGACCGCGACCTCACGGGTCTGGGTGGTGCGCGACGGAGCTGTCCGCGAGGAGACGTTCGACCCGCGCGACGTCGGTCTGGAGCTGGTGCCCGTGGAGGCGCTGCGCGGCGCGGACGCCTCGTACAACGCCGATGTGGCCCGCCGGCTGCTGGCGGGGGAGCAGGGGCCGGTGCGCGATGCCGTGCTGCTCAACTCGGCGGCGGCCCTGACGGCGCTGGACCCGACGGACGGCACGCTGAACGAGCAGCTCGCCGCCGGGATGGCGAAGGCGGCCGAGTCCATCGACTCGGGCGCGGCGGCGCGGACGCTGGAGCGCTGGGTGGCGGCCAGCAACGCCTGAGAGCCCGTCGGGCGGTGTCACCCGATGACCGCCCGACGGGCCCCGACAGGTCCCGGCAGGCCCCGACGGGCTCTCGAACGGGCGGAGAGATGACGCAAGGCGCGGTCCGGATCCTGGACCGCGCCTTGCGCACGTCCGCGCGTATGGCAAGATGCTGGGCAGGTCATGAGTGACAGCGACTACGGCCCCGGCCCGCTGTCCGGCAACCCTCCGTCCGTGGCGGGGTGCCCCGGGTGAAGACCAGGCCGTGGGCAGCGAGGTCCACGGCAAGCGCGGGCCCCTCGGCATCTGTGAATGCCAACCCCCGGGGTCCTGGTCCCTAGGGAGCCTCTTGTGAGCACGCGAATGCGATAGGGCCGCCCGGCCCTCTTCCGCACACCCTTTTTTCTCCTTCCGCCGCACTGTCGCGTGTCCGCCGGTGCGCGTTCTTCGCCTGCCTCTTACGGGAGTTCGCCATGTCTGTACCCACCGCTGCCATCGACGAGTCGGTTTGTTCCCCGCTGCCCGTTCTGGGGGAGGACGTGACGGTTCCGCTGGTCACGGGCGGTGAAGTCGCGTACGCCGCCCTCGACTACGCCGCCAGCGCGCCCGCCCTGCGCCGGGTCTGGGACGACGTCGCCGCGTACGCCCCGTACTACGGCAGCGTCCACCGCGGCGCCGGCTATCTCTCCCAGCTCTCCACGGACCTCTTCGAGAACAGCCGCGCCACCGTCGCGGAGTTCCTCGGCTGCCGCGCGGACGACCAGGTGGTCTTCACCCGCTCGACCACCGACTCGCTGAACCTGCTGGCCGCGGCGCTCCCCGCCGACTGCCAGGTCTTCGTCTTCGAGACCGAGCACCACGCCTCGCTGCTGCCGTGGCGCGACGCGCGGGTGACCTACCTGAACGCCCCGCGCACCCCGGCCCAGGCCGTCGAGACGCTGGAGCGGGCCCTGGCCGCGCGCGACCCCTACGGCCCCGCGCTGGTCTGCGTCACCGGCGCCTCCAACGTCACCGGCGAGCTGTGGCCGGTCGGGGAGCTGGCGGCCGCCGCGCACGCGCACGGCGCCCGGATCGTGCTGGACGCCGCGCAGCTCGCCCCGCACCACCCCGTCGACATCGCCGAGCTGGACGTCGACTGGGTCGCCTTCTCCGGGCACAAGCTGTACGCGCCCTTCGGCTCCGGCGTGCTCGCCGGCCGGGCCGACTGGCTGCGGGAGGCCGAGCCCTACCTGGCCGGCGGCGGCGCCTCGCGCAAGGTCGCCCGCCGCCCCGACGGCGGGGTGGACGTCGAGTGGCACACCACGGCCGCCCGGCACGAGGCCGGTTCCCCCAACGTCATCGGCGCGTACTCCATCGCCTCGGCCTGCAAGGCGCTGAAGGAGGCGGGCTTCGACGCGCTGGTCGCCCGCGAGCAGCGCCTCGTGGCCGGTGTCCGGGCCGGTCTCGCCGCAATTCCCCAGGTCAAGGTGCTCTCGCTGTTCGGCGACGACGCCCCGAGGGTCGGCGTCATCTCCTTCGTGGTGGAGGGCTGGAACAGCTCGCACTTCGCCGCCGCGCTCTCCGCCGAGTACGGCATCGGCGTCCGCGACGGACTGTTCTGCGCCCACCCCCTGGTCCGCACCCTGCTGGGCGGCGACCCGCAGGAGGTCGGCGAGTGCGGTGCGCCCGAGGCCGAGCCGGGCGAGCGGTCCCTCAACGCGATCCGGGTGAGCTTCGGCGCCGGTACGCCGGACGAGCACATCGAGCGCTTCGTCCGCGCGGTCCAGGAGCTGGTGAGCGAGGGCGCCCAGTGGAAGTACCGCACCGAGGACGGCCGTTGCGTCCCGGACCGGGGCGCCGCGCAGCACTGACCGGCACACGGCACTTCGGCGGGGTACGGGCGGCTTCCGCCCGTACCCCGCCGAAGTGTCACGCGGGTGAATCCGTGGTGGTTACGCGTCGAGCCCGATGGCGAAGGCCGCCTCCAGGTCGTGCTGCGAGTAGGTGCGGAACGCCACGTGGGTGTCGGTGGCCTCGACGCCGGGAATCTTGCTGATCCGGCCCGGGATGATGTCCGCCAGATCGTCGTGCCTGGCCACTCGGACCATGGCGATCAGGTCGTACGTACCGGTGACCGAGAAGACTTCGCTGACGCTGTCCAGCGCGGCGATGGACTCGGCGATCTCGGGAATCCGGTCCACGCTGGTTTTGATGAGCACGATCGCGGTGATCACGGCTGACTTTCTCCCTCGGTGGCCGCGGCTGGTGCCTTCACTCTATCCGTACGCCGGTAACGCCCCCAGGCGTAGAGGAAGCCGAGGGCAAAGCCCACCACGTGGGCCAGATAGGCGACCCCCGGCCCCCCGCTGCCCGCGCCCTGGACCGCGAGCCACTGCAGGACGAACCAGAACACCAGCACGATCCAGGCGGGGAAGCGCAGCGGCAGGAAGAAGAGGAACGGGAACAGGCTGGTCACCCGGGCCCTGGGGAACAGGTACAGGAACGCCCCGAGCACCGCCGAGATCGCCCCCGAGGCGCCGACGAGCGTCTGGTCGGAGGTGGCGTGCGCGGCCGCGTAGGCGACCAGGGCGAGGTAGCCGCAGATGACGTAGAAGAAGGTGAACCCGATACGGCCCATGCGCTCCTCGGTCATCGCCCCGAACACGTACAGGAAGAGCATGTTGCCGAGCAGGTGCACCCAGCTGCCGTGCACGAAGAGGGCGGTGAGCGGGGTGAGCAGGACCCGCACCGGGCCGTCCCACAGCTCGTTCGGGATCACGCCCCAGCGCTCGAAGTAGCCGGCCTGGGCGGCCAGCCGGGCGGCGGCGCCGCCCGGCACCGGGTTGAGGCCGGACAGCGGACTGATCACGAAGACCAGCGAGCACGCCGCGATCAGGGCGTGGGTCATCGGCGATCCGCCCAGGGCGACCGTCCGCAGGTATCCGCCGGCCGGCCTGTCGGTCACAGTGCGCCGATCGATCATGAACAGAGCATGACGCAAGCGGAGGGAACGGGACAGACCGCCTCGCCGTGTCGGGCGGACGCGGCGAGGCCGTAGGGTTGCGGCAGGACATCCGCAGTTCGACGGCGCACCGCGAGATCCTTGAAGCAGCAGCACGAGGCTCGACGAAAGAGGACGCAACGATGACGACGGTTCCCCAGCCGACCGACGGGACCCGCTGGCGCTGCACGCTCTGCGGAAACCTCACCCGCTTCGACGTGACGCGCTCCTCGAAGGTCGTCGAATACGTCCATCTCGACCTGGCCGGTGAGGCCAGCGTCGAGGAACGGGAGGTGGTCAGTGAGACCATCGAGTCGGTCCGCTGTCGTTGGTGCAATGCGGTGGACCAGATCGAACTGGTGGACAGGCCGGGTGCCGACTCCTGACGGAGCCGCGCCCACAGACAATTTGGGGTGACGGAACGTGGAGCAGCCCGCTGATGGCGCCGAGGCGGCCGAGGCGGCCGACGACGCCGTCGAGGCGCTCGACCGCCCGCTGCCCGAAGGCGTACGGCGGAGGGTCGTGGCGCTGGTCTCGGACGCCTTCGGCGGGCTGACGGTCGGCGAACTTCCGGCCCAGCTGAGGCAGTACGCCCGGTTCACCCCGACCCGGCGTGCCAAGTTCGCCGGGAACGCGATGGCCGCCGCCCTGGAGAGCGACGCGCTGTTCCGCCAGCGCATCGGCGAGCGGCTCAAGGAGGGGCAGGCCGAACTGGCCGCCGCCCTGGAGTCCGGTGCGCCGCCGGCCGCCGCCGACCCGGTCGACGTGGCCGCCGCGGCCTATGTGCTGCGCCCGGCGGGCTGGGTGAAGCTGGTCGCCGCCGCCGGTGAGGAGGCCCAGCGCGCGGACGCCGAGCGGGCCGACGAGGAGAGCCGCCGCGAGCTGGAACGGCTGCGCGAGGAGCTCTCCCGGGCCCGCGCCCAGACGAAGAGCGAGACGGAGCGGCTGCGCGGCGAGCTGGACGCGGCCCGCAAGGAGGCCGAGTCCCTCCAGCGCAAGCTGCGCAGCGCCGTCAACGAGGTCAGGCGGGGCGAGGCCGCGCTGCGCCGCAGCCGGGCCGAGATCGAGGCCGTGCGGTCCGAGACGGCGGCCCAGGTCTCCGCCGCCGAGAGCGAGAGCCGTCGGCTCAAGGCCCGGCTCGGGGAGGCCGAGGCGGCCGTCGAGGCGGGCCGCCGGGCCGCCAGGGAGGGCCGCTCGGTCGAGGACATGCGGCTGCGGCTGCTGCTGGACACGGTGCTCGACGCGGCGAGCGGGCTGCGCCGCGAACTGGCCCTGCCGCCCTCCTCGATCCGCCCCGCGGACACCGTCGACGCGGTCGAGCCGGGCCGGATGTCGCCCAAGGACATCGCGGCCAGGGCCCTTTCGGAGACCGACCCGGCCCTGCTGGACCAGTTGCTCGCGCTGCCGCAGGCGCATCTGATCATCGACGGCTACAACGTCACCAAGACCGGCTATCCGCAGCTCCCGCTGGAGAAGCAGCGGTTGCGGCTGCTGGGCGGGCTCTCGGTGCTCGCCGCGCAGACCGGCGCCGAGGTGACCTGTGTCTTCGACGGGGCCGAGCTGGCCGCCCCGGTACTGCTCGCGCCGCCGCGCGGGGTCCGGGTGCTGTTCAGCAAGCCCGGGGTGACCGCCGACGAGCTGATCCGTCAACTGGCGCGCGCCGAACCCCCGGGCAGGCCCGTCGTGGTGGTCTCCACCGACCGGGAGGTCGCAGACGGGGTGGCGAAGGCGGGCGCCAGGCCCGTTGCGTCCGTCTTGCTCCTGAAGCGCCTTTCGCGTGTCTAGTCGCGCTTGCCGGTACTCGGCGGATATCAGGGAACGGACCGTCAAGTCGCCGCTACACCCCGTGTGATGTGGGTAAAGAAGTGCCTCCCGGAGTGAGAATTTTCCGGTGAGGATTTGAACTGATCACAAGATGGTCACTAGGGTCGGCCTTCGAACCTTCGCACGGTTGATCACCCATCCGGGGTGACGGCGAAGGAACCGCCGAGTCCGTGACGTGCACGGAGCCGGGGATTCACCTCCCCCACAGCCCGGTAGGCGGCTCGAGGAAGAAGGAGCTCGCCTCCGTGGCGTCCCACCGTCGTCCCAAGCAGCCGAGCCGCGCCCGTGTGACTGTGCTCACCGCGACCGCCGCCGCGGCCGTGGCCCTGTCCTCCCAGGCGGCCCAGGCAGACCCCAAGCCCTCCAAGAGCGAGGTCAAGGCAAAGGTCGACAAGCTCAACCACGAGGCCGGCGTCGCCAACGAGCAGTACAACGGCGCCAAGGAGAAGCAGAAGAAGCTCGAGAAGGAAGTCGGCGCGCTCCAGGACAAGGTGGCCCGCGGCCAGCAGGAGGTCAACAACCTGCGCAACGGCCTCGGTTCGCTCGCCGCCGCGCAGTACCGCTCCGGTGGCATAGACCCGTCGGTCCAGCTCTTCCTCTCGTCCAACCCGGACACCTACCTCGACGAGGCGTCGGCGCTCGACCAGCTGACGGCCAAGCAGACCGAGACGCTCCAGAAGATCCAGGAGAAGCAGCGCTCCCTCGCGCAGAAGCGCAAGGAGGCCCAGGACAAGCTGGGCGACCTCGCGGACATCCGCGAGACGCTCGGGGCGAAGAAGAAGAAGCTCCAGGACAAGCTCTCCGAGGCGCAGCGCCTGTACAACACCCTGACCGCCGCCGAGAAGGCGAAGTTCCGCGAGCAGGAGCAGCGCGCCAGCCGCGACGCCGGCGACCGGATCGAGCTGGGCAAGGAGGTTCCCGCCTCCTCCTGGGGTGCCGCCGCCCTGAACGCCGCCTCCTCCAAGGTGGGCAAGCCGTACGTCCGCGGTGGCACCGGTCCCGACGCCTTCGACTGCTCCGGGCTGACCCAGTGGGCCTACGCCCAGGCCAACGTCCAGATCTCCCGGGTCACGTACACCCAGATCAACGACGGGGTCCACATCGGGCGCAGCGCGCTGAAGCCGGGCGACCTGGTCTTCTTCAACAACACCTCGCACGTGGCGCTCTACGCGGGCAACAACACCGTCCTGCACGCCCCGTACCCGGGCACGTTCGTCCGCTACGAGTCGATGAACACCATCGGCAGCTTCCAGTTCGGCGTGCGCGTCGGCTGATACGCGCCCGAACGGGCGAATTCCCTCGCCCCCACGAACGGCCCGCCCCGCCGGAGACCACAGGTCACCGGCGGGGCGCCGTCGTTTCCGCCGTCCGAGCGCCCGGCCCGGTCTTTGTCCGCTCCGTGACCGTCCGACTACTGTCTGTCTGCTGTGCGGCTCCCGCTCGTCGGTCCGCCCGTCCGGGCGGCAGGGGCCGCGCGCGTCTGCGTAGCGCGGAAGGAGTGCGGCGTCCCGTGGTGTCCCATCGCCGTTCCACACAGTCCGGTATCGGTCCGGGGGTCCGGGCCACGGTCCTGTCGGCCGCCGCGGCGACCGCGGCCGCCACACTCGGCACGAGCGGCGCGCACGCCGAACCGCAGGACACGCCCCGGACCGCCCAGGCCCGCGTGGACCGGCTGTACGGCGAGGCGGAGCGCGCCACCGAGCAGTACAACGCGGCCGGTGAGAACGCCGAGCGGCTGCGCGGCGAGTTCGACCGGGCCCGGGACCGGGCGGCCCGCGGCCAGGAGCGGGTCAACCGGATGCGCACCGTGGTCGGTTCGGCGGCGAGCGCGCAGTACCGCTCCGGCGGCATCGACCCCTCGGTCGCGCTGCTGCTCTCCTCGGACCCGGACAGCTACCTCGACCGGGCGGCCGTGCTGGAGCGGGTGACCGGGCGTCAGGCCGAGGAACTGCGCGAGCTGCTGCGGGCCCGGCGCGACCTGGAGCAGATCCGGGCGGAGGCCAAGCACGCGCTGGCCGAGCTGGAGCGCAACCGGGCGGCCGCCGCCCGCCACAAGCGGACCGTCGAGCGCAAACTCGCCGAGGCCCGGCGGATCCTGGGCGCGATGCCCGCCGCCGACCGGGCCGGCTTCGAGCGGGCCTCGCGCTCCGGGCGGGACGGGGCGCTCCCCGGCCTCGCCGACCTGCCGGCCGGTTCCGCGCGGGCGGCCGTCGCCGTCCTGGCGGTCCGGCAGGCGCTGGGCCGCCCGTACGTCTGGGGGGCCAACGGGCCCGACGGGTTCGACTGCTCCGGGCTGATGCAGTGGGCGTACGCCCGCGCCGGGGTCGCCCTGCCGCGCACCTCGCAGGCCCAGCGGTACGCCGGACACATGGTGCCGCTCTCCGAGGCCCGCCCCGGCGACCTGGTCGTCTACCGCGCGGACGCCAGTCACGTCGCGATGTACGTCGGCCACGGCCAGGTGATCCACGCCCCGTACCCCGGCGCCCCGGTCCGCTACGACCCGGTCGGCATGATGCCGGTCTCGTCGGTCACCCGCGTCTGACCGTACCCTCGGTCGGGTGACCGACAGGTGGGTGCGCGACCGGAAGGGACGCACGGCGGGGGCGCTGCTCGCCGGGCTGCTCCTGGCCTCCGGCTGCGCGGCCCCCGAGGACCCGGCCGCCCCGGACGCCACCACCCGCGCCGTCCGCACCGCCCTGGAGCGCAGGGCGGCGGCCGTGCTGGACCACGACCCGGCCGCCTACCTGGCGGTGACCGACCCGCGCGCCACCGCCCTGCGCGCGGCCCAGCGCCGGGAGCTGGCCAACCTCGCCGACGTACCGCTCGCCTCGTGGACGTACCGGCTCCGCGGCGTGACCGGGCGGGGCGCCGACCGGGCCGTCGCGGACGTCCAGCTGCGCTACCGGATCAAGGGGTACGACGCGGCCCCGGTCCTCGACGACCGGGTGCTCGACCTGAGGCGGGAGGGCACCGACGGCCGCTGGTACATCTCCGGGGACCGGGCGGCGGACGGGGACGGCGGCGCGCAGCTCTGGCAGCAGGGCGACGTCCGGGTGGTGCCCGGCAGCCGCAGCCTCGTGCTCGGGGTGGGCCGCACGGAGCGGGAGCTGCGCGACATCGCCGGGGCCGCGGACCGCGCGGTGCCCGCCGTGTCCGGGGCCTGGCCGGAGCGCTGGGCGGGCCGCGTGGTGGTGCTCGTGCCGCGGACCGTCGAGGACATGGCGCGGCTGCTGGGGCCGCCGACGGACGACTACCGGGGCATCGCGGCCGTCACCACCGGGCGGACCGGCGGCACCGGCCGCGGCCCCGCGGACCGGGTGATCGTCAACCCGCAGGCGTACGGCACGCTCGGCACCTTCGGACGACGGATCGTCCTCACCCACGAGACCACCCACGTCGCCACCCGCGCCCGCACCTCCGCGGCCACCCCGACCTGGCTCTCCGAGGGCTTCGCCGACTGGGCGGCCTACCGCGCCGAGGACCGCCCCGCCGCACGGATCGCCCCGGAACTGGCGGACGCCGTCCGGCGCGGAGACGTACCCGCCGGACTCCCCACGGACGAGGACTTCGGCTTCGCGGGCGACCCCGCGCGCCTGGCGAGGGCGTACGAGGGCGGCTGGGCGGCCTGCGAGCTGATCGCCGACCACTGGGGCGAGGCGGAGCTGGTCGCCTTCTACCGGGCCGTCGGAGGGCATCCGGGACGGGACGGGGCGGTGGAGCGGGCCATGGAGGAGGTGCTGGACACGACGCCGCGGGAGTTCACCGCCCGCTGGCGGGACCACCTGCGCACCCGGCTGGGCCGCACGCCCGCGCCGTGACCCACGCCCCGTTCAGGGCGTGGCCGGCTCGGTCTCCCGGTCGGCGCCGGACCGGGAGGCGGGCACCCGGCCGCCGTCGCGCGGCGCCGCGACGACCGTCCGCCGCCACAGCCGCCGACAGGCCGTCAGCGTCGCCGCGACCAGCAGGCCGTTGCGCAGGAACATCAGCGTCACCCCCGTCGCGTCGCTGGACACCACGTGCACGAAGCCGAGCGGGAACTCCCACTGGGTGATGCCGGTGGCGACCAGCACCAGCACGGCGGGCAGCACCATCCGGCTGCCGCGGAACACCAGGCAGACCGCCGCCAGCCCCACCAGCCACAGCATGTACTGGGGGCTGATCACCCGGCTCGTCGTCGTGAACAGCAGCACCGCCGCGAACGCCGCGTCGGCCGGGGTGCTCGCCCCGAACTCCCGGGCCCGCAGCCGCCACACCAGCAGCCAGCCGAACGCGACGACGGACAGGCCGAGGGCCAGCGTGCTCACCAGCGGCACGTACGGCCCCAGGAACTCCATCGAGCCGTAGTGGTACTCCACCCGGCCCTGCCAGCCGAACTGCCGCGCCACGTGGAAGACCAGCGCCCCCAGCGACTCGACCTCCGTGCCCCGGTCGCGCTGGGAGCCGAGGAAGTCCAGCGCACCGGGCATCGCCAGGGCGCACACCCCCAGCAGCCCGCCCGCCGTCACCGCCGCCGCCGACCACGCCAGGCGGGTGTGCCGGCCGCGCGCCGTCCCGGCCAGCACCAGCGCGGGCCACACCTTCAGCAGCGCCCCGACGGCGGCCAGCACCCCCAGCACCCGCGGCTGCCGCAGCCCCGCCAGCAGCGCCGCCACCGCGACCGCCGTGACCATCACGTCGTACCGGGCGTACGCGGTCGTGCCGAGCAGCGGCACCCCCGCCACCCACACCCAGCCGCCCGCCGCCGACCGGCCGCCGCCCCGGCCCGCGTACAGCAGCAGCGCCAGCACCAGCCCGTCGCAGAGGAACGCGAGGACGAAGAACGCCGAGGCGTAGTCGAGGAACGGCAGCAGCGCGGGGGACAGGACGGCCAGCGCGGCCAGCGGCGGGTACTGCCAGGTGACGTCGGACTGCGGATACGTACCGGTCTTCAGGACCTCGGACCAGCCGTGGTAGATCACCGAGACGTCACTGGTCACGTCCGGGCCGGGCAGTGTGATCACCTTGGTGACGCAGAGCAGCAGCGCGACCCTGGTCAGGGCCCACACCGCGACGGCGAGCCGGGCGCCGGTCGATCCCGTCATGAACGCCTCATCCGTTGTTCGTCGGCCGGTACCGCGGGGTTCGGCCGGGTGGGTACGAGGGGCCATGATGCCCGTACGGCCGGTGCGGGAGCCATCGGGGCAGGGCCTGCCGGTACTGTCGGCCGGGATGGACAAGACCCTGATCGTGACCAACGACTTCCCGCCCCGCCCCGGCGGCATCCAGGCGTTCCTGCACAACATGGCCCTGCGCCTGGATCCCGGACGGATCGTCGTGTACGCCTCGACCTGGAAGCGGAGCCCCGAGGGCCGCGCGGCCACCGCCGCCTTCGACGCCGAGCAGCCCTTCCCCGTCGTGCGCGACAGCACGACCATGCTGCTGCCGACCCCGGCGGTCACCCGGCGCGCCGTGCGGCTGCTGCGCGAACACGACTGCGCCTCCGTCTGGTTCGGGGCCGCCGCCCCGCTCGGTCTGATGGCACCCGCGCTGCGCCGGGCCGGCGCCCGCCGCCTGGTCGCCACCACCCACGGCCACGAGGCGGGCTGGGCCCAGCTGCCCGCCTCCCGGCAGCTGCTGCGCCGGATCGGCGAGGGCACGGACACGATCACCTACCTGGGGGAGTACACCCGTTCCCGGATCGCCCCCGCACTCACCCCCGCGGCGGCCGGCCGCATGGTCCAGCTGCCGCCCGGCGTCGACGAGAAGACCTTCCACCCGGGATCGGGCGGCGACCGGGTCCGGGCCCGGCTCGGCCTCGCCGACCGGCCCGTCGTGGTCTGCGTGTCCCGGCTCGTGCCGCGCAAGGGCCAGGACACCCTGATCCTCGCGATGCCGAAGATCCTCGCGCAGGTGCCCGACGCGGTCCTGCTGATCGTCGGCGGCGGCCCGTACGCCGACGACCTGAAGCGCCTGGCGGTGCGGACCGGGGTCGACGCCTCCGTACGGTTCACCGGGCCGGTGCCGTGGGAGGAACTGCCCGCGCACTACGGCGCGGGCGACGTCTTCGCCATGCCGTGCCGCACCCGCCGCGGCGGCCTCGACGTGGAGGGCCTGGGCATCGTCTTCCTGGAGGCGTCCGCGACCGGGCTCCCGGTGGTGGCGGGCGACTCGGGCGGCGCGCCCGACGCGGTGCTCGACGGCGAGACCGGGTGGGTGGTGCGCGGCGGTTCCGCCGACGAGGCGGCCGAGCGGATCGTCACGCTGCTCCACGACCCGGAACTGCGCCGGCGGATGGGGGAGCGGGGACGGGCCTGGGTCGAGGAGAAATGGCGCTGGGACCTGCTGGCCGAGCGGCTGCGGGCCCTGCTCTGACCCCGCCACGAGCCGGCCCGCCCGGCCCCCCCGCGACGGGCACGGCGCGGAAGGGCGGCCCGCGCATTCCGTGCGGGCCGCCCTCTCCTCTGCGCAGGTATGGATCAGCGCTGGTAGATCGACTCGATCTCGTCCGCGAAGTCCTTCGTCACCACGTTCCGCTTCAGCTTCAGCGACGGCGTGATGTGGCCCGCCTCCTCGGTGAACTGGGAGGACAGGACACGGAACTTGCGGACCGACTCCGCCTTGGAGACCGCCGCGTTCCCGTCGTCCACCGCCCGCTGCACCTCGGCCAGCAGCTCCGGGTCCTCGCGCAGCGACGCGGCCGTCGCCCCGGCCGGCTTGCCGTGCTCCGCGGCCCAGCGGCCCAGGAACTCCTCGTCCAGGGTGATCAGCGCGCCCACGAACGGCCGGCCGTCGCCGACCACCAGGCACTCGGCGATCAGGGCGTGCCCGCGGATGCGGTCCTCGATCACCGCAGGAGCGACGTTCTTGCCGCCCGCGGTGACGATGATCTCCTTCTTGCGGCCGGTGATCGTGAGGTAGCCGTCCTCGTCGAGCGTGCCGATGTCGCCCGTGTGGAACCAGCCGTCGGCCAGTGCGTCGGCCGTCGCCGCCTCGTTGTTCCAGTAGCCGGTGAACAGGTGCTCGCCGTGCAGCAGCACCTCGCCGTCGTCGGCGATCCGCACCACCGAACCGGGCAGCGGCTGGCCGACCGTGCCGATCTTCTGCCGGTCCCACGGGTTGAAGGCGGTGGCCGCACAGGTCTCGGTGAGGCCGTAGCCCTCCAGGACGGTGAAGCCGATCCCGCGGTAGAAGTGGCCGAGCCGCTCGCCCAGCGGCGCGCCCCCGGAGATCGCGTGCTCGCCGCGCCCGCCGAGCACCGCCCGCAGCTTGCCGTAGACCAGCCGGTCGAAGATCCTGTGCTTCAGCCGCAGCCCGAAGGACGGGCCCTGCGCGGTGCCCAGCGCGCGGCTGTAGGCGATCGCCGTGTTCGCGGCCCGGTCGAAGATCCTGCCCTTGCCGTCGGCCTGCGCCTTGGCGCGCGCCCCGTTGTACACCTTCTCGAAGACCCGGGGCACGCCGAGGATCAGCGTCGGCCGGAACGAGGCCAGTTCGTCGGTGAGGTTCTTGATGTCCGGCACACAGCCGAGCTTGATCGGGGCCATCACCGAGGCCACCTCGACCAGCCGGCCCAGGACGTGCGCCGCGGGCAGGAAGAGCAGCACGGAACACTCACCGGTACGGAACAGCGGCTTCAGCCGTTCCACCACGTTGCCGCACTCGGCGAAGAAGCTGCGGTGCGTGAGCACACAGCCCTTGGGCCGGCCGGTGGTGCCCGAGGTGTAGACGATGGTGGCCGGGTCGTCCGCCTTGGCGCCGGCCATCCGCAGGTCGAGGGTCTCGTCGGAGACCTCCTCCTCGCCGAGCGCCGACATCTGCGCGATCGTGTCGTCGTCGATCCGCCAGATGCCCTTCAGAGCCGGCAGACCGTCCTGCACCGAGACCACGGACTCCTGGTGCGCCCCGGTCTCCACGACGCACAGGGTGGCGCCGGAGTCGCCGAGGATCCACTGGATCTGCTCCGGCGAACTGGTCTCGTACACCGGCACGGTGACCGCGCCCGCGCTCCAGATCGCGAAGTCGAGCAGCACCCACTCGTAACGGGTGCGCGAGAGCAGGGCCACCCGGTCGCCGGCCTCCACGCCCGCAGCGATCAGACCCTTGGCCACGCCCCTGACCTCGGCCAGGAACCGAGTGGCGTCGACGTCGGTCCACACTCCCCCGACCTTGCGGCTCATCACCGCGACATCGGGATGCTGAGCGGCATTGCGGCGGATGAGATCCGTCAGGTTGCCGTCCGAGGGGACCTCGTACAGGGCCGGAAGGCTGAACTCGCGCAAGACTGCTGCTCCTCATCGGGCTCCGGTGCCACGGCTCTGTGTGACGCACCGGCTGCGGTCCAAGACGGGCGGTGCTCCGTGAAGTGAGCACGACTGGACTGCCCGGACGTTACCCACCGGTACTCGGTTCCCGATAGGGGGTCCGGACCAGATGTCTTACGTGTCACACACAACGGTGGTCCTTGCGCGCACAGTAGTCCACCGACCCGGCCGCGCGAGGGTAAGCGCAGGTCCGGCGGCCTCTACCCAGGTGGACGGCGGCGTTCTAGGGTGGCCGTCATGCGAGCCGGACCGGACAGCCGGGGTACATCGACCCGACAGCGCACCCGCATCCACGTGGTCAGCGACGTGCACGGGAACACCGAGGCGCTGGCCCGTGCCGGGGACGGCGCCGACGCCCTGGTCTGCCTCGGCGACCTGGTGCTCTTCCTCGACTACGCCGACCACTCGCGCGGCATCTTCCCCGACCTCTTCGGGGTCGAGAACGCCGACCGGATCGTCGCGCTGCGCACCGCCCGCCGCTTCGAGGAGGCCCGCGCGTTCGGCCGCTCCCTGTGGGCGGGCATGGACCGCGACGCGGCGATCGTCTCGGCGGTGCGCAAGCAGTACGCCGAACTCTTCGCCGCCTTCCCCACCCCCACGTACGCCACCTACGGCAACGTCGACATCCCCGGCCTGTGGCCCGAGTACGCGCGCGCCGGCACCACCGTCCTGGACGGCGAGCGCGTCGAGATCGGCGGCCGGGTCCTCGGCTTCGTCGGCGGCGGCCTGCGCACCCCGATGAAGACCCCGTACGAGATCGACGACGAGGAGTACGCGGCCAAGATCGAGGCGATCGGCCCGGTCGACGTGCTCTGCACCCACATCCCGCCCGACGTGCCGGAGCTGACGTACGACACGGTGGCGCGCCGCTTCGAGCGCGGCAGCCGGGCCCTGCTCGACGCCATCCGCAGAACCCGCCCCCGCTACGCGCTGTTCGGCCACGTCCACCAGCCGCTGGTCCGCCGGATGCGGATCGGCGCCACCGAATGCGTCAACGTCGGCCACTTCGCCTCCTCCGGCAGGCCCTGGGCCCTGGAGTGGTGACGGCGCCGGAGCGCACCCCGGGACGAGGCGCCGCGCACACGCGATAGCCTTCAGGCGGCAGTCCACTGCCGACGCACCGGTACACCGCACTGGAGGAGCCACGGCGATGGCTGAACACACCAGCTCGAGCATCACGATCGAGGCGGCGCCGGCCGACGTCATGGGAGTGATCTCCGACTTCGACCGCTATCCCGAGTGGACCGGCGAGGTCAAGGAGGCCGAGGTCCTCTCCACCGACGACCAGGGCCGCGCCGAGAAGGTCCGTCTCGTCCTCGACGCCGGAGCGATCAAGGACGACCACACCCTCGCCTACACCTGGACCGGCGACCACGAGGTCAGCTGGACCCTCGTGAAGTCCCAGATGCTGCGCGCCATCGACGGCTCGTACGTCCTGGCCCCGCTCGGCGGCGACCGCACCCAGGTCACCTACCGGCTGACCGTCGACGTCAAGATCCCGATGCTCGGCATGATCAAGCGCAAGGCCGAGAAGGTCATCATCGACCGGGCCCTGGCCGGACTGAAGAAGCGCGTCGAGTCCGGCCCGAGGGCCTGACCCCCATGCGTACGGTCCTCGTCACCGGTCCCGGCGGCGCGGGCCGTACCACCCTCGCCGCGGCGACCGCCCTCGCGGCGGCCCGCCGCGGCCGCCGCACCCTGCTGCTCTCCGCCGACGCCGTGCCCGGCCTGCCCGCGGAGACCGGGCCCGTCGAGGTCGCCGACCACCTGTGGTCGGCCCGCGTCGACTCCGGCGAGCACTTCCGCGACGAACTCCTCGCCCTCCAGGACCGGGCCTCCGGCGTGCTCGACCTGCTCGGCGGGAACCGGCTGGACGGCGAGGAGCTCACCGAACTCCCCGGCAGCACCCAGCTCGCCCTGCTGCACGCGCTGCGCCGGGCCGCCGAGGGCGACTGGTCGGACGGGCGCTTCGACCTCCTGGTCGTCGACCTGCCGCCGCTGCGCGAGGCGCTCGCCGTGCTCGCCCTGCCCGAACAGCTGCGCCGCTACCTGCGCCGGCTGCTGCCCCCGGAACGCCAGGCCGCCCGCGCCCTGCGCCCGATGCTCGCCCAGCTCGCCGGCGTCCCCATGCCCGCCCAGTGGCTGTACGAGGCCGCCGCCCGCAAGGACGCCGAGCTGGCCGCCGTCCAGGCCCTGATCGAGGACCGCACCACCACCGTCCGGCTGGTCGCGGAGCCCGGCCCCGCGGCCGAGGACGCCCTGCGCACCGCCCGCACCGGCCTCGCCCTGCACGGACTGCGCGTCGACACCCTCGTCGTGAACCGGACGCTGCCCCGGCACTCCGCCGACCCCTGGTTCGCGGCGCTGGCCGCGCAGCAGGAGAAGACCGTGGACCACTGGTACGAGCAGTGGGCGCCCGACACCGCCCTGTGCGAGGTCCCCCACCTCGGCCGCGACCCGCGCGGCCTCGACGACCTGGCCCTCCTGGACACCGCCCCCGACGGCCCCGGCGCGGACGGCGGACTGGCCGGACGCCTGGACGGGCAGCCCCCCGGCCGGGCCGACGACCCCTGGTGGACCGAGGACCCCGACGCCCCCGAGGGCTTCGACGGACCCCGCTCCGGCGGCCGGGTCGTGCCCGCCCCGCGCTCCGCCGACGGCGACCCGGTCCTCGTCTGGTGCCTGCCGCTGCCCGGCGCCGTCAAGGAGGACCTCCAGCTGGTCCGCCGGGGCGGCGAACTGCTGCTCACCGTGGGCCCGTTCCACCGGATCGTCCCCCTGGAGTCCGGGCTGCGCCGCTGCACCGTCTCCGGCGCCGCCCTCACCGACGGGGTGCTCCGGGTCCGGTTCACGCCGGACCCCGGCCTGTGGCCCCGTACGGACTGAGCGGACCCGGCGGCGGGCGGTGCGGCATCCGCCGCCGGACCCCCTGAACGGCGGGTCGCGGTTCGGGTAACGTCGGTAGTACGTGCCCCGTACGCCGGGCCCCCGCCACACCGTGTCGCGGGCCCACCCCGTCGCAGGAGTCCGCCATGAGCGAAGCCACCGATCGTCCCGTCGACGACGACGCGTGGGCCAGGGCCTGCGCCGAGGACCTGGAGGCGGAGAAGGCCCGCCGCCGCGAGCGGCAGGGACCGCCGCCCGGCTCCGCCGCCGAGGAACTGCGCAAGCTGGTCGACGCCGTGGCCGACAAGGTCTCGTCCCTCCAGACGCCGCTGCTCGGCGCGGCGGCCCAGGGCACCGTGCAGCAGATCATCAAGCAGGCGAAGTCCGCCGTCGGGCCCGTCATCGAACGCAACCCCGAGGTCTTCGACCACATCGCGGCGGCCGGCGGCGAACTCCTCGCCGCCTACCGCTCCGCCGTCGAGGGCCAGGAGCGCCGCTGGACCCGGGAGGCCGGGGACCCCGAGGGCACGAAGAAGCAGGCCGGTGACCCCACCGACCCGCGCGACGAGCCCCCCGCCGCGGGCGAACACATCGACCTGGACTGACCGGCGGCGAAAGGACCGGGGGCTCGGCTCGGGTACGGTTGGCACCAGCGGGGCTCGACCGGAACTGAGGGATTCATGGGACTCACCATCGGCGTCGACATCGGCGGCACGAAGATCGCGGCCGGCGTGGTCGACGAAGAGGGCCGCATCCTCTCCACGCACAAGGTGGCGACCCCGCCGACCGCCGAAGGCATCGTGGACGCGATCGCGACGGCCGTGTCCGGCGCGAGCGAGGGACGGAGCATCGAGGCCGTCGGCATCGGTGCCGCCGGCTACGTCGACGACAAGCGCGCCACCGTGCTGTTCGCCCCGAACATCAACTGGCGTCACGAACCGCTGAAGGACAAGGTCGAACAGCGCGTCGGCCTCCCCGTCGTCGTCGAGAACGACGCCAACGCCGCGGCCTGGGGCGAATACCGCTTCGGCGCCGGACAGGGCCACGACGACGTCATCTGCATCACGCTCGGCACCGGCCTCGGCGGCGGCATCATCATCGGCAACAAGCTGCGCCGCGGACGCTTCGGCGTGGCGGCGGAGTTCGGCCACATCCGGGTCGTCCCGGACGGCCTGCTCTGCGGCTGCGGCAGCCAGGGCTGCTGGGAGCAGTACGCGTCCGGGCGCGCCCTGGTCCGGTACGCCAGGCAGCGCGCCAACGCCACCCCGGAGAACGCCACCGTCCTGCTGTCGCTCGGCGACGGCACGGTGGAGGGCATCGAGGGCAAGCACATCAGCCAGGCCGCCCGGCAGGGCGACCCGGTCGCGATCGACTCGTTCCGGGAGCTGGCCCGCTGGGCCGGTGCCGGACTCGCCGACCTCGCCTCGCTCTTCGACCCGTCCGCCTTCATCGTCGGCGGCGGTGTGTCGGACGAGGGCGAACTCGTCCTCGACCCGATCCGCAAGTCATTCCGGCGCTGGCTGATCGGCGGCCAGTGGCGCCCGCACGCCCAGGTGCTCGCGGCCCAACTGGGCGGCGAGGCAGGACTGGTGGGTGCGGCGGACCTCGCCCGCCAGGGCTGAGAGCCTGCCGGGCGGCCTTCGACCGGACAGCGGACGCGGTCCGGTGCGTGCGATTCCAAGGCGCCGGGATGTCCTCGTAGCGGAGCTACTTGGGCATTTCGGCAACGCCGGAAGAGTGCGTGCCAGGGCGTGGCCGCCCGGCCAGAGGCCACCCGGCAGGCTCTGAGAGAGCCTGCCGGACGCCCGTCGCGCCCCCGGGGGGAGCGGCGGGCGTCCGTCGTATCGTGAGACACATGGTCCTGACACCATTGCCCGACTCCCGTACCGAGCCGGATGGTTCGGCCGTCATCAGGGTGCTCTCCTACAACATCCGGTCGATGCGCGACGACTGCGAGGCACTGGCCCGCGTCATCGGCGCCTGCGCCCCCGACCTGGTCCTCATCCAGGAGGCGCCGCGCTTCTTCCGCTGGCGCAAGCGCGCCGCCTGGCTCGCGGCCCGCACCGGACTGGTCGTGCTCGGCGGCGGTGCCACGGCGGCCGGACCGCTGCTGCTGTGCTCGCTGCGGGCCCAGGTGGAGCGGACGGAGGACGTCCTGCTGCCACTCACCCCCGGACTGCACCGCAGGGGCTTCGCCACCTCGGTGGTACGGATCGCGGGCACCCGGATCGGCCTGCTGAGCTTCCACCTGAGCCTCCAGCGCGACGAACGCCTGACCCAGGCGGAGCTGCTGCTGGAACGGCTGGAGACGATGGGCGCCGAACACGCCGTCGCGGCCGGCGACCTCAACGACGTACCGACCGGCCCGGCGTTCCGGCGGCTGGCCGGGCGGCTCCAGGACTGCTGGGCGGTCCGGCCGTGGGGCGAGGAGAACACCTCCCCGGCCGACGGGCCGCGCAAGCGCATCGACGCGATCTTCGCGACCGGGGGCATCGAGGTGCTCGGCTGCGGCGTCCCGGCCGGGCTGCCCGGGGTCACCGAGGCGGACCTGCGGGCGGCCACGGACCACCTGCCGGTACTGGCGGCGCTACGGGTCCCGGCGACCCGCCTCCTGCCGCCCGGCGCGCCGGGCGGCTGAGAACCCGGCGGCGCGGCGGGCCACCGGGTTCCCGCGCCGGATCAGACGACCGCCCCGCGCCCGGGGTCGTCGTCCTCCTCGTCGTCGTCCTCCATGCGCGCCACCAGCGTGACGAAACCGCCCAGGAAGCCGCCGACGCAGACCGTCGTGAGCCACCAGGTCATCTCCCACTGGAGCAGGATCGCGACCAGCATCAGCACCGGGCCGCCGACGACCGCGAGCCAGGCGAACTTCGCCGTGACGTCGGCCTCCGGCAGCGGCGGCGGCTCCGGCGGGACGAAATGCCCCTCGTCGCCCTCGTCGAGGTCGTCGTCCTTCGGCTCCGCCACCTCGTAGTCGCGCGGGCCGCCGACGCCGACGCCGGGGGCGAACACCACCGAGCTGCCGAGCGGCCGCTCCGGCGGCTTCGGGGCCTTCTTCCCGAGCCCCTTGTCCGGGTCGAGCACCTCCGACCGGCCCTCGTCCTCCAGCAGCGCGAGGTCCTCGACCGACCTGAACGGCTTGGCGCCCGGCGGGTCCGGCGGCTCCTCGCCGTACCCCGCGACGATCGCCTGCCACGCGGCGTCCTCGTCGAGCCCCGGGCCGGGCCGGTCGCCCCCGGACACCGGCGGCGCCTTCTGGGCCGGGGCGTCCTGCGGGCCCGTACCGTCGTCGGGCACGGCCGCGCCCTCCGCGGGAAGGGGTTCGCGTCCTTCCGCGGGAAGGGGCCTGCGGCCCTCCGCGGGGAGGGACTCGCGCTCCTCCTCGCCGTCCGCGCGCTCCGCGTCGTGCTCAGCCACCTGACGTGCTCCCCTTCTGTCCGACGCTCGGGGCGAGGCGGCCGATGAATCGATGGCTCTCGTCGAAGATCCGCTCCGCGTCGTGGTCCAACGTCGCCACGTGGTAGCTCTGTTCCAGCAGGATCTCCTCGACGTCCGTCGACGACACCCGGCCGAGGATGCGGGCCGAGTCGGCGGGCGGCACCACATGGTCCTGCGGGCTGTGCAGCAGCACGATCGGCTGGGTGACCTGGGGCAGTTCGGCGTCGACCAGCCGGAAGAACTTCCGCACCGAGTGCGCCGCGTGCAGCGGCACCCGGTCGTACCCCACCTCCGCGGAGCCCTCCAGGGCGATGTCGTCGGCCAGCCCCTTCGTGGTCCGCACCAGATGACGGGCGACCGGCAGCGCGTGCGCGGCCAGGCCGTGCACCTTGTTCGCCGGATTCACCAGCACCAGACCGCTGATCGCGTCCCCGTGCTTCGCGGCCAGCCGCAGCGCCAGCGCACCGCCCATGGACAGCCCGAAGACGAAGACCCGCTCGCACCGCTCCAGCAGACCGCGCAGCTCCCGGTCCACCTCCGCGTACCAGTCCTGCCAGCCGGTGAGCTGCATGTCCTGCCAGCGGGTGCCGTGTCCGGGCAGCAGCGGCAACGAGACCGTCAGCCCGCGCTCCGCCAGGTATTCCGCCCAGGGGCGCAGCGACTGCGGGGAGCCGGTGAATCCGTGACAGAGGAGGACGCCGACCTCTCCGCCGTCGTGGCGGAACGGCTCGGCTCCGGGAAGGACCGGCACCAAGGTCTCCTGTTCGTGAGGCTCGCGAAGGGAGCGGAAAAAGGGTGTGCGGAAGGATTACGGCCTCGGCCGCTACTTCACCGTACGCGACCGGGCCGACACCGACCAGGGCCGTCGCGGCCCCGGCCGCGGCGTCGGCCCCGTGCCGGGCGGGAGCGCGGGCGCCCGCACGGGTTAAGGTCTGTCGGACAGCACACAGGAGGCACCCGAGTTGATCTACGGCGCAATGAAGTTCTCCATCGGCGGGGGCCTGAAGCTCGCCTTCCGGCCATGGGTGGAGGGCCTGGAGAACATCCCCGCGCAGGGGCCGGCGATCCTCGCGAGCAACCACCTGTCGTTCTCCGACTCGTTCTTCCTGCCGGCCGTCCTGGACCGCAAGGTCACCTTCATCGCCAAGTCCGAGTACTTCACCGGCTCCGGCGTGAAGGGCAAGCTCACCGCCGCCTTCTTCAAGGGCGTCGGCCAGCTTCCGGTGGACCGCTCCGGCGCCCGCGGCGCGGGCGAGGCGGCCATCAAGGCGGGCATCGCGGTCGTCGAGAGCGGCGGCCTCTTCGGCATCTACCCCGAGGGCACCCGCTCGCCCGACGGCCGTCTCTACCGCGGCAAGCCCGGCGGACTGGCCAGGGTGGCCCTGGCCACCGGGGCGCCCGTCATCCCCGTCGCGATGATCGACACGGAGAAGATCCAGCCGCCCGGCCAGGTGGTGCCCAAGCTGATGCGCCCGGGGATCAGGATCGGCAAGCCGCTCGACTTCAGCCGCTACCACGGCATGGACGGCGACCGCTTCATCCTGCGCTCGGTCACCGACGAGGTGATGTACGAGATCATGAAGCTCTCCGGCCAGGAGTACGTCGACATCTACGCGACGGCGGCCAAGCGGCAGCTCGCGGACGAGGCGAAGCACCGCGCCGAGGCGGAGAAGAACGCCGGTGCGGAGAAGAACACGGGCGCAGGGACCGGAACGCGAGGGTGACGGAACGGTACGGCGCGTCCGCGCGTCGTTTCCGTCCGGGGGGTGGGGACCATGGCCAGGCGCGAGCGGGTCGTACGGATGTCGGTCGAGCAGCCGCTGTGGCGCGCGCTGACCGGGTACCGCGTCCTGACGATGCTGTACGCGGTGCTGCTCTCCGTCTACGGCCGGGACAAGTACGAACGGCCGTGGGTGGCCGTCGCCTACCTGGCGGTGCTGGTGGTCTGGACGCTCGCCACCCTCCCGAAGGTCTCGGGCGCCGTCGCCTGCACCAAGCGCTTCCTCGGCACCGACCTGGCGATCGCGCTCGCCGGCATACTCCTCACCCCCCTCGCCAACGTCGAGGCCCGGTCCATGGACGGCCCGACGCTGCCGTCCATCTGGACCGCGGGCTCCGTACTGGCCTTCGCGATCAAGGGCGGCTGGCGCTGGGCGGCCTTCGCCTCCACCTTCGTGGCCGTCGCCAACATCGTCGAGCGCGGCAATCCGAGCCGGGACACCTTCCACAACGTCCTGCTGGTCTGGGTCGCCTCGGTCGCCATCGGCTACGTCGTCGAGGTCGCCCGGGCCAGTGAGCGCACCCTCGCCCGCGCCCTGGAGATCGAGGCCGCCACCCGCGAGCGGGAACGCCTGGCCCGGGACATCCACGACAGCGTGCTCCAGGTCCTGGCGATGGTCCAGCGCCGCGGCACCGCCCTCGGCGGGGAGGCCGCCGAACTGGGCCGGATGGCCGGGGAACAGGAGGTGGCCCTGCGCACCCTGGTCTCCAGCGGGCTCGTCCCCACCACCAGGGTCTCCGAGGACGCCGCCGAGGGCGCGGTCGTCCGCAGCGTCGAGGTCGACGAGGACGAACCGTCCGGCCGGGCCGACTGCGACCTGCGCTCCCTGCTCGCCCCGCACGCGGGCTCCCGGGTCAGCTTCGCGGAGCCCGGCGCCCCGGTGCTGCTCGCACCCGCCGCCGCGAAGGAGCTGGCGGCCGCGGTCGGCGCCGCACTGGACAACGTCAGGGTCCACGCGGGGGAGAATGCCCAGGCGTGGATCCTCGTCGAGGACTGGCCGGACGAGGTGATCGTCACGGTCCGGGACGACGGCCCCGGAATCCCGGAGGGGCGGCTCGCCCAGGCCGAGGGGGAGGGGCGGATGGGGGTCGCCCTGTCGATCCGGGGGAGACTGCGTGACCTGGGCGGCACGGCGGAGTTGATTTCGGTGCCCGGCCAGGGCACCGAGGTCGAGTTGAAGATACCGAAGGTTTCACGGGGGAAGGCGGGATCAGCAGGATGAGCACGGAGAACACCCGGGGCACGGAGGAACGGCCCATCAAGGTCATGGTGGTCGACGACCACCCGATGTGGCGCGACGCCGTCGCCCGAGACCTCTCCGAGTCGGGCTTCGAGGTGGTGGCCACCGCCGGTGACGGGCCGCAGGCCGTCCGCCGGGCGAGGGCCGCGGCGCCGGACGTCCTCGTGCTCGACCTCAACCTGCCCGGCATGCCCGGGGTCCAGGTCTGCAAGGAACTGGTCGGCTCCAACCCCGGGCTGCGGGTCCTGGTGCTCTCCGCCAGCGGCGAGCACGCCGACGTCCTGGAAGCGGTCAAGTCCGGCGCCACCGGCTACCTGCTCAAGTCGGCCAGTACGCAGGAGCTGACCGAGGCCGTGCGGTCCACCGCCGTCGGCGACCCCGTCTTCACCCCCGGCCTGGCCGGACTGGTCCTCGGCGAGTACCGCAGGCTCGCCTCCGACCCCGCGCCCGCCGCGTCCGACGAGCCCAAGGCCCCGCAGCTCACCGAGCGCGAGACCGAGGTGCTGCGACTGGTCGCCAAGGGACTCTCGTACAAGCAGATCGCCGAGCGCCTGGTCATCTCGCACCGCACCGTGCAGAACCACGTCCAGAACACCCTGGGCAAGCTCCAGCTGCACAACCGGGTGGAGCTGGTGCGGTACGCGATCGAGCGCGGCCTCGACGACGTCTGAGCGCCTGCCGGGGCCGTCGGCCGGGCGGCGGGCCGGGGCCCCGGGCCGTATATTCGCGAAAGCCGGGGCCGGGGGACCGGCCCATGCCCCAGCTCCGCGCGGTGAACGGGAGAAGTCGTGGAAATCCTGGCCTTCGGCGTGCAGTCCGACGAGAAGCCGCTGATCGAGAAGGCGTTCGCGGGCCGGCACGAGGTCCGCTGCCTGGACGTCTTCCTGAACAAGGACACCGCCCCCATCGCGGCGGGCCACGAGATCATCTCCACCAGCGTCAACGCCGACCTGGGCAGCGGGGTGCTGCAGACCCTCGCGGCCGGGGGCACGCAGATGATCGCCCAGCGCTCCACCGGCTTCAACAACATCGACCTCGACGTCGCCGAGCGGCTCGCCCTGCGGGTCGCCCGGGTCTCCTCCTACTCGCCGTACTCGGTCGCCGAGTTCGCCTGGACCCTCGCGATGGCCGTCAACCGCCGCGTCGTACGGGCCGCGGGCCGCACCCGCGACTTCGACTTCCGGCTCGACGGCCTCCTCGGCCGCGATCTGCACGGCCGCACGGCGGGGGTGATCGGCACCGGCAAGATCGGCGAGGCGTTCACCCGGATCGCCCACGGCTTCGGCATGGAACTGCTCGGCTGGGACGTCGCCGAGAACCCCGCCTGCGTCGAACTCGGCATGAGGTACGTGGACAAGGAACGGCTGCTCGCCGAGTCCGACCTGGTCAGCCTGCACGTCCCGCTGCTGCCCGAGACCCACCACATCATCGGTGCGAAGGCCCTGGCGCGGATGAAGGACGACGCGATCCTGATCAACTCCAGCCGCGGCGGACTCATCGACACCACGGCCCTGATCGCCGAACTGCGCGCGGGCCGCTTCCTGGGCGTCGGACTGGACGTGTACGAGGCGGAGGCCGGGCTCTTCTTCCTCGACAAGTCCCTGGAGGGCATCGACGACGACACCCTCGCCCGGCTCGTCACCTTCCCGAACGTCATCGTGACCTCGCACCAGGCGTACTACACCCGCGACGCCGTGGAGCAGATCATCGACGCCACGGTGCGGAACGTCGCCGACTACCTGGCCGGCCGCCGCAGTGAGAACGTCCTCGTCCCGGCGCTCCCGAAGGCCTGAGCCCCGCACGGTCCCGAAGACCTGAGCCCCGGCCCGCCCCGAAGAACCGGGGCCCCGGACCCTCCGGGAGGACCGGGACCCCGTCCGCTTCCTCCGGCTCCTCAGCCGGCCACCGGCAGCCCCGCCAGCAGTTCCGTCACGATCGCCGAACCGCGCAGCGTCAGCACCGACTCCGGGTGGAACTGCACCGAGGCGAAGCCCGGCCCGCGCAGCGCGTGCAGCTCACCGGTCGCCGTGTCCCGGCTCGCCTCGACGCCGCGCGCCGCCAGTCCGGCGGCCGCGTCCCCGTCGCAGCGCGCGGTGAAGCTGTTGTAGAAACCGACCGTCTCCGGCCGCCCGAACAGGTCGATCCGGGTCTGCGCGCCCTGGTACGGCACGCTCTTGCGGACGATGTCCAGCCCCAGCTCCGCCGCGATCAGCTCATGGCCGAGGCAGACCCCCAGCAGACCGTGCCGGTGCTCCCGGAGCAGCTCCGCGGCGAAACCGCGCAGCAGCCGCATCTTCGGATCGGCGGCGTCGCCCGGGTCGCCCGGCCCGGGGCCCAGCACGACGGGCCCCTCGTGGGCCCGCACCAGTTCGCGCAGCCCCGGCTCGTCGTAGCGGCGCACCGACACGTCCAGCCCCGAGGAACGCAGCAGGTGCGCCAGCATCGCGGTGAAGGTGTCCTCCCCGTCGATCACCAGCGCCCGGCCCGACAGCTCGTGGGCGCGCTCCTGCATCCGCAGCCAGAACGGCGCGAGGCCGTCCCGCCGGGCGTCCAGCGCGGCCCGCACCCGCGGGTCGCCCGCCAGCCGGGGCCGGGCCCCCTCGGCCCGCGGCCGGCCCGGCCGCACCCCGAGCGCGGTGAGCACCCCGGCCGCCTTCGCATGGGTCTCGGCGACCTCGCCGTCCGGGTCGGAATGCCGTACGAGCGTCGCCCCGACCGGCACCCGCAGCCGCCCGTCGGCCGAGACGTCGGCGGTACGGATCAGGATCGGCGAGTCCAGGGTCTGCGTCCCGTCCGGCTCCTGCCGCAGCAGGGCCAGGGCCCCCGCGTAGTAGCCGCGCCCGCCGGCCTCGTACCGCTCGATGACCCGGCAGGCGTTCTGCACCGGGGAGCCGGTGACCGTCGCCGCGAACATCGTCTCCCGCAGCACCTCCCGCACGTCCAGCGAGGAGCGTCCGCGCAGCTCGTACTCGGTGTGCGCCAGATGGGCCATCTCCTTGAGCCGCGGCCCGACCACCACCCCGCCCATGTCGCCGACGGTGCACATCATCTTCAGTTCCTCGTCGACCACCATGGAGAGCTCCTCGGTCTCCTTGCGGTCGGCGAGGAAGGACAGCAGGCTCCCGGTCGTCGGTCCCTCGGCGGGATAGCGGTACGTTCCGCTGATCGGGTTCATCACGACGGTCCCGCCGGACATCCGCACATGGACCTCGGGGCTGGCCCCGACCAGCGTCCTGTCCCCGGTGTGCACGACGAAGGTCCAGTACGCGCCCCGCTCACCGGCCAGCAGCCGCCGGAACAGGGCCAGCGCGTCGGTCCGGCCGAAGCCGGGGATCTCGCCCCGGAAGGTCCGCCGGATGACGAAGTTCGCCCCCTCGCCCCGGCCGATCTCGTCCTCGACGACCCGCCGCACGATCCCGGCGTACTCCTCGTCCCCGATGTCGAAGGCACCGCCCTCGACGCGCACGTCCTTCACCGGCAGGTGGTCCAGCACCTCGGCGAGCGGCAGCCCGTACGCCTCGTCGGCGACCAGCACGGACAGCGGCGTCCCGTCGTCGCGCACGTCGAAACCGCGCTCGGCGATCTGCCGGAACGGCACCAGGGCCAGCGTGGGCAGCGCGCCGACCGGGAGGTCGGCGAGCCGGGCGGCCTCGTGCACCCGGCCGATCAGTACGTCGACGACGTCGTGGTCGTGGCCGGGGGTGCGCCTGCGCAGCAGCGCGAACGGCGGGCAGTCGTCGCCCAGCAGCCGCTCGACGACGGCGGCGGTGCGAGGGTGCAACGGGTTCATGGGTCGTTCCTTCCATCGGAGGAACGGCTCCCCGGAACACGGAGAAGGCCGCCCCTCGGGCGGCCTTCGCGTGGTCTGTCGCGCGATCGATCAGTGGGCCGCCGGACGAGCGGTCCACCACCAGTTCTGGTTCTTCTGCGCGAACATGTCCCGAACCCTAGCGGACGCCGAAGCCGTCGGGACGCGCGTGTCTCACCTATTGAGCTTTCGGATGGACGCCCGGCCGGACCCCGTAGTGTTGGGGACGTGACCGTGAACGCCAATACCTCCGTCGCCGGTGGCAACACCTGGCAAGACCTTCCCGCGGCGCAGCAGCCCGAGTACCCCGATGCCGAGGCTCTGCGCGATGTGATCGCGGACCTCGCGTCGTATCCGCCGCTCGTCTTCGCGGGCGAATGCGACCAGCTGCGCGCCCGTATGGGAGCCGTCGCCAAGGGCGAGGCGTTCCTGTTGCAGGGCGGCGACTGCGCCGAGGCATTCGACGCCGTGTCGGCCGACCACATCCGGGCCAAGCTGAAGACGCTGCTCCAGATGAGTGCCGTCCTGACCTACGCGGCCTCCGTGCCCGTGGTGAAGGTGGGCCGGATCGCCGGGCAGTACTCCAAGCCGCGCTCCAAGCCGACCGAGACCCGCGACGGCGTCACCCTGCCGACCTACCGGGGCGACTCCGTCAACGGCTTCGCCTTCACCGAGAAGGACCGGGTCCCGGACCCGGAGCGCCTGAAGCGGATGTACCACGCCTCCGCGTCCACGCTGAACCTGGTCCGCGCCTTCACCACCGGTGGTTACGCCGACCTGCGCCAGGTGCACGCCTGGAACCAGGACTTCGTGAAGTCGTCCCCGTCCGGCCAGCGCTACGAGGCGCTCGCCCGCGAGATCGACAACGCGCTGAACTTCATGAAGGCGTGCGGCACGGACCCGTCCGAGTTCAAGGCGGTCGAGTTCTACGCCTCCCACGAGGGCCTGCTGCTGGACTACGAGTCGGCGCTGACCCGCACCGACTCGCGCACCGGCGAGCTGTACGACACCTCCGGCCACATGATCTGGATCGGTGAGCGCACCCGCCAGATGGACGGCGCGCACATCGAGTTCGCCTCGAAGATCCGCAACCCCATCGGCATCAAGCTCGGCCCGACGACCACCGTCGACGAGGCGCTCGGCTACGTCGAACGCCTCGACCCCGAGCGCGAGCCCGGCCGGCTGACCTTCATCGTCCGCATGGGCGCCGACAAGGTCCGTGACAAGCTCCCGGCCCTGGTCGAGAAGGTGACCGCGTCCGGCGCCGCCGTGGCCTGGGTGACCGACCCGATGCACGGCAACACCTTCGAGGCCGCCTCCGGCCACAAGACCCGTCGCTTCGACGACGTCCTGGACGAGGTCAAGGGCTTCTTCGAGGTCCACAAGGCCCTCGGCACCCACCCGGGCGGCATCCACGTCGAGCTCACCGGCGACGACGTCACCGAGTGCGTCGGCGGCGGACACGAGATCTTCGTGGACGATCTGCACCAGCGCTACGAGACGGCCTGCGACCCGCGGCTCAACCGCAGCCAGTCCCTCGACCTGGCGTTCCTGGTCGCCGAGATGTACCGGGACCAGTAGGCATCACCGCAGGTGGCAGGCGTATGACTGTGGGGCACGGATCGATGTGATCCGTGCCCCACGGGCCGTTCGGAGGGTTTCAACGCCTTCTCGCGCCAGGTAAGGTTAGGTTCGCCTCACCATTCAACGGGGAGGCGGCGAACGACCGATCCCGCCGGGAGGTGAACCGCGTGTACGTCTGCTCGTGCTTCGGCATCACGGAGAAGCAGGTCAAGGAGCACGCGGACGCCGGGGCCTGCACGCCCCGGCAGATAGCCTCCGCCTGCAAGGCGGGCACCGACTGCGGCGGCTGCGTCCGCGCCATCCAGGCCATGCTGGGCCGGGGCAGTTGCCCTCGGCGCGAGGCACCGGCCCGGAACCGGGCGTCCGGCGCCGCGGACGACGACGTCCCGGCCACCGCAGCCGTCCCCGGGACCGACGACCGGACCGTCGCCCCCGGCACCGTCCCGGGTGCGAGGCCCGACGCCGCACCCGGCATCCGGCTCCCCGAAGCGGCCTGACCCTCCGGTCCGGATCAGCTGTCCGGCTGCTCGATCAGCTGGGCGATGTACAGCGGCTCACCGAGCTTCTCGACCAGTTCCAGCTGGGTGTCGAGGTAGTCGATGTGGTGCTCCTCGTCCTCCAGGATCGACTCGAAGATGTTCGCCGACGTGATGTCGCCCTTGGCGCGCATCAGCTCGATGCCGCGCTTGAGGCGGTCGATCGCCTCCACCTCGACCTGGCGGTCGGCCTGGAACATCTCGGTGACGGTCTGGCCCACCCTGACGTGGAACAGCCGCTGGTAGTTGGGCAGCCCATCGAGGAAGAGGATGCGGTCCGTGAGCACCTCCGCATGCTTCATCTCGTCGAACGACTCCGAGCGGGTGTACTTCGCGAGCTTCGTCCAGCCGAAGTTGTCCTGCATCTTCGCGTGCAGGAAGTACTGATTGATGGCGGTCAGCTCTGCGGTCAGCTGCTCGTTCAGGAACTCGAGGACCTCGGGGTCGCCCTGCATCGCAGAGGCTCCTTCCAACCGATGAAAACGGGCAAGTTGGCCGCATCCTCGCATTGCGTCCCGTAACCGTCCAGTAAGTACAGGCTTACTATGAGTTGTCCGAATCGCCCCCTCCTTGGTCGGGACCACCCCTGCCTGTCTGTCACCATGGAGGCATGGGTCAGCCGGAAAGCCGGGAACACCGCGCGTCAGAGCAGTCCGAGCTTCCACCGGGACAACGACTCCAGCGAGGCTGGCCGGTCACCCACTACGGGCCCGTTCCCAAGTTCCGGCCCGAGCGCTGGGAGTTCCGGGTCTTCGGGGCCACGGCGGACGGCGAGAAGCACTGCTGGAACCACCAGGAGTTCTCGGAGCTGCCGTTCGCCTCGGTCGTCGCCGACCTGCACTGCGTCACCAAATTCAGCATGCTGGGCGCCGAATGGGGCGGGGTCCTGGCCCGTACGGTCCTGGAACTCGCGCCCCCGGCACCGAACGTCACTCATGTGATGGTGTGGGCCGAGTACGGCTTCAGCTCGAACCTGAGGCTCGCCGACTTCGCCTCGGACCGAACACTTTTCGCCACCCACAAGGGCGGGGAACTGCTCACCGCGGAGCACGGTTTCCCGCTCCGCCTCGTCGTGCCGCACCTCTACGCCTGGAAGGGGCCCAAGTGGGTCCGGGGCGTCGAGTACATGACGGCCGACCGCCGCGGCTTCTGGGAGGAGCGCGGCTACCACAACATCGGTGACCCGTGGCGCGAGCAGCGGTACTCCTACCAGGAGGAACCCGGGGACGGCCCCGAGCTCTGACCGGGCGGCCCCGGGGCCGCGGCCACGCCCCGGGAGGAGGCCCGGCTCAGTCGGTGTCGCGCAGCTTCTTCAGCCGGGCCACGTCCGCCGCGTGCCCCTCCTTGCCGCCGGGCGTCTCGATGATCAGGGGCACACCGGCGGTCGCCGGGTGGCGGAACAGCTCGCGGAAGGGCTCCTCGCCGATGTGGCCGGAACCGATGTTCTCGTGCCGGTCCTTGTGGGCCCCGACCACGTCCTTGGAGTCATTGGCGTGGATCAGTTTCAGCCGTCCCTCGCCGACCGTCTCCACCAACAGGTCCAGGGTCTGCCGCATGCCCGCGGGCCCCGCCAGGTCGTGGCCCGCCGCGTAGATGTGACAGGTGTCGAGGCAGACGCCGAGCTTGGGGTGGGCGTCGAGCGCCTCGAAGTACGGCCCGAAGTCCCAGGTCCGGGAGCAGAGCGAGAACCCCTGCCCGGCGGTCGACTCCAGCAGCAGGTACGGGTCGTCGTCGTGGGTCAGCTCGTCCAGCAGCGGTCGCATGTGGGTGCGGACCTGGGCCAGGGCCTGTTCGCGCGGCCGGCCGCCGGTCGCCGAGCCGGTGTGCACCACGACGCCCAGGGCGCCGATCTCCCGCGCCCGGCGCAGCGAATGGCGCAGCGACAGGACGGACTTCTCGACCGTCGCCTCCGTGTGCGACCCGAAGTTGATCAGATACGGGGCATGGACGTACGCCGGTACGGACCGCTCGGCGCACCCCTCCCGGAACCGTTCGTCCTGGACGGGGTCGCCGACCGGGGTCGCCCAGCCGCGCGGGTTGGCGACGAAGACCTGGACGGCCTCCGCCCCCATCTCCCGGGCGTAGGGGAGGCCGACCTTGGCGAGGCCGCCGGCCACCGGGACGTGGCCGCCGACTGGGTTGCGCATGTGGATCTCAGAGTCCCTTGGTCTTGATGGTGATGGTGCTGCCCTCGGGGGCCTGTTCGCCCCCGTCGACGGACTGGCTCGCGACGGTGTCGCTGAACGAGAGGAACGGGCGGTCGACCTTGACCTCGAAGCCCGCGTCCTCCAGTTCGGCCGTGGCCTCGTCGACGTCCTTCCCGGTGACCTCCGGGACGTCGATCATCCGGGGGCCCTTGGAGACCGTGAGCGTGATGGTGTCGCCCTCGGCCGCCTCCGCGCCCTCGCCCGGCGACTGGCGGGCGATGTCGCCCGCGACCTCGGGGGAGTTCACCCGGTCGGGGAGCACCTCGGCCTTCAGGCCCTCCTCCTCCAGGGCCGCGGTGGCGTCCTCCACGGACAGCCCGGTGACGTCGGGGACGTCGACCGGGGTGCCCTTGCTGAGGACGAGGGCGACCGCGGAGTCCGGGTGGCGCCCGGTGTTCGCGCCGGGATCCGTGCGGATCACATCCCCCCGCACGATGTCCTCGCTGAACTCCTTGGTGACCATGCCCGGCACCAGGCCGACCTTCTTCAGTTCCTTCCTGGCGTCGGCCAGCGAGAGACCCCGGAGCTCGGGCACCTTCACGATCTCCGGCCCCCGCGAGACGACGAGGGTCACCGAGTCGTTGCCCCTGATGCGGGCCCCGGGCTCGGGTTCGCTGCTGATGACCTTGCCGCGCTCCACGGTGTCGCTGTAGCCCCGCTCGACGGTCTTGACGTCCAGACCGGCGTCCGCGAGCCGCTTCTCGGCGTTCTTCTGGGTCTGGCCGAGCAGCGCGGGGACCCGGGTGAACTGCCCCGAGTTGATGTACCAGACGCCGGTGCCGATCCCCAGCGCCAGCAGCACGGCGACGACCGCGACGAGGACGGAGCGCGGCGGGCCGCCGCGGCGCCGGTCCCGTGCCGCGGGCCGCGCGGGCTCCGGCGGGGGCATCTCCAGCCGGCTGGTGTGGTGCGAGACGCCCTGGTCGGCCGGGAGCAGCCGCGGGATCACGCTGGTGCGGTCCTCGGTGGCGTCGTGCGCATCGGCGGTGGCCTGCGGCGGTACGGCGTCCAGCTGGGCGTCGGTGAGTCCGGCGCGCGCCTCGCGGGTCCGGGCCAGCAGGGCCACCGCGTCGAACGGGCGGGCCTCGGGGTCGCGGGCGGTGGCGGCGGCCACCAGCCCGTCGAGTTCCTCCGGGAGCCCGGGGACGACGGCCGACGGCGGCGGGACGTCCTCGTTGAGGTGCTGGTAGATGACCTGGGCGGGGGTCTCACCGCCGTGCGGCTTGGAACCGGTCAGCATCTCGTACAGGACGACGCCGCAGGCGTACACGTCGGTACGGGTGTCCGCCGTGCCGTGCTCTATCTGCTCGGGGGCGAGGTAGGAGACCGTGCCCAGGACGGACCCGGTGGTGTTGGTGACGGAGCCCACCGCCCGCACGAGTCCGAAGTCGGCGACCTTGACCCGGCCGTCGTCCCCTATCAGGACGTTCTCCGGCTTCATGTCGCGGTGCACGAAACCCGCCCGGTGCGCGGCGCCGAGGGCGGCCAGGACCGGCTCCAGGATGTCCAGCGCGGCCCTCGGCTGCAGCGCGCCCCGGTTGCGCAGCACGTCGCGCAGGGTGCAGCCCGCCACGTACTCCATCGCCAGATAGACGTACTGCCCCTGCGCGCCCTGGTCGAAGACGGCGACTACGTTCGGGTGCGCGAGGCGGGCCACGGACTTGGCCTCGCGGATGAAGCGCTCGACGAACGTGGCGTCGGTCGCCAGCGCCGGATGCATCACCTTGAGGGCGAGAACCCGGTCGAGCCGGGTGTCCACGGCCCGGTAGACCGTGGCCATGCCGCCCACGGCGATGCGGGCATCGACGCGGTAGCGGCCGTCGAGCAGCTGCCCGACGAGAGGGTCCTGGAGGGTCGTATCCACGCAGGCGAGTCTACGAGCCGCCACGGACCCGGCTCACGGCCCGGGGCGGACCCGGGGCCGTACTGCAGCCGAGCCGTGACAGGGACATGAACCGCAGCTCGTCCCGGCGGCTCAGAAGGCCGGGCGCTCCGGATCCAGCCGGGCGCGCCCCTCCACCGGCGACGACGCCTCGGCGAAGTGGCGGCGCGGAATCCGGCCCGCCCGGTACGCCAGGCGCCCGCCCGCCACCGCGTGCCGCATCGCCGAGGCCATCAGCTCGGGCTCCTGGGCCCGGGTCACCGCGGACGCCAGCATCACCGCCGCGCAGCCCAGCTCCATCGCGAGCGCCGCGTCCGAGGCCGTCCCGGCACCCGCGTCGAGGATCACCGGCACCCGGGCCTGCTCGACGATCAGCCGGAAGTTGTGCGGATTGCGGATGCCGAGGCCGGAGCCGATCGGGGAGCCCAGCGGCATGACCGCGGCGCAGCCCACGTCCTGGAGCCTGCGCGCCAGCACCGGGTCGTCATTGGTGTACGGCAGTACGGTGAAGCCGTCGTCCACCAGGATCTCCGCGGCGTCCAGCAGCTCGATCGGGTCGGGCAGCAGGGTCCGCTCGTCGGCCACCACCTCCAGCTTGATCCAGTCGGTGCCGAGGGCCTCGCGGGCCAGCCGGGCGGTCAGCACCGCCTCGCCCGCGGTGAAGCAGCCCGCCGTGTTCGGCAGCACGCGGATGGCGAGCCGCTCCAGGACGGAGAGCACCGAGCCCCGCACGGTCGGGTCGAGGCGGCGCATCGCGACGGTGGTCAGCTCGGTGCCGGAGGCGATCAGCGAACGCTCCAGCACGTCGAGGCCGGCCGCCCCGCCCGTCCCCATGATCAGCCGGGAGCCGAAGTCGGTGCCGCCGAGGGTGAAGAGGTCGTCGGACACTGTCAGCCCCCCTGGACCGCGGTCAGGATCTCGACGCGGTCGCCGTCGGCCAGCACGAGGGCGGACCACCGGCCCCGCGGCACGACGGTCTCGTTGACGGCGGCGGCCACCCCGGAGCCCGCGGCGGTGAGGGTGGCGACCAGGGCGTCCAGGGCGGTGCCCGCGGCGAGGAAGCGGACCTCGCCGTTCACGGACACGGAGAGGGCGGCGGGCCCGGAAGACGTCCCGGGGCCGGGACGGGATGCGGAGTCGGTCATGCGGGCTGCTCCTGACGTACGGGGGCGGCGGCGGACGGGAACCGGTGCGGGGTGAAGGGGCGGGCCTGCTCGGGCGGTTCGCCGCCGGTGAGGAACTCCGCCATGACCTCGCCGGTGACGGGGGTGAGCAGCACCCCGTTGCGGTGGTGGCCGGTGGCGAGATGCAGACCGGGCAGGGCGGTGGGGCCCAGCAGCGGGGCGTTGTCGGGGGAGGTGGGGCGCAGACCGGCCAGGGCCTCGGTGAGCGGCAGCTCGGTGATGCCGGGGACCAGCTCGTGGGCGTCCCGCAGCAGTTCGTAGACGCCGCCCGCGGTGACGGTGGTGTCCCAGCCCAGCTCCTCGCTGGTGGCGCCGACGACCAGCTCGCCGTTCTCGCGCGGGACCAGGTAGACGTGGCTGCCCCGGACCACGGCCCGCACCGTCCGGCTGAGGAAGGGCGCGTACGGGGCGGGCACGGTCAGCCGGAGCACCTGCCCCTTGACCGGCCGGACCGGCGGCACGACCTCGTCCGGCAGCCCCGGGAGCCGGCCGCTGAGACTGCCCGCGGCGAGCACGACCTGGTCGGCCGCCAGTTCCCCGCCCCCGTCGAGCACCGCCCCGGCGGCCCGGCCGCCCCGCACCGTCAGGCGCTCCACCCGTTCGCGGTGGAAGGCCACCCCGGCCCGCTCGCAGGCGGTCAGCAGGGCGGCGGCCAGCCGGCGGGGATCGATCTGGTGGTCGCCGTCGACCCGCAGCCCGCCCCGGACACCCGGCGCCAGCATCGGCTCCAGCCGACGGCACTCGCGCCCGGTGAGCCACTGGGACACCAGCCCGGACCGCTGCTGGAGGGCGTGCAGCTCCCGCAGATGGGCACGGTCGTCGGCGTCCAGGGCGACGGCCAGGGTGCCGCAGGTGCGAAAGCCGGTTTCCCGCCCGCTCGCCTCCTCCAGCTCGGCCACGAAGGCCGGGTAGCGGGCGGCCGAGGCGACGTTGAGAGCGAGCAACAGCTCCTCGCCGTAGTGGAGTTCGGTGACGGCGGCCAGCATGCCGGCCGCCACCCGGGCGGCCCCGCCGCCCGGTTCGGGATCGGCCACCGCGGTGCGCAGTCCGCGCTGCGCGGCCCGCCAGGCGGTCACCAGACCGATGATCCCGCCCCCGATGACGAGGACGTCGGATCCCTTCCAGTTTCCGGAAGAACGCATGGGCGTCCAGCCCCTCCCTTCGCCGGCATGACCCGGATCAGGTTCGTACGGTCGGAGGCCGCCCAGCCTCCCTCTCAGCCCGGTGCGTCCGGGCTCCCGCGTGTGACTTACGTTGGCCACCCTAAACCCCGCCGTCCCGGCCCAGTAAGGGAGCAGTCATCGTGGCCCGTTCGCTCGACGGACTCGTCCTCGCCCCGGTCGCCGACCAGGCCCCGGGCCAGGTCGGCACCCGCACCCGCTTCGCGTACCACGAGCGGGACGGCCGGATCTGGGCCGACTACGCGGGCGGCGACGTGGTTCGCGGCCACCTCGTCGGCACCCGGGACGGTGACGTCCTCGACTTCAGGTACGTCCAGCTGAAGCAGGACGGGACGACCTCCGGCGGCCACTGCGTCTCCACCGTCGTGGACCTCGCGGACGGCCGGGTCCGGCTGGAGGAGCGATGGGCATGGGAGTCGCAGGAGGGCTGCGGGACGAGCACGGTCGAGGAGATCCCCTCTTCCTGACGAAATGTCAGGTGCTTATGGTGTACGGGTGAGCGATCAGCAGCAGGCAGAGCAGCCGGACCGGCGGCCGGGGCGCCGCGTCGTCGTCGTGGGCGCGGGCATGGCGGGCGTGCAGACCGCGGTGGCCCTGCGGGAACAGGGCTTCACCGGTCCCGTCACCCTGATCGGTGCCGAACCCCACCAGCCCTACGACCGGCCCCCGTTGTCCAAGGCGGTGCTGCTCGGCAAGGCCGAGGACTCCGCCTTCGAGGTCGATTTCGAGGCGCTGGACATCGAACTGAGGCTGGGCGTCGAGGTCACCGGCGTACGACCGGACGCCCACGAACTGGACACCCCCGCGGGCCCCGTCGGCTACGACGTCCTGGTGATCGCGACCGGCGCCGAACCGGTCGTGCTGCCCGGCACCGAGGGCGTTCCCGGCGTCCACCTGCTGCGCACCCTCGACGACGCGGCCCGGCTGCGCCCGGTCCTCGACGGACGGCAGGACGTCGTGGTCGTCGGCGCGGGCTGGATCGGCGCCGAGTTCGCCACCGCGGCCCGCGCCGCGGGCTGCGGGGTCACCGTCGTAGAGGCCGCCGACCGCCCCCTCGCGGGCGCGATGCCCGCCGAGGTCGCCGCCCCGATGGCCGACTGGTACGCCGGGATCGGCGCCGAACTCCTCACCGGCGCCCGGGTCGACCGCGTCGAACCGGGCCGGGTGGTCCTCGCGGACGGCCGTACGCTCCCGGCCGGGGCGGTCGTCGTCGGGATCGGCGCACGGCCCGCCACCGGCTGGCTGGCCGGCTCCGGCATCGAGCTCGGCCCCGACGGATCGGTGACCGCCGACGGGGCGCTGCGCACCTCGGCCCCCGACGTGTACGCGGTCGGCGACTGCGCCTCGTTCCCCTCCGCCCGGTACGGCGAACGCCTGCTCGTCCACCACTGGGACAACGCCCTCCAGGGCCCGCGCACCGCCGCCGCCAACATCATCGGCGCGGCGTCCGACGGCGCCTCCGAGCCGCTGACGTACGACCCCGTGCCGTACTTCTGGTCCGAGCAGTTCGACCGGTTCGTGCAGTACGTGGGCCACCACGGGAACGCCGACACCCTGCTGTGGCGCGGCGACCCGGCGGACCCCGCCTGGTCGGTGTGCTGGCTGCGCGACGGCGTCCTGGTCGCGGTCCTCGCCGTCGGCCGCCCGCGCGACCTGGCGCAGGGGCGCAGACTCATCGAGGCGGGGGCGTCGCTCGACCCGGAGCGGGCCGCCGACCCCGCCGTGCCGCTGAAGGCGGCGGTCCGCGGCTGAGGAAGCGCCGGACGGCGGAGCCCGTGACACCCGGGACGGGGAAGGGTCGAAGGGGCCGGCGGGAGGGCGGCGAGGGGCCGGGGGAGCGGTTCGCGACGCCCTGAAGGGCCGAGTCCGGGTATCGGCTGTCAGTGCGGGATGGCAGGCTTGTACTCGTGACCGAGATTGACGCAAAGATCGATGCTCTCGTCCCTGCCTGGCTCCACCTCCCCGACATCGCCGAAATGCTCGATGTCGAGGTGACGCGTGTGCGGCAGCTGGTCAAGGAGGGCCAGCTGATCGCCGTACGCCGTGGTGAGAACCGGGCACTTCAGGTGCCGGCCGCCTTCATCGACGGCACCAAGGTGGTCAAGGGCCTCTCCGGCACCCTGACGCTCCTGAAGGACGACGGCTACACCGACGAAGAGATGCTGGAGTGGCTCTTCACCCCCGACCCGACCCTGCCGGGCACCCCCGCCCAGGCCCTGAGCGAGAATCGCGGCACGGAGGTGAAGCGCCGCGCCCAGGCGCTCGCCGTCTGACCACAGGCCCGGTGCGAGCGGGTGGGCGGCGCGGTCCCGCGCCGCCCACCCCTGCCCCGCACCGCTCTCCCAGGGGGGAACCGCACCGATGTCCACGCTCCGCGCCGCGCTGTCCGAAGCCCGGCTCTACCTGTGCACGGACGCCCGCAGGCGCCAGGGCGACCTCCCCGCCTTCCTCGACACCGTGCTCGCCGCCGGGGTGGACATCGTCCAACTGCGCGACAAGGGCATGGAGGCGGCCGAGGAGCTCGACCGCCTCGCCGTGTTCGCCGACGCGTGCCGACGCCACGGCAAGCTCCTCGCGGTGAACGACCGGGCCGATGTCGCCCACGCCATCGGCTCCGACGTGCTGCACCTCGGCCAGGGCGACCTGCCGGTGCCCGCGGCCCGTGCCGTCCTCGGCGACGACGTGCTGATCGGCCGCTCCACGCACGCCGGGTCCGAGGTCGACGCGGCCGTCGCCGAGCCCGGCGTGGACTACTTCTGCACCGGCCCCTGCTGGCCCACCCCGACCAAACCCGGACGGCACGCCCCCGGTCTCGGCCTCGTCCGGTACGCCGCCTCGCTCGACCAGCCACGCCCCTGGTTCGCCATCGGCGGCATCGACGCGGGCAACCTCGACGAGGTGCTGGACGCCGGGGCCCGCCGGGTGGTCGTCGTACGGGCGATCACCGAGGCCGCCGACCCGGGTGCCGCCACCGCCGAGCTGGCCCGCCGGATCAGGGCGCGCGCCGGAGCGTGACCCCGGCCGGGCCGCCGGCCCCGTGACCGGGCCGGATGCCCGGACCGGAACCGGATACGGACGCCCGGAACGGACCGGACACGGACGTTCGGGGGCGTGATCCGGCCCGGGTGTCCGAAGGATGGACAAACAACCCGTCAATTCGGGCAATTCGCCCTGGTCCGGTCCTATGGCCGTCAGGCTCTGGTTAACCTGCCGGTATGGCCCTTGGCACACCATCCACCAGGACGGATCACGCACGTACGGTGCGTGAACTCCTCGCGACCGGCAAGACCTCCTACTCCTTCGAGTTCTGGGCTCCCAAGACCGAGCGGGGCGAGCGGAACCTCTGGAACGCGCTGCGCCGGGTCGAGGCGGTGGGGCCGAGCTTCGTCTCCGTGACCTACGGGGCCGGCGGTTCCACCCGGGCCGGGACGGTGCGGGCCACCCAGCAGATCGCGGCCGACTCCACCCTCACCCCGGTCGCCCACCTCACGGCGGTCAACCACTCCGTCGCCGAGCTGCGCAACATGATCGGGCAGTACGCGGACGCCGGGATCCGGAACATCCTCGCCGTGCGCGGGGACCCGCCGGGCGACCCGATGGGCGAGTGGGTCAAGCACCCCCAGGGCGTGCGGTACGCGGCGGACCTCGTCCGGCTCATCAAGGAATCCGGCGATTTCTGCGTCGGCGTCGCGGCATTTCCCGAGATGCACCCGCGTTCCACCGACTGGGACACCGACATCCGGCATTTCGTGGACAAGTGCCGGGCCGGCGCCGACTACGCGATCACCCAGATGTTCTTCGACCCGGAGGATTACCTGCGGATGCGTGACCGAGTGGTCGCCGCGGGTTGCGAAACCCCGATCATTCCCGAGGTCATGCCGCTGACCAGCGTCAAACAACTGGACAGATTCGCGCAGCTCAGCAACGCGTCCTTCCCCTCGTCCCTGAAAGAACGGATCCTCGCGGCCAAGGACGATCCCGCCGCTGTACGCTCCATTGGAATCGACTTCGCAACGCGGTTCTGCGCGAGGCTGCGATCCGAGGGTGTGCCCGGACTGCACTTCATCACGCTCAACAACTCGACGGCGACGCTCGAAATCTACGAGAATCTCGGACTGCACAAGCAGTCGTGACCGGCCGTACCCGCCGCTACCCGGGGCGGTGGCCGTAGGAGGGGGCGGGCATGGGCTGGACGGTCCTCTACATCGCGTTCGGAATCGTCGCGCTGTGGCTGCTCGGTGAAGTGCTCCTGCAGTACAAGGCGCGCCTTCGCTGGAGACTGCTGGCCTTCGCGGGCTTCGCCTGCGTGGTCATCGGGGTCCTCATCCCGTCCGTGCTCGTCATCGTCCTCGGCGCGATCGCCTTCGCGACCGGGCAGACCCAGGTCACGCTGTCCTTCCGGCGGGGCTTCTCCACCGGCTGGGCCATAGGGGGCAACCCCGGCGTGAGCCGGCGACGCCGGGGCGGGAGCGGGGAGGGGCGGCAGGGCCGCGGACCCACGCTCCAGGTCTCGGACCTGGAGCTGGAGCACAACGGACAGGCCCCGCCGCCGCCCGCCGAGGCCCCCGCGGTCTACGAGCCGGAGCCCATGCCGGACGACACCGGGCAGTACGGCGTCTACTCCGACGGCCGGCGGGGGCACCAGGACGACCGGTCCGCCCCCCTCCCGCAGCAGCCCCCGTACGCCCCGTACGACTCCTACGCCGAGCCCACCGCCGCGTACGGCGCACCGGGCCAGGACGCGTACGCCGCCCAGGACCCGCTCGCCGGGCAGTACGACTACGGCACGCAGCAGCAGTACGCCGCGTACTCCGACCCGTACATCGGGACCGGCACCGCCGGGGGCCCCGCGGGGTACTCCTCGTACGACGGCTACCCCAACGGCAACGACTACGACAGCTTCGGTGGGCAGCGGCAGTACGCCCCCGAGCCGTACGCCCAGCAGCCGTACGCCGACACCCCGCCCGGCGGTGTCTGGGTGCCGCAGCAGCGCGAGGGCGAGCAGTACCCCGTCACGCCCCCGGAGCAGCCCGCCCACCCCACCCCGCCCCCGAACGGCTACAACAACGGCAGCGGCTACGACGAACAGCAGTACCGCTACTGAGCCGGAGCCGGAGCCGGAGCCGGAGCCGTAGCCGTAGCCGACGGCGGCGGATGGCCCCGCGGTCCGGACGGCCCCCGGGCGCTCACCGGGAGCCCCGGAACCCGTCCCCCTCCACGATCAGCCCGGCGACCAGGGCCCCCGACATGCCCGCATGGGCGAGCCCGCCGCCCGGGTGCGACCACCCGCCCGCGGCGTAGAGCCCCGGCAGCCGGGTGCGGTTGCCCGGCCGCAGATACGCGCCGCCCGCCCCGGCCAGTACGGGCGCGGGCACCGAACCGCCCTCCGCGCCGGTCTGCGCCGCCGTGTCCGCCGGGGTCCGCACCTCGGCGTGCAGCAGCCGCTCCCGTATCCCGGGCACGGCCGCGGCGGCGGCCCCGATCAGCGATTCCGCGCACCGCCCGCGCACCGCCGGGTCCGTCCAGTCCACCGGGCCCTGCGGGGCGACCGTCGCCATCAGCGTCACCGCCTCGTGGTCGTCGTCGGGGCGGGTCGACGGGTCGTCCGGGCGCAGCACCGTCACCGTGGGGTGCTCGGCGAGCCCTCCGCCGAACACCGCCCCGCGCTCCGCCGCACCGTCCGCCGGGTGCACCAGCGTCCGGTGCACGGTGTCCGCGGGCCGGGCGCCGCGCAGCGAGAGCAGCACCAGGAACCGGCCCGGCACCAGCTCCTGCCCCGCACCCCGCCGGGCCGTCACGTCCTCGTCCTGCCAGGACTCCTGACCCGGCACCAGACCGGGCCGGGGCCGGGCGCCCAGCACCACGTGATCGGCCTCCGCGACCGTCCCGTCCGCCAGCTCGACCCCCGCCGCCCGGCCGTCCTTCTCGACGACCCGGGCCACCTCGCACCCCAGGACGAACTCCACCCGCCGGGCCAGGCACCGCTCGTACACCGCCTGCGCCAGGGCCCGGATGCCGCCGGAGACGTACCAGCTGCCGAACGTCTCCTCCATGTACGGCAGCAGGGCCGCCGACGCCGGTGCGCGCACCGGGTCCAGTCCGTACGACAGGGCGTACCCGTCGAGGAGCGCGGCCAGCCGGGGGTCCGACAGCTCCCACGCGCCGACCTCCGCCACCGTCCCCGCCTGCCGGGCGGAACGCAGCAGCCGGCGCTGCCGGAGCGCCGGATAGGGATCGCGGCCGAACACCTGCCGGTCGGGGTGCAACGGCTCCTCCAGCAGCGGACGCCGCGACCGGTCCCAGGCGTCGCGCGCCCGGTCGAGGAACCCGCCCCACACCGCGCCCGCGCCGCCGCCGAGCGCCGCGTCCAGGGCGGAGACCACCCCGGCCCGCGAGGCGTTCGGCAGCGACACCGCCGTGCCGTCCGCGAACAGGTGCCGGCTCGCCGGATCGACCTGTGACAGCCCGACGCACCGCTCCAGCGGCTCCTTGCCCGTCTTCACGAACAGGTCGCGGTAGACGGCGGGCAGATGGAGCAGCGCCGGACCGGTGTCGAAGACGAAGCCCTCACGGGCGTACCGGCCCACCGAACCGCCGAAGGTCTCCGACCGCTCGTACACCGTCACCCGGTGGCCTGCCACGGCGAGCCGGGCGGCCGCCGCCATCGCGCCCATCCCGGCGCCGATCACCGCAATACGTGCCATGTCAGTGACCTTAACGGCCACCGCCGACGGTCAGCCCGGCGGTGGGTACGAGCCCGTCCGGGCCAGCCGCCGTTCCTCCCGCCGCTGTTTCCTGCGCCGCAGGAAGCGCCGGATCCTGGAGAACAGGAAGGCCACGATCACGATGCCGAGCAGCAGCAGCGTCCCCGCGATGACCGCGGCCGCCACCGGATGGAATATCGCGAAGGTGATGATCCCGGCGACGCCCAGGTCCTCGACGATGCTCATGACGATGTTGCTGACCGGCTCGGGAGAGGTGTTGACCGCCATCCTGGTACCGGCCTTCACCAGGTGGCTCATCAGCGCGGTGGAACCACCGATCGCCGCCGCCGCGAGCTCCGGGAGCGAACCGTCGTCACCGGCCAGCAGCGCCGCCACGACGGCACCGGCCACCGGCCTGATGACGGTGTGGACCGAGTCCCAGACCGAGTCCACATAGGGGACCTTGTCCGCCACCACCTCGCAGAGGAAGAGCACGCCGGCCACCACCAGGACATCGGTGCGCTGGAGGGCGTCGGGCACCTCGTCGCTCAGACCGGTCGTACCGAAAATGCCGAGGAGCAGGACCACCGCGTAGGCGTTGATCCCGCTGGCCCAGCCGCTTGTGAACACCAGAGGGAGTACGGACACGGACGCGATCGTAGGCCAGATGGCGTACGGCGCGGGGCGGGTTCGGTGCGCAGGTCTGAGTATCCGTACTCAGATCCCGAGATGAGTAGGTACGCGGATGGGCTCCCACCTGCCCGGACGGGAGAGTGGTGGGCACGGAGAGGGGCGCCGCGCAGGCACCGCCGGCACGGGGCGGCGGAACGGTCGCGGCACTCCCTTCCGGAACGGGGGAGTACGACGGAGGGCTCGGGGCCACGGGGGACACGGGGCCACGGGGGAAGTTCTCCAGCAGTTACGGAAGGCGCCGGTCCGGCGCGGACCCGGGAAACCGGGTCTCACCGGACCGGCGCCTTCCGTATGCGCTCCTGTGCCCGCCGTGCGCTTCCGCCCTGCCGGGGCGGTCGGGCGGCTCAGCGCCCGCTGACCCGCCCGTGCAGCAGCAGCGACAGCGCCGAGTGCACGTCGTCGATCGACCGCTCGGGCTGGAACGCCTGCCAGTCCAGGGCCGCCACCAGCACCATGCCGACCAGCGCGGCGGCCGTCAGCGGGATGTCGATCTCCCGGCTCAGCTCGGCGTTCTCCACCCCCTCGCGCAGCACGCCCTCGACCACCGCGACGGCTTCCTGACGCACCACCAGGAGGGTGCCCTGCCAGGCCCGGTTGGTGCGCCACAGCTCCGCGACGTACAGCTGGGTGAACGCCGGGTACCGGTCGATGAAGACCAGGCCGGCCCGGATCATCGCGTCCAGCGCCTCGACCCGGGTGCCGCCGCGCCGCCCGGTCTCCTCGGCCGCGGAGCGCAGCGAGGCGGTGAGCAGCCCGACGCCGTGCCGCAGCAGCTCCTCGAAGAGTTCGGTCTTGCTCTTGAAGTTGTAGTAGACCGTGCCCTTGGCGACCCCGGCGCGCTCGGCGATCTCGTCCACCGTGGTCGCCGAGAAGCCCTTCTCCGCGATGAGGGTCACGGCCGCCTCGTAGAGCTTCTGCCGGGTGGCCCGGCGACGCGTGGTGCTGCTGCTTTCCATGCCCCTGATTCTCACAGGTCCCGGCGCGCTCACAGGCTCAGTTCCGGGTGGAGCCGGTCCAGGGTCCAGACCTGCTTGCGGCGTGCGGCGACCGCGGTCAGGGCGAGCGCCCCCGCCGTGAAGGCCAGCAGCACTGCGCTGCCCTGCCAGACCGGTCCGAGACCGCCGCCGGTGATCAGCCGGCGCAGCCCCTCGACGACGTAACTCATCGGCAGGTAGGGATGGATCGCGTTGAAGAAGCCCGGACTGGTCTGGACGGGGTACGTTCCGCCGGCCGAGGTCAGCTGGAGCATCAGCACCGCCAGGACGAGGATGCGTCCCGCGGCGCCGAACCGGGCGTTCAGCCACTGCACGATCGCCGCGAAGCAGCAGGTCACCAGGGCCAGGAAGGCGATTGTCCCGGCGGCCCGGGTCATCTGCAGCCCCAGTCCCCAGTGCAGTACGGCCATCAGGGCGGCCACCTGGAGCAGCCCGATCGCGGCCACCGGCAGCCAGCCCGCGAAGGCGATCCGCCAGGCGGAGGCCCCGGCGGCGAGCGCCCGCCGGTTGAGCGGCTGGATCAGCATGTACGCCACCATCGCGCCGACCCACAGGGAGAGCGGGATGAAGTACGGGGCGAAACCGGTGCCGTAGTTGGGGGCCTTGTGCAGCGACTCGGAGGCCAGCTGCACCGGGTCGGCCATGACTCCCGTACGGGCGTCGCGGTCCTTCTTGTCGTAGTCGGGGATCTTGCCGACGCCGTCGTTGAGCCCCTCGGCGAGGGTGGTCGAGCCGTCGCCGAGCCGGATCAGGCCGCTGTCCAGGTTCACCGCGCCCTTCCTGAGGTCGCTCACCCCGGTGTCCAGGTCGGCGGAGCCGGTCCGGGCCGTGGTGAGCCCGGTGTGCAGGTCGTTCGCCCCCTTGGCGACCTTGTGCGCCCCGGTGTTCAGCGCGTTCACCTTCTTGACGGCGGACTCCAGGTCCTCGTCCAGGCGCGGCGCGTGCTCGGCCAGGTCCTCGGCCTGGCGCTGGAGCGTGGCCAGCCGGGTGCGCAGCTTCTTCAGGTCCCCGTTCTGGTTCGTGACCAGGACGTTCACGTCGTCGGCGACCTTCGCGACGTCGGCCGCGGCGGTCGTGGCGCGTTCCAGGGGCGGGCAGAGGCCGGGGTCGGCGTCCTGCTCCTGCGCGCAGCTGGTGCGGTAGAGCTCGGCCAGGTCGTCGGAGGCCGTGTGGGCGGCGGTGGCCGCGGTGGGGGCGGCCTTCACGAGCAGGTCGAGGTTGTCCCGCACGGCCTGGGAGGAGTCGGCGACCAGCCGGGCGGTGTCGCCGATCGACTTGCCGTTGTCCTTCAGGAACGGACGGACGTCGGACGCCACCCCGTTCACCTTGTCGGCGAGCTGCTGGGTGCCCTCGGCCACCTGGCGGGAGCCGGTTTCGAGGTCGCCCGCGCCCTTGTTCAGCTTGACGATGCCGCCGGCCAGCCGGCCGCTGCCGGCCTTGGCGTCCTTCAGCCCGTCCGCGAGGTCCTGCGAGCCCTTCTTCGCCTTGCCGATGCCGCCCTTGAGGTCGTCGGCGCCCTTGGCGGCCTTCTCCGTCGCGTCGTGGAGGTCGGAGAAGTTGATGAAGATCCGGTCGAGGAAGCCGCGCGAGGCATTGGTCGACGCGGCGGTGCGCACCTCGGAGAACACCGTCCGGGAGATCTGTCCCACGATGTAGTTGTTGGCGTCGTTGGTGCGCACCTGGAGCGCGCCGGTCTCGGGGGAGTCGCCCGAGCTGGACGCGATCCGCTCGCTGAAGTCCGGGGGCATGGTGAGCGAGAGGTAGTACGTGCCGTCCTCGACGCCCGCGGCGGCCTCGGCGGAACTCACCTCGTGCCAGTCGAACACCTTGGAGTCGAGGAGCTTGTCGGTGATCTCGTCACCGGCCGTGATGCGCTTCCCGGCCGCGGTGGCGCCCTTGTCGTCGTTGACCAGCGCGACGGGGATCCTGTCGAGGCGCCCGTACGGGTCCCAGAAGGACCACAGGTACAGGGCGCCGTAGAGCAGCGGCAGGAGCAGGAGCGCGACCAGTGCGGCGCGCGGCAGCTTTCCCCTGCCGAAGCGCTTGAGCTCAAGCGCGGCCAGTTTCGGCGAACGCATCGGCCGTCCCCTTCCCGGTCGTGGTTCCGTCGGCCGTGCCGGCCGTGTTCGTGCCGTCGGTGCTCTTCGAGCCGTTGCCGTTCGCGTCGTTCCCGGTGTCGCCGCCGGCGCCGGTGCGCAGGGTCAGGGCGTCCTCGGGGGCCTGGCTGCAGACGGCCAGCACGGTCGTGCCACCGGCCGCGACGGACCGCAGCAGCTCCCACGCCTCGGCGCGCTCGGAGTCGGAGAGCTTGAGGTCGGTGTCGTCCACCGCGAGCAGCCGGGGGTTGCCGATCAGCGCCAGCGCGACGGAGAGCCGCAGCGCCTCCAGCCGCTCCAGATCCCGTACGGAGGTCCGCTCGGCCTTGGGCAGGGTGGCCGGGTCGAGGCCCGCGGCGGCCAGCGCCGTGTCGATCCGCTCCTGCGCGGTGGCGATCCGCTCGGCGCGCGGGCGCAGCAGGGCGCGCAGCGAACCGCCGTAGCGGCGCTGGAGCAGGGCCCGCTCACGCAGGTGCTCGGCGACGGTGAAGGCCGGGTCGAGCTCGCTGACGCCGGGCACCGGACCCAGGCCGCAGACGCGGCGCACCGCCGCCATCTTGCGCGGCAGGCTCAGTCCGCCGACCTCCGCGTGGCCCTCGGTGGGGCGCATCCGGCCGGTGAGGGCGAGCAGCAGGCAGGTGCGGCCGGAGCCGGAGGGGCCCTCGATCGCCACCAGCGAGCCGGGCCCGGCCTCGACGTCCACGCCGCGGAAGGCCCAGCCGCGCGGTCCCTTGAGGCCGAGATTCCCGGCAGTGACGGCTGCCCCGTGCGGGCTGTCCACTGACCCTCCCCTGATTTTGAACTGACCAGTCAGTGCAAAAAGGTAGCCCGAACTTGCGATCGAGGCAAAGGGGCAGGTCAGCGCGGTCGAGACGGGGACTGTCAGTGGTGCCCCCCACGATGGATGCATACGGCCACGGAGTCGTTACACGAGACAGGAGGTTTCGTCATGGCCCACTCGTCCGCAGCAGCCGCACCCCGGCGCCGCGCAGACGGCCCTGCCCCCTCACTGACCGGTCCGGCAAGCGATGTCCACCCCGTCCTGCGACGCACCACCGCCCCGCCCGCCGCTCTCGATCTGCTCGCCCAGGCCCGCGCCGGTCTCGACGAGGCAGCCGTTCTCGATGTGCCGAACGAGCGGTACGCCACCGCCCACCTCGCCGCGCTGCGGACCGCGGCCGCCGTGCTGGCCGCGCGGGGCCGCCCGGAGACGACCCGGCGTCGCCGGGAGCGCATCCGCAGCGCCTGGGAGGTCCTCCCCGAAATAGCTCCGGAGCTGACCGAGTGGAGCGCGCTGTTCGCCTCCGGCGCCGCCCGCAGGGCCCGGGCGGAGGCCGGGATCCCGGGCGCCGCCGGCCGTCGGGACGCCGACGACCTGCTGCGCGACGCGGCGATGTTCCTGCGCCTGGTCGAGCGGCTGCTGGTGCTCCAGCCGGTGCTCCCGCAGTCCCGGAAGGAGCGGCCCGACACGGCGTGACGGGCGTCCCGGGCCGGGACGGGGAGCCCCGTCCCGGCCCGGGACGGCAGCCGCTCGGTACGGGCGGGGGAGCGGGCCGTGCCGTGCGGCGGGAGCTCCGCCGCGGGGCGGTGGGGCGGCCGGTCGCGGGATGACGGCCCCGGCGGCGCGAGGCAATAGGGTGGACAGCACTCGTACCACCTGCACTGTTCACGCTCCCGCCGTCAGTGGCGGCACCGTGCCGAGGAGTCATCTGCCGTGTCGGACCAGCTGCGCCCCCGCGCCTCCCTCCGTACCGCCGTGGTCTGGGACGTACTCAAGGACGCCCTCGACCTCCGGGTCAAGGCGACCGGCAGGGACGCCCTGGATGTCCTGGACACCGGCGGCGGCACCGGAAACTTCGCGGTGCCGGTCGCCCGCCTCGGCCACCGCGTCACCGTCGTCGACCCCAGCCCCAACGCGCTCTTCGCGCTGGAGCGCCGGGCCGCCGAGGCCGGGGTCGCCGACCGGGTCCGCGGTGTGCAGGGCGACATCCACGGCCTGTTCGAGGTGGTTGAGCGCGGTGGTTACGACGCGGTGCTGTGCCACGGCGTCCTGGAGTACGTGGACGACCCCGCCGAGGGGATGCGCAACGCGGTGGACGCGCTCCGGCCGGCCGGAGCGCTCAGCCTGCTCGCCGCCGGGCTCGGCGGCGCGGTCCTGGCACGCGCGCTCGCCGGTCACTTCACGGAGGCCCGGCAGGCGCTCGGCGACCCGGCGGGCCGTTGGGGCGAGGGAGACCCGGTGCCCCGGCGCTACACCGCGGAGCAGCTCACCGAGCTGGTCTCCGGGGCCGGCGTCGAGGTCGGCGCGGTCCACGGGGTACGGGTCTTCGCGGACCTCGTTCCCGGCGTCCTGGTGGACACCGAGCCCGGTGCGATGGAGGCGCTGCTCAAGCTGGAGGCCGCGGTGGCGGAGCTGCCCGCCTTCCACTCGGTCGCGACGCAGCTGCACGTTCTGGGCACGAAGCGCGGCTGAGCGCGAGCCGGTCCGGCGGCCGTCCGGGGCCGCGGCACGGCTGATCAGCGGCGCAGCGGCAGACGGAGTACGCCCCGGACCCCCCGATCGGGGGCTTCGCCCCGTATGATCGGGGGACACCATCCGGCATGACGGATCGGAGGTCGGGGAATCAACGCCTCAGCAGCCGAGTCGTCATGGCGGCCCGGACTGGCTGATGGGCAAGAAGGCGGGTTTCACGGGGGCGAATCCCTGCCTATCCTGGAAGGGCCGCATACCGGCCGCCCCCCGCGGCCGACGACGAGGAGGACTCCGTGCCGCTCTCGGAGCACGAGCAGCGAATGCTCGAGCAAATGGAGCGAGCGCTGTACGCCGAAGATCCCAAGTTCGCGACAGCGCTCGAGGGAAGCGGGCTGCGTACGTACACCCGGCGACGGGTCTATCAGGCGGTCGCAGGCTTCCTGGTGGGTATCGCGCTCCTCATGTCCGGAATGGTCGCTCAGCTGATCTGGATCAGCGTGGTGGGATTTCTCGTCATGCTGGGCTGTGCGGTCCTCGCGGTCACCGGCTGGCGCAAGGCGCCCAAGCCGGGCGAGCATCCGGCAAGCAGTGGTGGCGGTCGTCACCACCCGAGGCAGCGCCGGACCGTGATGAACCGTATCGAGCAGCGGTGGCAGCGCCGCCGCGACGAGCAGGGCCAGTAGCCCTCGCACACTCCTGGACCGAGGGGCGGCCGCGACTTCGCGGCCGCCCCTCAGTCCTGCCTGCCCGGGCCGGCCGAGACGCGTGGAAACCGCGCCCATGACGCATCGGGCGGTGATCGTGTGCCGGGTCGCCGTGCCGATGCGCGGCCCGTCCGGTGCTCGCGCACCCCGGTCCGGTGCCGCCGTACCGTCCGGGCGGTGCGGCGGCGTGCCGGCCGTCGCCCTGTCGGGGCCGGCCGGCCCCGGGCCGGTCCAGCGGGCCGCCGGAGCAAGGACCGGTCTTCCGGTCGTCCTTTCCGGCGGCCCGCGGGCCGTGCCTCAGTCCTGGGGGCGGAACGGGCGCCGCAGCGGCCGCACCGGCCACCGGAGACGGCCCCACAGAGCCGAGCACCGGCCGGTGAACGCCGCCCAGCGGGCCGAGGCCGCCCAGATCACCCGAACGGCCGAGCGCGGTGCCACGACCGCCCGGATCCGGGCAACCCGGCCGACGGACGCCCGCAGACCGGCTCGTACCGTCTCCACGTCCTCGGACAGGCCGGTGGCCGGACGGGGCTCCGGGGCGTAGAGGACCTGCTCCACCGCCCCGGCCACCCGGTGCACCGCGTCCGCCGCGTCGAATTCGAGCCGCCCCAGCCGCACCATCCGCACCGCCGCCTTGCGCGGGGTCCGGGAGTCGTCCGGTTCGATGCCGTGGTCCCAGGCGGTGTCGGTGATCTCCCGCCAGGCCGCCAGCGTCCTGGCCGTCGTGCCCGCCGCGTCCGCCGGGGCGGGAGCCCACGCGCCGCCCCGGTCCCCCTCCGGGCCGGGAGCGGTGGACCGCGCGTCCGACGGCACGGCCCGTCCGTCGGCCGACGACGGCGCGGCCCGCTCCTGGACCGGCGCCCGCCCGGCGGGCGCGGCCAGCCTGCGACGACGTGCCCGGAGCCGCCAGAGCATCGGCAGGAGGGGCAGCACGAGGATCACCACGGCGAGCAGGGACAGACCGACGACGGTGCCCGTCGGCGTACCGGAATCCGTCGGGGCCACCGCTCCCTGCGCCGTGGTGTCCCCGCACTCGCCCTGCTTGCGCATCTGCACCGGGCAGTCGTCCGGGGCGGCCGGAACGGCCGTCGGGGCGGTCGAGGTGTTCTCCTCCGGCACGGCCGGGTCGCTCGCGTCGCCCTCGGGGGCCTCCGACTGGGTGTACGCCGGCACGCTGCCCCGCGTCGGGGTCGGCTCGAAACGGGTCCACCCGACGCCCTCGAAGTACAGCTCGGGCCAGGCGTGCGCGTCGCGCAGCCCCACCGAGACCGAACCGTTCGCCTGCTCCGTGCCGGGGGCGAAGCCCACCGCGACCCGGGCCGGGATGCCCAGCGTCCGCGACATCGCGGCCATCGTGAAGGAGAAGTGGACGCAGAAGCCCTGCTTCTCCTTGAGGAAGCGGCCGATCGCCGCGCTCCCGGTGCCCGAGGTCACCGAGGTGTTGTAGACGAAGCCGCCGTTCGACGCGAAGTAGTTCTGCAGCTTCACCGCCCGCTCGTAGTCGTTGGCGGCGCCCTTGGTTATTTTGGCCGCGGTCTTCCCGACCACATCCGGCAGGGAGCCGGGCACCCGGGTGTACTCACGCCGCAGGGCGGCCGGGGCGGGACCCGCCGAGGCGAGCTGGTCGGCGGTCGGCTGCACCACCAGGCTGGACACCTCGTACTGCGCACCGCCGGTCGTCTCCCCGCCGTCCCCGACGAGCGTCCGCCCCGTCGGCTCGTACCGCCAGCGTCCGCCGATCCTGACCTCGGTCGCGGGATAGGGGAGCGGCAGATAGGTCTGCCGGTAGGAACGCGACGAGGAGATGTTCGACCGGACCTCGGTGACCTTGACGTCCGGGCCGAGGCCCTCCGGCTGCGGGAACCGCTTGGGCACGTCGCTCAGACGGCGGGTGGAGGGCCGCCACTCGTTGCCGTTGAACTGGTCCAGGGCGAGGATGCGCAGATAGAAGCCCTGCGGATCGTTGGAGTTGGTGCGGTAGGACAGCACCTGCCGGTTCTCCGGCTGGTTCAGGTTGTTCTGCAGCGAGACCAGGGGGTTCACCGCGGAGATGGTGCCGCCGCCCCCCTGGCCGCCCCCGCCGCCGTTCCGCTCGCTCAGCAGGCCGCCGTCGAGCGCGGGCAGCGCCGCCGGTACGACCAGCGAGACGCCCAGCGCCAGCGCGCCGATGCGGCGCCCGGTCCGGACCGGGGCCGTCGGGCGGCCGCCCGAGAGCGCCGCGCCGACCGCCGGGCCCTGCGGGGCCCCGGGGGTCGCACCGCTGAAGACCCGCCCCCACTGCGAGAGCCGGTCCCGGCCCTCCGCCAGCAGGAGCAGCAGATAGCCGCCGGCCGCCAGCAGGAACCAGAGCCAGCCGGCCCCGCCCTCGGACAGCCCGGCGGCGACCGAGTACAGCGCGAGCAGCGGCAGACCGGCCGGGGCCGCGCTGCGGAAGGTCACCGCGAGGGCGTCCACGACCAGGCCGACCAGCAGCACACCGCCGATCAGCATCAGCCGGATGCCGTCCGTCACGGGCGCCGGAGCGGCGTACCTGCCGACGTCCTCGGCGCCCGCCGTCAGCAGCTCCGCCAGCCGCTGGAGCACCTCCGGACCCGGCAGCACACCGGCCGGGGCCTGCTCCTTGGCGAACACCACTGTCAGCAGGACCAGCATGACCAGTGCCTGCGTCGCGACGATCACCGCACGGGGCACGGGCGCCCGGCGGACGAGCGCGCCCGTCCCGCTCTGGACCGCCAGCAGGAAGGCCGCCTGCAGGATCCAGCTCGCCGGATCGACCAGCGGCAGCATCGAGGTCGCCGCCGCCAGCGTCGCCACGAAGGCGCACAGCGCCAGCCGACCACGACCGCTCATGACCATCCCCCGGAGAAACCCGTCGTACCGCCCGCGCCGCCGACGGACTCCGCCGTCACGCTCTGGTGTCCCGCCTGCCGCCAGTATTCGGCGAGTTCGGTCCCGGGCGTCACCGGGACCGCCGTCCAGCCCGACTCCCGCAGCAGTCGCAGCCGTTCCCCGGACGCCGCCTCCGCCCCAGGGGCCGGGGCGTCGCCCTGCGACCAGGCCGCGTCGGCCAGGACGAACGCCACGGCACCGCCGCTGCGCTGCCGCATCCGCGCCGCCACCGCGACCTGCTCCTCGTCGAGGTCGCCGAAGAACGCGACCAGCAGCCCCTCGTTGCCGCCGCGCAGCACGTCGTACGCGCGCGACAGGCCGCTGCCGTCCGAGTGGTCGACCACCGCCAGGGTGTCCATCATCAGCCCCGCCGAGTCGGCGGACTCCTGCGTCGAACCGGCGAAACCGCCCGCGCCCTCACCGGGAACCGTGGTCCCGTCGTCGGTCAGCAGCCGGACGGCGAAGCCGCGCTCCAGCATGTGCACCAGAGCCGACGCGGCCCCGGAGACCGCCCACTCGAAGGCGGAGTCGGGCCCCGCCCCCCGATAGGCGATCCGCCGGGTGTCCAGCAGCACCGTGCACCTGGACCGCTGCGGCTGTTCCTCGCGGCGCACCATGAGCTCGCCGTAGCGCGCCGTGGAACGCCAGTGGACCCGGCGCAGGTCGTCGCCGTGCCGGTAACCGCGCGGGATCACGTCGTCGTCACCGGCCAGCGCCAGCGAGCGCTGCCGGCCCTCGCCGTACCCCGGTGCCTCGCCGGCCAGCCGCACCGGCGGCAGCGGCTCGGTCCGCGGAATGACGACGAGGGTGTCGTACGCGCTGAACGAGCGGGTCAGCTCGCACATCCCGAACGGATCGCTCAGCCGCAGCTGGAGCGGCCCGAGCGGATAGCGCCCGCGCAGGTCCGAGCGCACCCGGTAGGACACCTCGCGGTGGCCGCCGGCCTCCACCCGGTCCAGCACGAACCGGGGCCGGGGCCCGAGCACGTAGGGCACCCGGTCCTGGAGCATCAGCAGCCCCGTCGGTATCCGCGACACGTTCTCCATCCGCAGGTGGACCCGCGCCTCCGTGCCCGCCGGAACCCGGGACGGCGAGAGCCGCCGGGTGCCCGCCACCCGGTACCGGGTGCGGACGAGCACCACCACGCAGACCAGCGGCAGCGCGGCGAGCAGCAGCCCGACCCGCAGCAGGTCCCCCTGCCCCAGCACGTACGCGCAGACCGCCGCGGCGACACCGGCCGCGAGGAAGGACCTCCCGCGCGTGGTCAGCCCGCCCAGGGCCGCGCGCAGCGCGCCCCTGTCGTCGCCGTCGTTCCTCGCGGGCGGTCCCCCGAATGCCATCACACCCGCCGGGCGCCGGGCTGCCGGCCGTACGCCGGGGGCCCCTGCCGGGGGTGGGGCTGCGTCCGGACGCCGCCGGCGGCGGTCGGGACCGGTGTCCGCTGGAGGATCTCCTGCACGACCTGCTCGGAGGTGCGGCGGTTCAGCTGGGCCTGCGCCGTGGGCAGCAGCCGGTGCGCGAGCACCGCGACCGCCAGCGCCTGCACGTCGTCCGGCAGGCAGTAGTCCCGGCCGTCCAGCGCCGCGGACGCCTTCGCGGCGCGCAGCAGGTGCAGCGTGGCCCGCGGCGAGGCGCCGAGCCGGAGGTCGGGATGGCTGCGGGTGGCCCCGACGAGCTCCACCGCGTACCGCCGCACGGCATCGGCGACGTGCACCGTGCGCACCGCGTCGATCAGCTTCACGATGTCGTGTGCGTGCGCCACCGGCTGGAGGTCGTCGAGCGGCGAGACGGCGCCGTGCACGTCGAGCATCCGCAGTTCGGCGTCCGCGTTCGGATAGCCGATCGACACCCGCGCCATGAACCGGTCGCGCTGGGCCTCGGGCAGCGGATAGGTGCCCTCCATCTCCACCGGGTTCTGGGTGGCCACCACCATGAACGGATCGGGCAGCTCGTAGCTGTGCCCGTCGATGGTGACCTGGCGCTCCTCCATCGACTCCAGCAGCGCCGACTGGGTCTTCGGCGAGGCCCGGTTGATCTCGTCGCCGATCACGATCTGCGCGAAGATCGCGCCCGGCTTGAACTCGAAGTCACGCCGCTGCTGGTCGAAGACGGACACCCCGGTGATGTCCGAGGGCAGCAGGTCCGGCGTGAACTGGATGCGCCGCACCGAGCAGTCGATGGACCGCGCCAGCGCCTTGGCCAGCATCGTCTTGCCGACCCCGGGGACGTCCTCGATGAGGAGGTGTCCCTCCGCGAGCAGCACGGTCAGCGAAAGCCGTACGACCTCGGGCTTGCCCTCGATCACCCGCTCCACCGACCTGCGCACCCGCTCCGCGGTCGTGGTCAGATCTGTGAGGCTCGCTCGATCGTCATAGGTCGTCACCCGGCCCTCCTCGGCCCTGCCCCCGCCCACGAGGGGCAAGGGGTACCCCAATCACGGACCGACGCGCATGGAGCCGCCCGGCCACCCCGAAACATGGACACCCCTTCCGGAACCGTCCGGCGGGATGCCACACGGGCATTCTTGTTGCCGTTGGCGCGTCATGTCACTTGCCTGTGGACAAGTGGGGGCGATATGCCGGGTTCGGTGGGATTTTTCGGTTCCGGAAGGGGTGATACCGGGGGGTCAGGAGGCGGGCAGGATCTCGCGCAGCAGACCGGTGGTCACGTCGAAGACGAAGCCGCGGACGTCATCGGTGTGCAGCAGGAACGGCGAGGTGCGCACGCGCTGCATCGACTGCCGCACGTCCTGGTCCGCGTCCTTGTACGCCTCGACCGCCCAGACCGGACGCTGGCCGACCTCCACCTCCAGCTCCTGGCGGAACTCCTCGGTGATCGACTCCAGACCGCAGTTGGTGTGGTGGATCAGTATCACGCTGCGCGTGCCCAGGGCCCGCTGGCTGATGGTCAGCGAGCGGATCACGTCGTCGGTGACCACGCCGCCCGCGTTGCGGATGGTGTGGCAGTCGCCGAGCGCCAGGCCGAGCGCGTCGTGCAGGTCGAGCCGGGCGTCCATGCAGGCGACCACGGCGACGCGCAGCACCGGCTTCGCGTCCATGCCCGGGTCCTCGAAACCGGCGGCGTACCGGGTGTTCGCCGCGACGAGGCGGTCGGTGACCGTCTCCCCGTCAGGGGCCTGATCGGCGGCGGGCACGGCGGCCCCGGAGGGGGAGTGCGCGGAAGTCGACATGGTGATGACGTTATCCCCCGCTCCCCTTCGCTCCGTGCTGTGAGAAGGGACAAAGAACGTCAACGAGACTTGTTGTGAGGTAACCCACAAGCCTCCCGGCGCCCCTCCGGTCGGGTGAGTGCCGCGCAGGGCGACGCGCAGCCCGGCTGATTGATCGGGAATCGATCGAATGGCAGGGTGGACTAAAGTGACGGGAAGTTACCGACACCCTGCACATTCCGAAGATTTCCCCCGTGCGCGGCGTACGTGCGGCCCGGCCCTCTCCCGCTCGCCGGTCGGCAGGCACCCCTTTTCCGGTGCCGGTCGGCCTCCCCTTCCGAGCGGGCGGGGACCGGGCCGTACGTACGACCGCCCGGGACCTGAGCCTGAGAGGGCACATGAGCCAGACCCGACACGTCCCGGTGATGCTCCAGCGGTGCCTGGACCTGTTGGCCCCGGCTCTGGAGACGCCGGGCCCGCAGGCGCCCGTGGTCGTCGACTGCACCCTCGGCCTCGGCGGACACAGCGAGGCGCTGCTCTCGGCCTTCCCCTCTGCGCGGCTGATCGGGCTGGACCGGGACAAGGAGGCGCTGCGGCTCTCCGGCGAGCGGCTCGCCCCGTTCGGCGACCGGGCCACCCTGGTGCACGCGGTCTACGACGAGCTTCCCGAGGTGCTCGACAGGCTCGGCGTCCCGAAGGTCCAGGGCGTGCTGTTCGATCTCGGCGTCTCCTCCATGCAGCTGGACGAGGCAGACCGGGGCTTCGCCTACGCCCAGGACGCCCCGCTCGACATGCGCATGGACCAGACGACCGGTATCGGTGCGGCCGAGGTGCTCAACACGTACCCGCCGGGCGAACTGGTGCGCATCCTGCGCGCGTACGGCGAGGAGAAGCAGGCCAAACGGATCGTCTCGGCGATCGTGCGCGAGCGCGAGAAGGAGCCGTTCAGCAACAGCGGCCGACTCGTCGAGCTGATCCGTGACGCGCTGCCGCAGGCCGCCAAGCGGACCGGCGGCAACCCCGCCAAGCGCACCTTCCAGGCACTGCGCATCGAGGTCAACGGCGAGCTCACCGTTCTGGAACGGGCCATCCCGGCGGCCGTGCAGAGCCTCGCGGTCGGCGGCCGGATCGCCGTCCTCTCGTACCACTCGCTGGAGGACCGGCTGGTCAAGCAGGTGTTCGCGGCGGGCGCCGCCACCACGGCGCCGCCCGGACTGCCGGTCGTGCCCGAGCGCTACCAGCCCCGGCTGAAGCTGCTGACCCGTGGTGCGGAGCTGCCCACGGAGGAAGAGGTCGCCGAGAACCGGCGCGCCGCCCCCGCCCGGCTGCGCGGCGCCCAGCGGATCCGCGAGGAGGAGCGATGAGTGCCCGGCGCCCGGACCTCCGGCCCCCGGTGGCGGCCGGGGCGGCGCGGTGAGCGGACCGGCCGCGCAGTTGAAGGGGCGGGCCGCGCGGCTCGCCCGGCTGATGCCGTCCCGGCCCAGCAAAGCGGCCCGCACCCCCTTCGTCCTGCTGGTGGTGGTGCTCCTCGGCGGCGGCCTGATCATGCTCCTGGTGCTCAACTCGGCCCTCAACGAGGGATCGTTCAGGCTGAGCGAGCTGAAGAAGCGGACCACCGAACTCACCGACGAGCAGCAGGCCCTCCAGCGCGACGTCGACAGCTACTCCAAGCCGGACGCCCTGGAACGGCGCGCCCGCGAGCTGGGCATGGTGCCGGGCGGCACCCCCGCCTTCCTCGGCCCGGACGGCAAGGTCCGGGGCGTGCCCTCCGAGGCCACTGCCGAACCGACCCCGGCCCCGGCCCGGCCGCGCAGCACCGGGACCCCCGCGGCCGGGCCGAGCGCCGGCACCGCGTCCCGCACCGCCGCACGGACCCCGGCCACTCCCTCGGGCACCACGAGCCCCACCGCCCCCGCGGCCCCGCCCGCCACGCCGCGCACCCCGGCAGACCAGCCCCCGACGAGCCCCGGCAGGTGACCCAGTGCCGTCCAAGGAACCACCGCGCCGCCGGGTCCCCGGCCCCGCCCGCCCGCGCGGCGCCACGGACGGCCGGCGCCCCCGGCTGGCGGCCCGCCGCCCCGCGGCCCCGGCCCCGCGCCCGTCCCGCCCCCGCCCCGCGGGCCCGCTGCGACTGGGCAACCCGCGCCCCCGGCTCCGGCTGGTCAGCCTCGCCCTGACGCTCGTCATGCTGGTGTTCGTCGTCCGGCTCCTCCAGGTCCAGGCCGTCGACGCCGACGCGTACGCGGCCAAGGCGAAGGAGAACCGCTACCTCGACTACACGATCTCCGCCGAGCGCGGCGAGATCACCGACCGCAGCGGGATCGCGCTGGCCACCAGCGTCGACGCGTACAACATCACCGCCGACCCCTCGATGTTCACGCCCGAGTTCAGCAAGGCCCCCGACGCGCCCCAGCAGGCCGCGGCGCTCCTCGCTCCGATCCTCGGCACCGACACCGCCGAACTGACCCGGAAACTGGCCGGAAAAGGCCGCTACACCGTCCTGGCCCGCCGCCAGACCCCACAGGTCTGGAACCAGATCAAGGACCTCAAGTCGGTCTTCGCGGAGAAGGCGTCCAAGGACCGGGCGCGCGGCGGTGCCGGAGCCAACGTGCTGGCCGGGGTCTTCCAGGAGGCGACGACCAAACGGGTGTACCCCAACGGCGGACTCGCCGCCGGGATACTGGGCTACGTCAACGCCGAGGGCAAGGGCGCGGGCGGCCTCGAATCGAAGCTGGACAAGGAGCTGGCGGGCGAGGACGGCAAGATCAGGTACGCCCAGGCCGGCGGCCGGCGGGTGCCCACCGCGGGCACCAAGGAGATCCCGGCCGTCGCCGGGTCCGACATCGAGCTGACCATCGACCGCGACATCCAGTGGGCCGCCCAGCGGGCCATCACCGACCAGGTGAAGAAGTCGAAGGCCGACCGGGGCTACGTGATCGTCCAGAACGCCAGGACCGGTGAGGTCCTCGCCATGGCCAACGCCCCCGGCTTCGACCCCAACGACCTCTCGCAGGCCGACGCGGCGGCGCTGGGCAACGCGGCGCTCCAGGACGCGTACGAACCCGGCTCCACCAGCAAGGTCATGTCGATGGCCGCCGTACTGGAGGAGAAGGCCGCCACCCCGGGCACCCACGTCATCGTCCCCAACCGGCTGCACCGCGGCGACCGGCTCTTCAAGGACGACATCGACCACCCCACCTGGTACCTGACGCTCAACGGCGTACTCGCCAAGTCCAGCAACATCGGCACCATCCTGGCCACCGGCGAACTCGGCAGAACCCAGGCCCAGGCCAACAAGGTCCTCTACTCCTACCTGCGCAAATTCGGGATCGGCTCGCCGACCGGCCTCGACTACCCGGGCGAGACCCCCGGCATCCTCGCCGCCCCCGGCGACTGGTCGACCTCGCAGCAGTACACGATCCCCTTCGGCCAGGGCCTCTCGCTCAACGCCATGCAGGCCGCCTCCATCTACTCCACCATCGCCAACGGCGGTGTCCGGATCGAGCCCACGCTGGTGCGCGGCACCAAGGACGCCGACGGCCGCTTCCGGGCCGCCGATCCCCCCGAACGGACCAGGGTGATCAGCGCGAAGACCGCCAGGACGCTGGCCGCCATGCTGGAGTCGGTGGTCGGCGACGAGGAGGGCACCGGCACGAAGGCCAAGATCCCGGGCTACCGGGTGGCGGGCAAGACCGGTACGGCCAACCGGGTCGATCCGGTGCGCGGCGGATACCACGGCTACACCGCCTCCTTCGCCGGCTTCGCCCCCGCCGACAAGCCGCAGATCACCGTCTACTGCGCGATCCAGAACCCGACCAAGGGCAGCTACTTCGGTGGCCAGATCTGCGGGCCGATCTACAAGCAGGTCATGGAATTCGCGCTGAAGACCCTGCAGACCCCGCCGTCCGGCAGCGGCCCGGCCAGGCTGCCGGTGTCCTTCGAACCCGACGAGTGAACCCGGGGACCCAAGCAGTGACAACCATCACGCCCGAACCCGGGAACCGGAACCGGAACCACCGGAACCCCGGCCCCTCACTTCGCGAGAGGCCGGGTGCGCCCGGTACGCTCACCGCCGTGCCCCACGCTGATCAGTTCCAAACCACCCAGAAGGCCGCGCCCGCGCAATACCCGGGAGCGCCCCGTCCGGACCGGATCGGACCGACGCCGCTCGGCGAACTGGCGGCCCGGCTGGGAGTCGAACCGCCGGGAACCGGCGAGGTCACCGGCATCACCCACGATTCGCGGGCGGTGCGTCCCGGTGATGTGTACGCGGCCCTGCCGGGCGCCCGCTTCCACGGCGCCGACTTCGCAGCCCAGGCGGCCGGCCTCGGCGCGACGGCGATCCTCACCGACCCGGCGGGCGCCGAACGCGCCGCCGCCACCGGACTGCCGGTGCTGGTCACCGAGGACCCGCGCGGCCGGATGGGCGAACTCGCCGCCGAGATCTACGGACGGCCCGGCGCCGACCTCCTCCAGATCGGGATCACCGGGACGTCCGGCAAGACCACCACCGCGTACCTCGTCGAGGGCGGCTTCCGCGGCGCGGGCCGCGCCACCGGACTGATCGGCACCGTCGAGATGCGGATCGGCGACGAGCGCATCAAGTCCGAGCGCACCACCCCCGAGGCCACCGATCTGCAGGCCCTGTTCGCCGTCATGCGCGAGCGCGGCGTCGACTCGGTGACCATGGAGGTCTCCAGCCACGCCCTGGTGCTCGGCCGGGTCGACGGCTGCGTCTTCGACGTCGCGGTCTTCAACAACCTCAGCCCGGAGCACATGGAGTTCCACTCCGGGATGGAGGACTACTTCCAGGCCAAGGCGCGGCTCTTCACGCCCGGGCGCAGCCGGCAGGGCGTCGTCAACTTCGACGACGAGTACGGCCGCAGGCTGGTCACCGAGGCGTCCGTCCCGGTCGTCACCTTCTCCGCCGAGGGCCACCCGGACGCCGACTGGCGGGCCGAGGAGGTCGAGGTGGGTCCGCTGGGCTCCACCTTCACCGTCGTCGGCCCCAAGGACGAACGGATCGCGGCCAGGGCCCCGCTGCCCGGCCCGTTCAACGTCGCCAACACCCTCGCCGCGATCGTCACCCTGGCCGTCGCTGGGATCGACCCGCAGAGCGCGGCCGACGGCGTCGCGGCCGTCCCCGGCGTCCCCGGCCGGCTGGAGCGGGTGGACGCCGGACAGCCCTACCTCGCGGTCGTCGACTACGCGCACAAGACCGACGCCGTCGAATCCGTCCTGCGCTCCCTGCGCAAGGTCACCGAGGGCCGGCTCCACATCGTCCTCGGCTGCGGCGGCGACCGCGACACGACCAAGCGCGGCCCGATGGGCGCCGCCGCGGCCCGCCTCGCCGACACCGCCGTACTGACCTCCGACAACCCCCGTTCCGAGGACCCCCTCGGAATCCTCGCCGCCATGCTCGCGGGCGCCGCCGAGGTCCCCGTCCACGAGCGGGGCGACGTCCTGGTCGACGCCGACCGGGCCGCGGCCATCGCCGCCGCGGTCGCCCGTGCCGAACCCGGTGACACCGTGCTGGTCGCCGGCAAGGGCCACGAGCAGGGCCAGGACATCCACGGCGTCGTACGCCCCTTCGACGACCGCGTGGTCCTGCGCGCGGCCATCGACCGCTCCCTGGGGCACGCGAGCACCACGGACGCCGCCCCCCGCGCCCACACCCACGAGAACAACAGTCAGGGATGACCAAGTGATCGCCCTTTCCCTCGCCGAGATCGCCGAAATCGTCGGCGGGCAGTCGCACGACATACCCGATCCGGCAGCAACCGTCAGCGGACCGGTCGTCATCGACTCCCGGGAGGTGAAGCCCGGCAGTCTGTTCGTCGCCTTCGCCGGCGAGCGGGTCGACGGCCACGACTACGCGCAGCGCGCCGTCGAGGCGGGCGCGGCAGTGGTGCTGGCCGCCCGCCCCGTCGGTGTTCCGGCGATCGTCGTCGACGACGTCGTGGCGGCGCTCGGCGCGCTCGCCAGGGCCGTCGTGGGCCGCCTCGGCACCACCGTCGTCGCGCTCACCGGTTCCGCCGGCAAGACCTCCACCAAGGACCTCATCGCCCAGCTCCTCGAACGCAAGGGGCCCACCGTCTACCCGGCGGGCAACCTCAACAACGAGATCGGCCTGCCGCTCACCGCCCTGCGCGCCACCGAGGACACCCGCCACCTCGTGCTCGAAATGGGCGCGCGCTACATCGGGGACATCCGTTACCTCACCGGCCTCGTCCCGCCCCGGATCGGCCTGGTCCTCAACGTCGGCACCGCCCACATCGGCGAGTTCGGCGGCCGGGAGCAGATCGCACAGGCCAAGGGCGAGATGGTCGAGTCGCTGCCCGAGGACGGCACCGCCGTGCTCAACGCCGACGACCCGCTCGTACGCGCCATGTCCTCCCGCACCAGGGCCCGGGTGCTGCTCTTCGGCGAAGCCGCGGAAGCGGACGTACGGGGAGAGAACGTCCGTCTCACCGACGACGGACGCCCCGCTTTCAAGCTCCACACACCCACCGGGTGCAGCGACGTGACCATGCGCCTGTACGGTGAGCACCACGTGTCGAACGCGCTCGCCGCGGCCGCCGTCGCCCATGAGTTGGGCCTGTCCGCAGACGAGATCGCCGAAGGGCTCTCCGAGGCGGGCACCCTCTCCCGCTGGCGCATGGAGGTCACCGAGCGTCCGGACGGCGTGACGTTCGTCAATGACGCCTACAACGCGAACCCCGAATCCATGAAAGCCGCGCTGCGCGCGCTGGTCGCCATGGGGAAGGGCCGGCGTACGTGGGCGGTGCTCGGCCAGATGGCCGAGCTCGGCGACGCCTCGCTCGCCGAGCACGACGCGGTCGGACGGCTCGCCGTCCGGCTCAACGTCAGCAAGCTCGTCGCCGTCGGGGGGAGAGAAGCCTCCTGGCTGCAACTGGGCGCATACAACGAGGGTTCGTGGGGTGAGGAGTCGGTGCACGTGTCCGACGCACAGGCCGCGGTCGACCTGTTGCGCAGTGAACTGCGCCCGGGAGACGTCGTGCTGGTGAAGGCGTCCCGGTCGGTCGGCCTGGAGCAGGTCGTCATGGCGCTGCTGGGCAACGCGTCCGAGGGCGAGGTCGCGGGCCGATGAGGCAGATCCTGTTCGCGGGGGCCATCGGGCTCTTCCTGACCCTGGTCGGAACTCCGCTGCTGATCAAGCTGCTGGCCCGCAAGGGATACGGCCAGTTCATCCGGGACGACGGCCCGCGCACCCACGGGTCCAAGAAGGGCACGCCCACCATGGGCGGCATTGCCTTCATCCTGGCGACGATCATCGCGTACATCGCGGCGAAGCTGATCACCGGCGAGGAGATGCGATTCTCCGGCGTGCTGGTGCTCTTCCTGATGGCGGGCATGGGTCTCGTCGGCTTCCTCGACGACTACATCAAGATCGTCAAGCAGCGTTCGCTGGGTCTGCGGGCCAAGGCGAAGATGGCGGGCCAGCTGATCGTGGGCATCGCCTTCGCGGTGCTCTCGCTCCAGTTCGCCGACTCCCGCGGCAACACCCCGGCCTCCGACCGGTTGTCGTTCGTCACGGACTTCGGCTGGTCGATCGGCCCGGTGCTGTTCGTCGTCTGGGCGCTGTTCATGATCCTCGCCATGTCCAACGGCGTGAACCTGACGGACGGCCTGGACGGTCTGGCCACCGGCGCCTCGGTGATGGTCTTCGGCGCGTACACCTTCATCGGGCTGTGGCAGTTCCAGGAGTCCTGCGCCAACGCGGAGACCCTGACCAACCCCAACGCCTGCTTCCAGGTGCGAGACCCGCTCGACCTGGCCGTCGTCGCCTCCGCGCTGATGGGCGCCTGCTTCGGCTTCCTGTGGTGGAACACCTCGCCCGCCAAGATCTTCATGGGCGACACCGGCTCGCTGGCCCTCGGCGGCGCGCTCGCCGGCCTGGCGATCTGCTCCCGCACCGAGTTCCTGCTGGCCATCCTCGGCGGCCTCTTCGTGATGATCACCATGTCCGTGGTCATCCAGGTCGGTTCCTTCAAGATGACCGGCAAGCGGGTCTTCCGGATGGCACCGCTCCAGCACCACTTCGAACTCAAGGGGTGGTCCGAAGTCCTTGTCGTGGTCCGCTTCTGGATCATCCAGGGCATGTGCGTGATCGTCGGCCTCGGTCTCTTCTACGCAGGATGGGCAGCCGAGAAGTGAGCAACCCGGACTGGCAGGGCAAGCGCGTCACCGTCGCGGGACTCGGGGTCTCCGGGATCCCGGCGGCCAAGGTGCTGCACGGCCTCGGGGCCGTCGTCACGGTGGTCAACGACGGGGACGACGAGCGTTCCCGGACGCAGGCCGCGGAGCTGGAGGCGCAGGGCATCGCCGTGCGCCTCGGCGACGGGGCGACCCTGCCCGAGTCCACCGAGCTCGTGGTCACCGCGCCGGGCTGGAAGCCCGACAAACCGCTCTTCGCGGCAGCCGCCGAGGCGGGCGTCCCGGTCTGGGGCGACGTCGAACTCGCCTGGCGGCTGCGCGGTCCCGACGCGGCCCCGTGGCTGGCGGTCACCGGCACCAACGGCAAGACCACGACCGTACGGATGCTCGCCTCGATCCTGGAGGCGGCCGGTCTGCGCACCGCCGCCGTCGGCAACATCGGCGTCTCGCTCCTGGACGCCGTGGTCGGCGACCAGGAGTACGACGTGCTCGCCGTCGAGCTGTCCAGCTACCAGCTGCACTGGGCGCCCTCGCTGCGCGCCCACTCCGCGGCCGTCCTCAACCTGGCCCCGGACCACCTCGACTGGCACGGCTCCATGGCGGCCTACGCCGCCGACAAGGGCCGGGTCTACGAGGGCAACCGGGTCGCCTGCGTGTACAACGCGGCCGACCCGGCGACCGAGGACCTGGTCCGCGGGGCCGACGTGGAGGAGGGCTGCCGGGCCATCGGCTTCACCCTGGGCACCCCCGGCCCCTCCCAGCTCGGCGTCGTCGACGGCATCCTCGTCGACCGCGCCTTCGTGGCGAACCGGCAGAAGCAGGCCCAGGAGCTCGCCGAGGTCGGGGACATCCACCCGCCGGCCCCGCACAACATCGCCAACGCCCTGGCGGCCGCGGCCCTGGCCCGTGCCTTCGGCGTCGAGCCCGCGGCCGTACGGGACGGGCTGCGGGCCTTCTGCCCCGACCCGCACCGCATCGAGCACGTCGCGAACGTCGCCGGGGTGGCGTACGTCGACGACTCCAAGGCCACCAACACCCACGCCGCCGAGGCATCGCTCGCGGCCTACGACCCGATCGTCTGGATCGCCGGGGGCCTCGCCAAGGGCGCGACCTTCGACGAACTGGTGACCGCGGCCGCCGGACGGCTGCGCGGCGCCGTCCTGATCGGCCGGGACCGGGAGCTGATCCGGGAAGCCCTCGCGCGACACGCCCCCGAGGTCCCGGTGGTCGACCTCGACCGGACCGACACTGGGGCGATGTCCGAGGCGGTCCGGGAGGCGGCACGGCTCGCCCGCCCGGGGGACACCGTGCTGATGGCCCCGGCCTGTGCCTCGATGGACATGTTCGTCAATTACAACAAGCGGGGCGAGGCGTTCGCGGACGCGGTCCGCGCGCTCGCCGCCGAGAGCGCCTGACGGGTCCGGTCCCCGCGCCGTACTGTCCCGGACGACCGGGGGCGGGCCGCCGCGTCCCGGGCCCCGGCGGCGGCCCCGGGCACGAGCAGTGGAGGGGACAGCGACAATGCCGGCCGAAGAGAGCTCCGCCGCGGCCTGTGGGCACCGCTCACGGGCCACCGCGCCGATCAGCCGGGCGTTCCCCCCGCGCCTGCTCGCGGGCGCGGGCACGGGCGCCCCGGTGCCGCTGGGCACCGCGCTGCGGGTCCGGTCGGCCACCGGCGCCCGCCGCCCCGCGGTCCCCCGCGCCAAGGGGCGTTCCACCGGCGGCTCGCGCTCCCCGCGCGGCGGCGGCGCACGCCGGATGTACGAGCGGGCGCGCAGGGCCTGGGACCGCCCCCTGACCGCCTACTACCTGATCCTGGGCGCGGGCCTGCTGATCACCGTGCTCGGCCTGGTGATGGTCTACTCCGCCTCGATGATCAAGGCCCTGGAACTCGACAAGCCGGGCACCTACTTCTTCCGCAAGCAGTTCCTCGCCGCCGTCATCGGCGCCGGGCTGATGGCGCTCGCCGCCCGGATGCCCGGCAAGCTCCACCGGGCGCTGGCCTACCCGTTGCTCATGGGAACCGTCTTCCTGATGGTGCTGGTCCAGGTGCCGGGGATAGGGATGTCGGTCAACGGCAACCAGAACTGGCTCTATCTGGGCGGACCCTTCCAGCTCCAGCCCAGCGAGTTCGGCAAGCTCGCCCTGGTCCTGTGGGGCGCGGACCTGCTCGCCCGCAAACAGGACAAGCGGCTGCTGGCGCAGTGGAAGCACCTGCTCGTCCCGCTGGTACCGGTCGCCTTCATGCTTCTCGGACTGATCATGCTCGGCGGCGACATGGGCACCGCGATCATCCTCACCGCGATCCTCTTCGGGCTGCTCTGGCTGGCCGGGGCGCCCACCCGGCTCTTCGCCGGGGTGCTCGGCTTCGCCGCGCTCATCGCCTTCGTGCTGATCAAGACCAGTCCGAACCGCATGTCGCGACTGGCCTGCATCGGCGCCACCGAGCCCGGGCCGGGGGACTCCTGCTGGCAGGCCGTGCACGGAATCTATGCTCTGGCCTCCGGCGGATGGTTCGGTTCCGGGCTCGGTGCGAGTGTGGAAAAATGGGGTCAACTGCCTGAACCGCACACCGACTTCATTTTCGCCATCACCGGGGAGGAACTGGGGCTGGCGGGGACGCTGTCGGTACTCGCCCTCTTCGCGGCTCTAGGCTATGCGGGTATCCGCGTGGCCGGACGCACGGAGGACCCCTTCGTGAGGTACGCCGCGGGAGGCGTGACCACCTGGATCACGGTGCAGGCCGTGATCAACATCGGTGCGGTGCTCGGCCTGCTGCCGATCGCCGGTGTCCCGCTCCCGCTGTTCTCCTACGGAGGGTCGGCCCTGCTGCCGACCATGTTCGCCGTCGGGCTGCTGATCGCGTTCGCGCGAGAGGATCCCGCAGCGAAGGCGGCCCTGGCCATGCGAAGGCCCGGGGTGAGATGGAAGACGATGAGACGGCGCGTCAAGAAGCGTCCGTCCGGAGAGCGGTGAATTTCGGTGCATGTCGTACTCGCCGGTGGGGGGACCGCCGGCCACATCGAGCCCGCGCTCGCCCTCGCGGACGCCCTGCGCAGGCAGGACCCGACCGTGGGAATCACTGCCCTGGGCACGGAGCGCGGACTCGAGACCAGGCTCGTACCCGAGCGGGGGTACGAACTCGCCCTGATCCCGGCCGTGCCGCTGCCCCGCAAGCCCACCCCGGAACTGATCACCGTCCCGGGACGGCTGCGCGGCACCATCAAGGCCGCCGAGCAGATCCTGGAACGCACCCGGGCGGACTGTGTCGTCGGCTTCGGCGGCTACGTCGCCCTGCCCGGCTACCTCGCCGCCAAGCGGGCCGGGGTGCCGATCGTCGTCCACGAGGCCAACGCCCGCCCCGGCCTGGCCAACAAGATCGGTTCGCGGTACGCCCACGGAGTCGCGGTCTCCACGCCCGACAGCAAGCTGCGCGGCGCCCGCTACATCGGCATCCCGCTGCGCCGCACCATCGCCACCCTGGACCGCGCCCGGGTCCGCCCCGAGGCGCGCGCCACCTTCGGCCTCGACCCCAACCTGCCGACGCTGCTGGTCTCCGGCGGCTCGCAGGGCGCGCGCCGGCTCAACGAGGTGGTGCAGCGGGTCGCCCCGCTGCTGCAGCGCGCCGGGATCCAGGTCCTGCACGTGGTCGGCCCGAAGAACGAACTGCCGCACGTGGACAACATGCCCGGGATGCCGCCCTACATCCCGGTACCGTACGTGGACCGGATGGATCTCGCGTACGCCGCGGCCGACATGATGCTCTGCCGGGCCGGCGCGATGACCGTCGCCGAACTCTCCGCCGTCGGGCTCCCGGCCGCGTACGTCCCGCTGCCCATCGGCAACGGTGAACAGCGGCTCAACGCCCAGCCGGTGGTCAACGCCGGCGGCGGTCTGCTGGTGGACGACGCGGCGCTCACCCCCGAATGGGTGCAGGGCAACGTCCTCCCGGTGCTCGCGGATCCGCACCGGTTGTACGAGATGTCCCGAGCCGCCGCCGAGTTCGGCCGCCGGGACGCCGACGACCTGCTCGTCGGCATGGTGTACGAGGCGATCGCCGCACGCCGAGGCGCGTGAGGCCGACGGGTCCGGGGGCGGTGCCCCCGGACCCGGTGTGAGGAGCGAGCGTGGCCGGACCGACAACCGCCCGGCGCGGTACGGCGCAGCGGGAGGAATCCCCGGTCCGCCCGCCGCGCACGCGCCCCGAGGGGCGCCGACTGCCCAGCCGCGCAACGCTGATCGTGAGCGGCGTGCTGGCACTGCTGCTCGGTTCCGGCGTCCTCTGGGCGCTCTACGGATCCTCCTGGCTCCGGGTCGAACAGGTCACGACCACCGGCCTCGACGTGCTGACCCCGGCCGAGGTGGAGAGCGTCGCCGCGGTACCGGTCGGGGCACCGCTGGTCTCCGTCGACACCGACGCCATCGCCGCCCGGCTGCTCCGGGAGCTGCCCCGCATCGATTCGGTGGACGTCGTGCGGTCGTGGCCGCACGGGATCCGTCTCGAAGTGGCCGAACGGCAGCCGGTCCTGTTGATCAAAAAGGGTGCAAAATTTACCGAAGTCGACGCCAAGGGCGTGCGCTTCGCAACGGTGGACAAATCGCCCGGCGGTGTACCTTTGCTGGAACTGGCCCCCGAGAAGTCCGCGAGCCTGCGCCGGTTCGGTGGTGACCGGCTGGTGGGGGAGGCGGTCCGGGTCGCCGGTGAGCTCCCGGGCCGCGTCGCCGAGGACACCGAGGTCGTGCGGGTCGCTTCGTACGACTCGATCTCCCTGGAACTCACCCGGGGGCGCACGGTGGTCTGGGGCAGCTCCGAAGGGGGTCAGGTGAAGGCGAAAGTTCTCACCGCTCTCATGGAAGCGGCTCCCAAAGCGGGACACTTCGACGTGAGTGCGCCCACGGCCCCTGCGGTGTCGGGCAGTTGACGCGTATTTGGCCTGGCCAGCACCCTGGTTGGTCATCGCTACGGGTGATCACATAGGGTGAAAAGAAAAACGGGAGGTTCGGCGTGTTCGTTGAACGCGCGCCACTTGTCGACTTAGTGTCCTGTTCGGAAGAGTCCATGAAGCAGACACACTGGTAACCCTAAACTTGAACGTTAGGGTTTGGGTCGGCACTTCGGACCGTCCCAATCGGCATCCGTCGTCGCGGCGGGAACAGCGCGCAGCGACGACACGTAACTCGAGGCGAGAGGCCTTCGACGTGGCAGCACCGCAGAACTACCTCGCAGTCATCAAGGTCATCGGTGTCGGCGGCGGTGGTGTCAATGCCATCAACCGAATGATCGAGGTCGGTCTCAAGGGCGTCGAGTTCATCGCGATCAACACTGATGCGCAAGCCCTGTTGATGAGCGACGCCGACGTCAAGCTCGACGTCGGCCGCGAACTCACCCGCGGCCTCGGCGCCGGGGCCAACCCGGCCGTCGGTCGCAAGGCGGCAGAGGACCACCGTGAGGAGATCGAGGAGGTCCTCAAGGGGGCCGACATGGTCTTCGTCACCGCCGGAGAAGGCGGCGGCACCGGCACCGGCGGCGCACCCGTCGTCGCCAACATCGCCCGCTCGCTGGGCGCCCTGACGATCGGCGTGGTCACCCGCCCGTTCACCTTCGAGGGCCGGCGACGCGCGAACCAGGCGGAGGACGGCATCGCCGAGCTCCGCGAAGAGGTCGACACCCTCATCGTCATCCCCAACGACCGGCTGCTGTCCATCTCGGACCGCCAGGTCAGCGTGCTCGACGCGTTCAAGTCGGCCGACCAGGTGCTGCTCTCGGGCGTCCAGGGCATCACCGACCTCATCACCACGCCCGGTCTGATCAACCTCGACTTCGCCGACGTCAAGTCGGTCATGTCCGAGGCCGGATCGGCGCTCATGGGCATCGGCTCGGCCCGCGGCGACGACCGCGCGGTGGCCGCCGCGGAGATGGCGATCTCCTCGCCGCTCCTGGAGGCGTCCATCGACGGCGCCCGCGGTGTCCTGCTCTCCATCTCCGGCGGCAGCGACCTCGGTCTCTTCGAGATCAACGAGGCCGCCCAGCTGGTGAGCGAGGCGGCGCACCCCGAGGCGAACATCATCTTCGGCGCGGTCATCGACGACGCGCTGGGCGACGAGGTGCGGGTCACCGTGATCGCGGCCGGCTTCGACGGCGGACAGCCGCCGGCCCGCCGCGAGAACGTCCTGGGCGCGAGCTCCGCCAAGCGCGAGGAGCAGGTCCCGCCGGTCCGCTCCGCCGAGCCGGTGCGCCAGAGCGGTGGACTGGGCTCCGTGCCCATCCGCGAGGAGCCGCCGGTCCAGGTGGAGCCCAAGCCGGTGGTGAGCGAGAGCCACCTGCCGCCGGTCGCCCCGCCGCAGGTCCCCTCGGCCCGTCCCTACCAGGACTCCCAGGCCGAAGAGCTGGATGTTCCGGACTTCTTGAAGTGATAGACCGGCACCACGCAGTAGCCTCCGGGGGCCACGCGCACTTCGCCTTCACCGACAGGTGGGGCGGAGTGAGCGCAGCCCCCTACGAGGAGCTCAACCTCGGCGGCGCGGTCGGAGACGACCCCGCCGCCGTTCTGGCCAACCGCGAGCGCGCCGCCCACGATCTCGGTCTGGACCCGGCCCGGGTCGTCTGGATGAACCAGGTGCACGGCAGGGACGTCGTGGTCGTCGACGGCCCGTGGGGCGAAGCCGAGGAGATACCCGCGGTCGACGCGGTGGTGACCGCGCGGCGCGGCCTCCCGCTCGCCGTACTCACGGCCGACTGCACCCCCGTACTGCTCGCCGACCCGGTCGCCGGGGTCGTGGCCGCGGCGCACGCGGGCCGTCCCGGCCTGGTCGCCGGGGTCGTCCCCGCCGCGGTCGAGGCCATGACCGGGCTCGGCGCCGAGGTCTCCCGGATCGTCGCCCGCACCGGGCCGGCGGTCTGCGGGCGGTGCTACGAGGTCCCGGCCGAGATGCGCGCCGAGGTCGCCCGGAGCGTCCCCGCGGCCTGGTCCGAGACCAGCTGGGGCACCCCGGCCGTGAATGTCGTCGCGGGGGTCCATGCCCAGCTGGAGGCGCTCGGGGTCGAGGACCGCCGGGCCTCCCCGGTCTGCACCCTCGAATCGAGCGACCACTTCTCGTACCGCCGCGACCGCACCACCGGGCGGCTCGCCGGATATGTCTGGTTGGACTGATAGGGCATGACGGACCGTAGAACCCAACTCGCCGAAAACCTGGCACGGGTGGAGGAACGTATCGCTTCCGCCTGTTCCGCCGCGGGGCGCGGGCGGGACGAAGTGACCCTCATCGTGGTCACCAAGACCTACCCCGCCAGCGATGTGCGGATTCTGCACGAACTCGGTGTGCGTCATGTCGCGGAGAATCGTGACCAGGACGCGGCCCCCAAAGCAGCCGAATGTGCGGATCTGTCGCTCACGTGGCACTTTGTCGGTCAATTGCAGACCAATAAGGTTCGCTCCGTGGCGGGTTATGCCGATGTCGTGCAGTCGGTGGACCGGGTCAAACTGGTCACCGCGCTCTCGTCGGCGGCCGTGCGCGAGGGACGCGAACTGGGCTGCCTCATCCAGGTGGCACTGGACGCGGAGAGCGGCGAACGGGGCGACCGGGGCGGCGTCGCGCCCGACGGGATCGAGGAGTTGGCCGCCGCGGTCGGCTCCGCGCCGGGCCTGCGGCTCGACGGTCTGATGACCGTCGCACCGCTCTCCGGACCGTACGCGGGACGGCAACGGGCCGCCTTCGACCGGCTGATGGAATTCTCATCCCGGCTGCGCGGGAACCATCCGGCTGCGAACATGGTCTCTGCAGGAATGAGCGCGGACCTCGAGGACGCGGTCGCGGCCGGGGCGACACATGTGCGCGTCGGTACGGCGGTACTCGGAGTCCGACCCGGGCTCGGGTAACGTCGCCAAGCAGGTCGGACCACAGCAGAAAATATGGTCATTCCCGCTGATGGCGGGCAGACCTCAGTGGATCGCGGGGCACTTGGTGACATATGCCGATCCACCACAGAGCGGAGGACTCGGAGCATGGCCGGCGCGATGCGCAAGATGGCGGTCTACCTCGGCCTCGTGGAGGACGATGGGTACGACGGTCCGGGGTTCGACCCCGACGACGAATTCGAACCCGAGCCGGAGCCCGAGCGGGACCGGCGGCGGCACCAGCCCGCGCATCAGGTGGAGCGGGACCGCGAACGGGAGCGGGAGGAACCGGTACGAGCGGTGCAGCCCCCCGCGCAGCGGGAGCCGGTTCAGATCCCGGCGGAAAGGGAACGACCCGCCCGGATCGCTCCCGTGGCATCCATCACACCTGAACGTCCGAACATGGAGAAGAACGCACCGGTGATCATGCCCAAGGTCGTGTCCGAGCGGGAGCCCTACCGCATCACCACGCTGCACCCCAGGACCTACAACGAGGCCCGTACCATCGGGGAACACTTCCGTGAGGGCACTCCGGTGATCATGAATCTCACGGAGATGGACGATACGGACGCCAAGCGACTTGTCGACTTTGCCGCGGGCCTCGTCTTCGGACTCCATGGCAGCATTGAGCGTGTGACGCAGAAGGTGTTCCTGTTGTCGCCTGCTAACGTCGATGTCACGGCGGAGGACAAGGCCCGCATCGCTGAGGGCGGATTCTTCAACCAGAGCTGAGAACACGACAACGGGAACAACCCCGGCCGTGAGGCCGGAGCTACGAGAGCCAGGGGAGAGGGAAGCGCGAAATGGGCGTCGCCGTGCAAGTTGTCTATGTCGCGCTGATGTGTTTCCTCATCGTGCTGATCTTCCGGCTGGTCATGGACTACGTCTTCCAGTTCGCGCGTTCATGGCAGCCCGGCAAGCCGATGGTGGTCATACTTGAGGCCACCTACACTGTCACCGATCCACCGCTCAAGCTTCTGCGGCGGTTCATCCCGCCGCTGCGTCTCGGGGGCGTGGCACTCGACCTGTCCTTCTTCGTTCTGATGATCATCGTCTACATCCTGATCGGCATCGTGATCAGGCTGTGAGCGATACGGTCTTGCCGACTGCCGACGACTACGTAGAGGTGAAGAAGAGATGCCGCTGACTCCTGAGGACGTGCGGAACAAGCAGTTCACGACCGTCCGCCTCCGAGAAGGCTATGACGAGGACGAGGTCGATGCCTTCCTCGACGAGGTCGAGTCCGAGCTGACCCGCCTGCTCCGTGAGAACGAGGATCTGCGCGCGAAGCTGGCCGCCGCAACGCGTGCCGCCGCGCAGAACCAGCAGCAGGGCATGCGCAAGCCGGAGCCCCAGGACAGGCCCGGCGCACCCGTGCCCGCCGCCATATCGGGACCGCCGGTCCAGCAGCAGCCCCCGCAGATGGGTCCCCCCCAGCTGCCCGGTGGTGCTCCGCAGCTGCCCGCCGGCCCCAGCGGTCACGGTCCCGGCCCCCAGGGCCAGCACGGCCCCGGCCCGCAGGGCCCGCACGGCCCCGGTCCGATGCAGGGCGGTCCCATGGGTGGCCCGATGGGTGGTCCCATGGGCGGTCATGCCCCCCAGCAGCAGATGCAGCAGATGCAGCAGCCGCAGATGCAGCAGCCCGGTCAGGGCCCCGGCGGCGACAGCGCCGCCCGTGTCCTCTCGCTCGCGCAGCAGACGGCCGACCAGGCGATCGCGGAGGCCCGTTCCGAGGCCAACAAGATCGTCGGCGAGGCGCGCAGCCGCGCCGAGGGCCTGGAGCGGGACGCCCGTGCCAAGGCGGACGCGCTGGAGCGGGACGCGCAGGAGAAGCACCGCGTGGCGATGGGCTCGCTGGAGTCGGCCCGCGCGACGCTGGAGCGCAAGGTCGAGGACCTGCGCGGCTTCGAGCGCGAGTACCGGACCCGTCTGAAGTCCTACCTGGAGAGCCAGCTGCGTCAGCTGGAGACCCAGGCCGACGACTCGCTGGCCCCGCCGCGGACCCCGGCGACCGCCTCGCTGCCGCCGTCGCCCTCGCTGGCTCCGGCCGGTGCGGGTGCCATGGGCCACACCATGGGCGGTGGCAACCCGCCGATGGGCGGCGGCAACCCGTCCATGGGTGGCGGCCCCTCGTACGGCGGTCAGCAGCAGATGTCGCCGGCGATGACGCAGCCGATGGCGCCGGTGCGGCCGCAGGCGCCGCAGCCGATGCAGCAGGCTCCTTCGCCGATGCGCGGGTTCCTGATCGACGAGGACGACAACTGAGCCGGGTGCGCGCGATGAGCGCGTAGCCGTCGGCAGGCTGAGGGCCGGGCCCCGGGGTTTCCCCGGGGCCCGGCCCTTTTGCCGTGGGCGGGCCCGGGCGCGGTGCGGGGAGAACGGAAGGGGCCCGGCGGACAGCTGTCCGCCGGGCCCCTTCGGCGTTCCGGGCTACTGCTCCGTCTTGCGGAGGCGGAACGTCAGGGCCAGGCCCTCGTCCGTGAACGGCTCGCCGTACGCCGTGTCCGCCTCGCCCTGCGCGTAGTCCAGGGCCAGGACCTCGTCCGCGATCAGGGCGGCGTGCTCGGTCAGCGCCTCCACCGTGGCGGGGGAGGACGACGTCCAGCGGACGGCGATGCGGTCCGCCACGTCCAGGCCGCTGTTCTTGCGGGCCTCCTGGATGAGCCGGATCGCGTCACGGGCCAGGCCCGCGCGCCGCAGCTCCGGGGTGATCTCCAGGTCCAGGGCGACCGTCGCGCCCGAGTCGGACGCGACCGACCAGCCCTCGCGCGGCGTCTCGGTGATGATCACCTCGTCCGGGGAGAGGGCGACCGTCTCGCCGTCCACCTCGACGGAGGCGGTGCCCTCGCGCAGGGCCAGCGAGAGGGCCGCCGCGTCGGCGTTCGCGACCGCCTTGGCCACCGCCTGGACGCCCTTGCCGAAGCGCTTGCCGAGCGCCCGGAAGTTGGCCTTCGCGGTCGTGTCGACCAGCGAGCCGCCCACCTCGGAGAGCGAGGCCAGCGAGGAGACGTTCAGCTCCTCGGTGATCTGGGCGTGCAGTTCGGGGGAGAGCGTCTCGAAGCCGGCCACCGCGACCAGGGCCCGGGACAGCGGCTGGCGGGTCTTGACGCCGGACTCGGCGCGGGTGGCCCGGCCCAGCTCGACCAGCCGGCGCACCAGCGCCATCTGCGTGGAGAGGGCGGGGTCGATCGTCGCCGGGTCCGCCTTCGGCCAGGTGGACAGGTGTACCGACTCGGGGGCGTCCGGGGTGACCGGGACGACGAGGTCCTGCCAGACCCGCTCGGTGATGAACGGGGTGAGCGGGGCCATCAGCCGGGTCACCGTCTCGACGACCTCGTGCAGGGTGCGCAGCGCCGCCTTGTCGCCCTGCCAGAAGCGGCGGCGCGAGCGGCGCACGTACCAGTTGGACAGGTCGTCGACGAAGGCCGACAGGAGCTTGCCCGCGCGCTGCGTGTCGTACCCCTCCAGGGCCTGCGTGACCTGGTCCACCAGTGCGTTCAGCTCGCTCAGCAGCCAGCGGTCCAGGACCGTGCGGTCCGCCGGGGCCGGGTCGGCCGCGGAGGGGGCCCAGTTCGACGTACGGGCGTACAGGGCCTGGAAGGCGACCGTGTTCCAGTACGTCAGGAGGGTCTTGCGGACGACCTCCTGGATCGTGTTGTGGCCGACGCGGCGGGCCGCCCACGGGGAGCCGCCGGCCGCCATGAACCAGCGCACCGCGTCCGCCCCGTGCTGGTCCATGAGCGGGATCGGCTGGAGGATGTTGCCCAGGTGCTTGGACATCTTCCGGCCGTCCTCGGCGAGGATGTGGCCGAGGCAGACCACGTTCTCGTACGAGGACTTGTCGAAGACCAGGGTGCCGACCGCCATCAGCGTGTAGAACCAGCCGCGGGTCTGGTCGATGGCCTCCGAGATGAACTGCGCCGGGTAGCGGCTCTCGAAGGTCTCCTTGTTCTTGTACGGGTAGCCCCACTGCGCGAACGGCATCGAGCCCGAGTCGTACCAGGCGTCGATGACCTCCGGGACGCGGCGCGCCTCCAGCCGGCAGTTCTCCTGCGAGCAGGTGAACGTGACCTCGTCGATGAAGGGGCGGTGCGGGTCCAGTCCGGACAGGTCGGTGCCGGTGAGCTCGCCGAGCTCGGCGCGGGAGCCGACACAGGTGAGGTGGCCGTCCTCGCAGCGCCAGATCGGCAGCGGGGTGCCCCAGTAGCGGTTGCGGGACAGCGCCCAGTCGACGTTGTTGTTCAGCCAGTCGCCGAAGCGGCCGTGCTTGACGGAGTCCGGGAACCAGTTGGTCTTCTCGTTCTCCCGGAGCATCCGGTCCTTGACGGCGGTCGTGCGGATGTACCAGGACGGCTGCGCGTAGTAGAGCAGCGCGGTGTGGCAGCGCCAGCAGTGCGGGTAGCTGTGCTCGTACGGGACGTGCCGGAAGAGCTTGCCGCGGGCGGCCAGGTCCTCGGTGAGCGCCTCGTCGGCCTTCTTGAAGAAGACGCCGCCGACCAGCGGCAGGTCCTCCTCGAAGGTGCCGTCGGGACGGACCGGGTTCACGACCGGGAGGCCGTACGCCTTGCAGACCAGGAGGTCGTCGGCGCCGAAGGCCGGGGACTGGTGGACCAGACCCGTACCGTCCTCGGTCGTCACGTACTCGGCGTTGACGACGTAGTGCGCCTCGGCCGGGAAGTCGACGAGGGTGAAGGGGCGCTCGTAGGTCCAGCGCTCCATCTCGCGTCCGGTGAAGGTCTCGCCGGTGGTCTCCCAGCCCTCGCCCAGCGCCTTCTCGACGAGCGGCTGCGCGACCACCAGCTTCTCCTCGCCGTTCGTCGCGACGACGTAGGTGACGTCGGGGTGCGCGGCGACGGCGGTGTTGGAGACCAGGGTCCAGGGGGTGGTCGTCCAGACCAGGAGCGAGGCGCTGCCGGCGAGCGGGCCGGAGGTGAGGGGGAAGCGGACGAAGACCGACGGGTCGACGACCGTCTCGTACCCCTGCGCCAGCTCGTGGTCGGACAGGCCGGTGCCGCAGCGGGGGCACCAGGGGGCGACGCGGTGGTCCTGGACCAGTAGGCCCTTGTTGAAGATCTCCTTCAGCGACCACCAGACCGACTCGACGTACTCGGGGTCCATCGTGCGGTACGCGTTGTCGAGGTCGACCCAGTAGCCCATGCGGGTCGTGAGCTCGGCGAACGCGTCCGTGTGCCGGGTCACCGACTCGCGGCACTTGGCGTTGAACTCGGCGATGCCGTACGCCTCGATGTCCTTCTTGCCGTTGAAGCCCAGCTCCTTCTCGACCGCGAGCTCGACCGGCAGGCCGTGGCAGTCCCAGCCCGCCTTGCGGCCGACGTGGTAGCCCTGCATGGTGCGGAAGCGGGGGAAGACGTCCTTGAAGACGCGGGCCTCGATGTGGTGGGCGCCGGGCATGCCGTTGGCGGTGGGCGGGCCCTCGTAGAAGACCCACTCGGGGCGGCCCTCGGACTGTTCGAGGGTCTTGGCGAAGACCTTGCTCTCGCGCCAGAAATCGAGCACGGCGTGCTCCAGCGCGGGCAGGTCGACCTGGGCGGGAACCTGGCGGTACTGCGGCGATGTCATGGGCGGACTTCCTCCGGCGGACGTTTTCCACTTCCGTCGGAGGGACGAGAGCCTCGTCGGCTCCCGCGGTACCACCCTCCTTGGCCCCGGGCATGCGCCCGTGACCCCCTCATTGGGGCGCGATGCCGGTTCTACTTGCCTTGCGCCCGTGGGCGGAGCCCACCGTTCCAAAGCGTTCTTCCGACGGCTCCGGGTGATCTTCACGGCACGCTCGCCCCCGGGCTTCCACCGTCCCCGGGTCGCTCCTGGCTGCGTATGACGCTACTCGTCCCATCCACGCCTCTCGCTGTGGCAAGTGTAAGGGCCCTCGCGGGCCGGGGCCGACCGGTTTTGCGGCGGGCGGGGACGTGACCCGAATGGCCAGACGGGCGCGGACCGGGCCGGGCGGGGGGCCGGGAGGCGGATTACCGGGCGGTGAGCTGGGCACAACGGATTCAGGCAGGTCGGAAACCCGACGTGGGGAGGAGCGATTCGGCGGTGTGCCCCGTTGCCGCGGGGCTGGGGTCGATTTATCGTCCCAGCACGATTCGCGTGCAAGATCACCATATGTGAAGGGGCCGCGGCCATGGTGGCGAAGAAGACCGCCGCGAAGAAGACGGCGCCCACGAGCTCCACGGGCGCGGCGGCCGGGACGACCGGCACACGGACGGGCACGGAGACCCTCCCGGAATCCGGACTTCGGGAAGCGGCGGCGGAGAAGACCGCCGCGACCGCCCCGACCGCCGGGACCGCCGGAAAGAAGACGGCGACGAAGAAGTCCGTCGCGAAGAAGCCCGTCGCGAAGAAGTCCGCGGCGAGCCGGAGCACGACAGGCACGACAGGGAAGAAGAGGCCGGCGTCCGCCGATCACACGGACGCCGGGCACGGGCCGCCGGCCGGCAAGGCGCCCACGAAGAAGGCCGGGGTCGGCCGGAGCACGGCCGCGAAGGCCACGAAGGAGGCCGCCCACGCGGCCACGGTGGCGGCCGAGTCCGCCGAGCAGACGGGAGCCCACACGGTGGTAGCCAAGAAGAGCGCGGCCCGGACCCGCACGGTCGACGGGGGTCCGGCCCCCGTGCCCCCGGCCCGTGGGACCGCCATGACGATCCCCGGCGAACTGGCGGTCCGGCCGGGCGAGGATCCCTGGACGCCGGACGAGGTCGCCGAGGCGCGGGCCGAGCTGAGCAGCGAGGTCATGCGGCTGCGCAGCGAGATGGAGGCCGCCAGCGCGGCGCTCGCCGGGCTGATGCGCGACTCCGGCGACGGCGCGGGCGACGACGACGCGGACACCGGCACCAAGAACATCACCCGCGAGCACGAGATGTCGCTCGCCGCCAACGCCCAGGAGATGCTGGAGCAGAGCGAACGGGCCCTGGCCAGGCTGGACGCCGGGACGTACGGGCTGTGCGAGGTCTGCGGCAAACCGATCGGCAAGGCCCGGATGCAGGCGTTCCCGCGGGCCACGCTCTGTGTCGAGGACAAACAGAAGCAGGAGCGCCGAGGTTGAACCGTGCGGTGTGTCGTACCCTCGTCCTCAGTCAGGAACCTAGGTTGAGGGACTCACGTGGCAGAGGCGGAGCGCATCATCGGTACGCCGGACATCCCCGAGACTGAGGGGACCGAGGAGACCGGGAGCGAGGACCGGGAAGCGGGCCGGGCCGGGGAGACGACCCCCGAGCGGGGCAAGCGGAAGATCATGGTGCTCTTCGGGGTGGCCGTGTTCGCCTACCTCCTCGACCTGATCAGCAAGATGATCGTGGTCGCGAAGCTGGAGCACCAGGAGCCGATCGAGCTCATCGGCGACTGGCTCCAGCTCAACGCGATCCGCAACCCCGGGGCCGCGTTCGGCTTCGGCGAGGCGTTCACCATCATCTTCACCTTCATCGCGGCGACCGTGATCGTGGTGATCGCCCGCCTCGCCCGCAAGCTCTACAGCCTGCCCTGGGCCATCGCCCTCGGTCTGCTGCTCGGCGGCGCGCTCGGCAACCTCACCGACCGCATCTTCCGTTCCCCGGGCGTCTTCGAGGGCGCGGTGGTGGACTTCATCGCCCCCGCCCATTTCGCCGTCTTCAACCTGGCCGACTCCGCGATCGTCTGCGGCGGCATCCTGATCGTGATCCTCTCCTTCAAGGGCCTGGACCCCGACGGCACCGTGCACAAGGACTAGCGGGCGCAAGGCATACTCGATCAGGTGAGTACGCATCCCGAGGTCCGCACCCTGCCCGTACCCGATGGCCTGGAGGGCGAGCGCGTCGACGCCGCCATTTCCCGGATGTTCGGTTTCTCCCGCACCAAGGCCGCCGAGCTGGCCGCCGCAGGAAAGGTGCAGGTGGACGGCTCGGTGGTCGGGAAGTCCGAGCGGGTCAGCGGCGGTGCCTGGCTGGAAGTGGAGATGCCGCAGGCGGCCGCCCCGGTGCAGATCGTCGCCGAGCCCGTCGAGGGCATGGAGATCGTGCACGACGACGACGACATCGTCGTGATCGTGAAGCCGGTCGGCGTCGCCGCCCACCCGAGCCCCGGCTGGACCGGCACGACCGTCATCGGCGGTCTCGCCGCGGCCGGCTACCGGATCTCGACCTCCGGCGCCGCCGAGCGCCAGGGCATCGTCCACCGCCTCGACGTCGGCACCTCGGGCCTGATGGTCGTCGCCAAGTCCGAGCGGGCCTACACCCTGCTGAAGGGCCAGTTCCGCGACCGGGTCGTCGAGAAGAAGTACCACGCCCTGGTCCAGGGCCACCCGGACCCGATGAGCGGCACCATCGACGCCCCCATCGGCCGCCACCCCAACCACGACTACAAGTGGGCCGTCACGGCCGAGGGCAAGCCCTCCGTGACGCACTACGACCTCATCGAGGCGTACCGCGCCGCCAGCCTCCTGGACATCAAGCTGGAGACGGGCCGCACGCACCAGATCCGGGTGCACATGTCCGCCCACCGCCACCCCTGCGTCGGCGACCTCACCTACGGCGCGGACCCGACGATGGCCAAGCGCCTCGGCCTGACCCGGCAGTGGCTGCACGCCGTCCGGCTCGGTTTCGAGCACCCGGCCGACGGCCGCTGGGTGGAGTTCGCCAGCCGCTACCCGGACGACCTCCAGCAGGCCCTGGACAAGATCGCGGCGGAGAGCCGGTGAGTGGCCGCCCGGCCCTCCCGTACACCACGCGCACCGCTGCCGACGAGCAGGATCTCGCGGCCTGTTTCCAGGTCCGCAAGGAGGTCTTCGTCGTCGAGCAGGAGGTGCCCGAGGAGATCGAGTACGACGTCCACGACGCCGACGCCGTCCATGTGATCGCCTTCGCGGCGGACGGTACGGCGCTGGGGACCGGGCGGCTGCTGCACGGTCCGGCCGCCGTCGGCCGGACCGGGGGCGACGCGTCCGTCGGCTCGCTCGGCAGGCTCGCGGTGACCGGGGCGGCCCGCGGCCTCGGCGTCGGCGCCGCGCTGGTCCGGGCCATCGAGGACGCGGCACGCGGGCTGGGCCTGACCGCCGTCGACCTGCACGCCCAGACCCACGCCCTCGGTTTCTACGAGCGGCTCGGGTATGTGGCGTACGGGCCGGAGTTCCCCGACGCCGGGATACCCCACCGGGCGATGCGACGCACCCTGTAGCCGGTCCGCGCGGGGCCTTCCTCCTGTTCCTCCCGTCGGGCCGAGTCGTCTCGTGACGGCGGGAGCCGGTCGCGGAGACATCGGAGGAATATCGGCCGAATGGCGGGAGGAAGGGGGGTGTTGTCCGGATTGCGCCTCCGGCGTGGCAGGCTTTGAGCCGGCCCGCCGGTCGAGTGAACCGGCCCCCTGCGCTCCGGAAGGCATCCCGTGGACCAAATGGCACTGCTCCTCCTGCTGCTGCTCGGGGCGGTGGTCACGGTCCCGCTCGGGGAGCGCCTGGGGCTGCCCGCGCCGGTGCTGATGACGCTCGCCGGTGTCGGCATGGCGTTCGTCAGTTTCGTGCCGAACGTGGACATACCGCCCGAGATCATTCTTCCGGCGCTGTTGCCGCCGCTGCTCTACGCCTCGGTTCAGCGCACCTCGTGGCGGCAGTTCGCCGCCAACAAACGACCGATCTTTCTGCTGGCCGTCGCCCTGGTCTTCGTCACCACGGCCGCGGTTGCCGCGGTCGCCAACGCGATAGTCCCCGGGCTGCCCATCGCCGCCGCCGTGGCGCTCGGCGCGCTGGTCGCCCCGCCCGACCCGGTCGCCGCGACGGCCGTCGCGGGATCGGTCGGGCTGCCGCGCCGGCTGGTCTCCATCCTGGAGGGCGAGGGGCTGTTCAACGACGTGACCGCGATCGTGCTGTACCACGTGGCCATCGCCGCCGCGGTGAGCGGCACCTTCTCGCTGCCCGAGGCGTTCGGGCTGCTGGCCCTCTCCGCGGTCGTCGCCGTGGCGGTGGGGCTCGTCCTGGGCTGGCTCACGATCAAGCTCATGGGTCTGCTCGGGGACGCCACGCTCCAGGTCGGCCTCACCCTGCTGGTGCCGTTCGTGAGCTACGTGCTCGCGGAGGAGCTGAAGGGGTCGGGGGTCCTGGCCGTCCTCACCACCGCGCTCTTCCTCGCCGAGCACACCGCCGACGCCGACGACGTGCTCGGCCGGCTCACCGGCCGCAGCTTCTGGGAGATCGTCGACACCCTCGTCACGGGTGTCGCCTTCGGCCTGATCGGTCTCGAACTGCACAACGTCTTCGGGACGTCGGACGGGCGGGAACTCCAGATGCTGGGCTGGGGCCTGGCCGTCGTCGCGGTCGTCGTCGGCGTACGGCTGCTGTACCTGCTGCCCGCGACCTGGCTCGCCAAGCGGCTGCACACCCGGCGCGACGTCAGCGAGGAGATCCCGACCAGCTGGCGGGAGACCGTCGTGATGTGGTGGTCCGGGATGCGCGGGGTCGCCTCGGTGGCGCTGGCGCTCGCGATCCCGCTGAAGACGGACGACGGGCAGCCGTTCCCCGGACGCGACGAGATCGTCTTCATCGCCTTCGCCGTGATCATGGCCACGCTCGTCGTGCAGGGGCTCACGCTGCCGTGGCTGGTGCGCAAACTCCACGTCAAGGCGGACACCGCGGCCGAGGAGGCGCTGGAGAAGGACCTCGCGATCCGCGCCGCCGGGGCCGCGAAGCAGCGGCTGAAGGAGATCCGGGCGGAGGAGGACTTCCCGGAGGAGGTCGCCGAGCGGTTGCAGCGGATGGCGTACGACATGGGGGCGCGGATCAGCCCCGACATGGTCGACGACGAGCGCCGCGAGGCGTACGCGCAGCGCGCCGAGCGCTTCAAGGCGGTCAGCCGGGTCCAGCGCGAGATGATGTCGGCCGCCCGCCACGCGGTGCTCTCGGCCCGCAACGAGGCGGGGACGGACCCGGAGATCGTCGACCGGGTGCTGCGCCAGCTGGACGTGCGCAGTCTGCGGTGAGCCGGGGCGGCCGGAACCCCGGGCCCGGCGGACTCCGGGACCCGGCGGACTCCGGGACCCGGCGGGATCCGGGGCCCGGTCGCAGCTGGCACCATGGCCCCATGAACATCATGCTCTTCCACTCGACGTACGGTCTGCGCCCCGCGGTGCACGCGGCGGCGGACCGGCTCCGCGCCGCCGGACACGAGGTGCAGGTGCCCGATCTCTTCGAGGGCCGCACCTTCGACACCGTCGAGGAGGGCCTGGCCTTCAAGGAGGAGGTGGGCAAGGACGAGCTGCTCAGGCGGGCCGTGCTCGCCGCCGCGCCCTACTCCGAGCGGGGCCTGGTGTACGCGGGCTTCTCGTTCGGGGCCTCCACCGCGCAGACCCTGGCGCTCGGTGACGCGAAGGCCCGCGGGCTGCTGATGTTCCACGGCACCTCGGACATCGCCGAGAACGCCTCGGTGGACGAACTCCCGGTGCAACTGCACGTCGCCGACCCGGACGCGTTCGAGACGCACGACTGGCTGAACACCTGGTATCTCCAGATGCAGCGGACCGGGGCCGACGTCGAGATCTACCGCTACCCGGGCGCGGGACACCTCTTCACCGATCCCGAACTGCCCGATTTCGACCAGGCGTCGGCCGAGCTGGCCTGGAAGGTCTCGCTCGGTTTCCTCGCCACGCTGTGACCGCGCGACGGGCCCCGCGCGTCGCGGGGCCCGTCGGTGGTGGCGGTGCGGATCAGCCCCGGTAGGCGGTCCAGCTGTCGTTCATGCGCTGCACCTGGCCCGCGGTGAACTGGGTCATGCACGAGTCGTAGGTGTAGTCCATGAAGTTGTGGATCGGGTCGACCCCGGTCTTGCTGGTGCAGGAGTCACGCCCGGTCGGGCACTCGTACGCGGGAGTCTTCTCGGCCGGGGTGTCGGAGACGTAGTCGCCGTTGCCGTTACAGCCGCCCTGGAAGGTGTGGTAAAGCCCCATCCAGTGGCCGACCTCGTGGGTGGCGGTGTCGCCCTGGTTGTAGTTGGTGGCGGAACCGCCGGGCAGCGAGGCGTCGAGCATGACGACGCCGTCGTCCGAGGGGTTGGACTTGTACGAGCTGGGGAATGTGGCCCAGCCCAGCAGGCCGCCGCCGAGGTTGGCGGTGTAGATGTTGAGGGCGTTCGCGCCGCCCTTGCGCAGCGAGGACTTCATGGCCTTCTCGGCGGCGGAGCCGGGGGAGACGCCGTCGTACCAGGAGCTGTTGTCCGTGTAGTCCGTGCCGGCCAGCGTGAACTGGAAGCCCGTGTTCGTGTTGCCCGAACCCTGCCCAGCGTAGGCGTCGTTCAGGACCTTCATCTGGCTGTCGATGTCGGCCGCGCTGAGCTTGCCGGTCGTCCCGGAGTGCACGACGTGGAAGTAGACCGGGATCGTCGCGCCCGCGGTGAGCGAGGGGCCGTTGACCCGCCGGTCCGCGAGTCTCTGCTTCAACTGCGCGTCCATGGCCTTGGCCTGGGCCGCGGTGACCTCGTTGGGGTCGTCGGTGTGGGTGGTGCCCGAGGGGCGGGCCTCGCGGGCCGTGGCGGAGGTGCCCGTGTCGTCCGCGCACTTCTGGGCGGAGGCCGCGGAGGTCTTGGCGGCGGCGGAGGCGGTGGAGCCGGAAGGAGCGGAGAGCGGCGCCAGGGCCAGGGTTCCGGCCAGGACGGCGGTGCCGATCGCACGGTTACGCATACGCGGCGATATACGGGCAAGAGTGCGCACGGAGACTCCTCGCGGATGTGTCGGGGAGGCATTTCCTCACCCGCCGCCGGGAGATTACGTGCGCATGCCATACGCGGAAGAGGAATGATCAAGCCCAATCGGGCAGGTGTCAAAGGTGGGAAAGCGGGAGGAATCTTTCCCCGGTTCCGGAGTTTGAGACGGCGACGTAACCGTGGGCGTTACCTCGGCGGGTGGTGTGTCCCCATTCGGTCCGTGGGACACGCCACCCGCCGTGACGACGTAATCCGCCGTCAACATGCGAGAGGGTGGCTGAAAATGATCCCTCAGAGCACCGGGCGGTCCACCCGCTCGACCTTCTGCGTCCCGCTGAGCGTCCGGTACGAGCGCGTCCAGGCGGACGTCGCGTCCTGCTTCGTCCGGTCGGAGACGGCGTAGTAGTCCATCTGCGAGCGCTCGGCGGTCACGTCGAGGACCCCGTAGCCGTGCGAGTCCATGTCCACCCACTTCACATGGCGGTTGGCCGCCTTGACCGCGGCGGCCGCGACCACCGAGACCGTGTGCGGTGCCACGTGCAGGATGTCGTCGATGTTGTCCGAGGTCACCGACGTCACCACGAACTCGGTGGCGGCCGATGCGGAGAGCGGGTACGTCGCCGCCTTCACCGGGACGTCGTTGGCCCACGCCATGTGGATGTCACCGGTCAGGAAGACCGTGTTGGTGATCGACCGGTCCCGCAGGTGCGAGATCAGTTCCTTGCGGTCGTCCGTGTAGCCGTCCCACTGGTCGACGTTGACCGCGAGCCCCTCCTTGGGCAGCCCCAGCAATTCGGCCAGCGGCTCCAGCAGGTGCGCGGGCACGGAGCCGAAGGCGACCGGGGAGATCATCACCGACGTGCCGACCAGCTTCCAGGCGGCGTCCGATCCGGCCAGCCCCGCCTTCAGCCAGTCCAGCTGCGCCCGGCCGGTGATGGTGCGTTCCGGGTCGTCGACCGCGCCGTCGCCGATCTTCGCCTGCTGGGAGCGGAAGCTGCGCAGGTCGAGGAGGTGGAGGTCGGCCAGGTTGCCGAAGCGCAGCCGGCGGTAGACGGTGCCCTCGGTGGAGGTGCGGACAGGCATCCACTCGAAGTACGCCTGCTTGGCGCCCGCGACCCGGTCCGCCCAGGCGCCCTCCGCGCCCGGGGTGTGGTTCTCCGCCCCGCCCGACCAGGTGTCGTTGGCGAACTCGTGGTCGTCCCAGATCGCGATCACCGGGTGGGTGGCGTGCAGGGTCTGGAGATCGGTGTCCGTCTTGTAGGCGCCGTGCCGGGTGCGGTAGTCGGCGAGGGTGAGGATCTCGTGCCTCGGCTCGTGCGGCCGCACGACGTACTTCGCGTCCGGGTAACTGCCCGAGGCGTACTCGTAGATGTAGTCGCCGAGGTGGAGCACGGCGTCGAGGTCGGCGCGGGCGGCGAGGTGACGGTACGGGGAGAAGTACCCGGCCTCCCAGTTGGCGCAGGACACCACGCCGAACCGGACACCGGGCGTGGCCGCCCCGGCGGCCGGGGCCGTCCGGGTCCGGCCGGTCGGCGAGACGGTCCCCGTGCCGTCCCCCGCCGTGAAGCGGAACCAGTACGTGGTGGCCGGGGCCAGGCCCCGCACATCGGCCTTGACGGTGTGGTCGGAGGCGGCCCGCGCGACGGTGGTGCCCCGCGCGACGACCCGGGCGAAGCCCTTGTCCTCGGCGATCTCCCAGCGCACCGCCGTGTCGGCGCCGAGGCCCGAGCCCGGTACGGCGTCCGGGGAGGGAGTGATGCGGGTCCACAGGAGGATGCCGTCGGGGAGCGGGTCGCCGGAGGCGACGCCGTGCAGGAAGGCGGGGCCGGCCGCGGCGTGCGCGGCCGTGGCGGCGCCCAGCACGGGGGCCGCCACGGCGGTGGCGGCAGCGGCCTTGACGACCGTGCGGCGGCTGGGGGAGGAGAGCGGCGAGGAACTCTGGTGACTGGTCACGGACAAAAATCCTACTGGCGGGTAAAGCCAACGGGCGGGCGAACAGGGGAAGTTCGCCCGCCCGTCGAGGATCCGTTGTCGGAGCGTCGCCGTCCGGTCAGCCCTTCAGCGCGGCCGTGATCGCGGTGTTGAATGCCTCCGCCGTCATCGGGGCGTTCTCGCTCTGGCCGTCGGTGAGCTTCTTGCCGTCCATCTTCAGGGTCGGGGTGCCCTTCACGCCGCTCTTGTCGAACGTCTCGGACATCTTCATCGCCCAGTTGTCGAACGTGCCGTCCTCGACGTTCTTCTTGAAGTCGGCGTTGCCCTTCAGCGCGTCCACCGACTCGGCGATCTCGATCAGGTAGGAGTCCTTCTTGAACTTGTCGTCGCTCTCCTCCGGGTGGTACTTCGCGGAGTAGAGCGCGGCCTTGTAGTCGAGGAAGGCGTCCGTGCTGACGTCGAGCGCCGCGCCGAGGGCGCTCAGCGCGTTCTTCGAACCCTCGCCGCCGCCGGAGACGTCGTCGATGAACGTGGCGCCGATGTACTTGATCTTGTACTTGCCGGCGTCGACGTCCTTGTGCACCTGCTCGCCGACGGCCTGCTCGAACGTGGCGCAGACCGGGCAGCGCGAGTCCTCGTACAGCTCCAGGGTCTTCTTGGCGGTCGACTTGCCGATGACGACGGTGGTGCCGTTCTCGCCCGAGGTGTTCTTGGGCGCGGTCACGTTCTTCGCGTCCTTGGCCGCCTCCCAGTGGGACGGCTTGTTCAGCTGCATGACACCCCAGCCGACGCCGCCCGCGACCGCGAGGACGCCCACGATCGAGACGCCGACGACGATCTGCCGACGGGTCTTGTCCCGCTTGGCCTGCCGCTCGCGCTCGGCGCGCAGACGCTCACGGGCCGCCGCCTTGTTGGCCTGGCTGTTGCGCTTGCTCATGTTCTTCTCTCCATGGGTGTGGTGGTACGTCGGTGGGGGACTGGCGTGCTCAGACGATGACGGCCGAGCGCGGCGGTCCCCTCCGTCCCACGGAGTGCACGAGCAGGCGGGTGCGGACGAGCGGGCGCGGGCCGTGCCCGGCGGGCCGCACCCGACGGCGCGCGCAGCGGCGGACCGTACCGGCCACGGCGACCGCGATCAGCAACGGCCGGAACGCCAGGGCGGCGGCCGCGCCCAGCAGGGCGACCAGCGCCGCCTCGCCGCGCCGGAGCCAGGCCGCGGCGAACAGGCCGACCGTCACATGGGCGGCCAGCAGCAGCCACGGCACCGCCGGACCGGGGGAGGCCAGCAGCGAGGCCGCCGTGTGCCCGGCGTCGGTCACCGTCACCGAGGCGAACGGGGCGCCGACGTCACCGGCCCCCGCCACACCGGTACCGACCTCGCCGCCCCCGCACAGCACATCGACGCCGACCGAGCGCAGCGGACCGGCGATCGGGCCGCCCGCCGCCCCGTAACAGAGGTGCTGGCCGGTGGTGAAGACGGTGTCGGCGGCCAGCTCCAGCGGGACCAGCAGCCCGGCGATCGCGCCGAAGCCGCGCTCCCGGCCGGCCAGCGCGTACGCCACGCCGAAGACCCCGCAGGCCAGCAGACCGACCACGGTCAGCGGCAGCGGGACCCGGGAGAGCAGCACGTGGGACGCGACGGAGAGCGTCACGACGAGCGCCGTGAAGAGCGCCGCGCGCACGGCCCTGAGTTGCGTCCCGGATATGTCCATCGTCGAGGAGTGTCGCATGAGAATCTGTGGAGGACCCCGAAGGGGCCGGGAATGAGGGGGCCGGGGGGTGCTACAGCCCCGGGATGCGGCCGTTGCGGAAGAGGTCCACGAAGATCTGGTGGTCGGCGCGGGCACGGGCGCCGTAGTCGTGGGCGAAGTCCACCAGCAGGCCGGCGAAGCCCTCCTCGTCCGCCGCGATCGCCGCGTCGATCGCCCGCTCGGTGGAGAACGGCACCAGCGAGTGGCCGCTCTCGTCGTCCGCGGCGGCGTGCATCGTCGCCGTCGCCCGGCCGAGGTCGGCGACGACCGCCGCGATCTCCTCCGGCTCGTCGATGTCGGACCAGTCGAGGTCGACCGCGTACGGGGACACCTCGGCGACCAGCTGCCCCGCCCCGTCCAGCTCCGTCCAGCCGAGCCACGGATCGGCGTGCGCCTGCAGGGCGCGCTGGGAGATCACGGTGCGGTGGCCCTCGTGCCGGAAGTAGCCGCGCACCGCCGCGTCGGTGACGTGCCGGGAGACCGCGGGCGTCTGCGCCTGCTTGAGGTAGATCACCACGTCGTTCTCCAGGGCGTCGCTGTTGCCCTCCAGCAGGATGTTGTACGAGGGCAGCCCGGCCGAACCGATGCCGATGCCCCGACGGCCGACGACGTCCTTCACCCGGTACGAGTCGGGGCGGGCCAGGCTCGACTCCGGCAGCGTCTCCAGATAGCCGTCGAAGGCGGCCAGCACCTTGTAGCGCGTCGCCGCGTCGAGGTCGATCGAGCCGCCGCCCGGGGCGAACCTGCGCTCGAAGTCCCGGATCTCCGTCATCGACTCCAGCAGCCCGAACCGGGTCAGCGACCGGGCCTCGCGCAGCGCGGCCAGCAGCGGGCCCTCGGCCGTGTCCAGCGTGAAGGGCGGCAGCTCGTCGGTCTTCGCGCCCGTCGCCAGCGCGTGGATCCGCTCGCGGTAGGCCGCGGCGTAGACCCGGACCAGCTCGGTGATCTGGTCGTCGCCCAGCGCCTTCGCGTACCCGATCAGCGCGACGGAGGCGGCGAACCGCTTGAGGTCCCAGGTGAACGGGCCGACGTACGCCTCGTCGAAGTCGTTCACGTTGAAGATCAGCCGGCCGTTGGCGTCCATGTAGGTGCCGAAGTTCTCCGCGTGCAGATCGCCGTGGATCCACACCCGGCCGGTCCGCTCGTCCAGGTACGGGCCGCCGTGCCGCTCCTGCTCCAGATCGTTGTAGAACAGGCACGCCGTGCCCCGGTAGAAGGCGAAGGCCGAGCCCGCCATCTTGCGGAACTTGACCCGGAAGGCGGCCGGGTCGGCGGCCAGCAGCTCCCCGAACGCGGTGTCGAAGACCTCAAGGATCCGCTCGCCGCGCCGCTCCGCACCGGTCTTCGCTTCCGACATCTCCGGGTGCCTCCTGATACCTGGCGTGCATGACGCCGTGCCTGACAAATGGGACGGGGTTCCCGGTCCCTACAACGCGCGACCGTACCCGGGAGTGCCCGTCGTCCGTCACCGCGAAGACGTAGACTTCCACGCTGTCCCCCCAGCCCGCCAAAGCCGTTTCCCGGAGGCACAGCGCCGTGACCAAGCCGCCCTTTACGCACCTCCACGTCCACACCCAGTACTCGCTGCTGGACGGTGCCGCGCGGCTCAAGGACATGTTCAATGCCTGCAATGAAATGGGCATGTCGCACATCGCGATGACGGACCACGGCAACCTGCACGGCGCCTACGACTTCTTCCACTCGGCGAAGAAGGCGGGCGTCACGCCGATCATCGGCATCGAGGCGTACGTCGCCCCGGAGTCGCGCAAGCACAAGCGGAAGATCCAGTGGGGCCAGCCGCACCAGAAGCGCGACGACGTGTCCGGTTCGGGCGGTTACACCCACAAGACGATCTGGGCGGCGAACTCGACGGGCCTGCACAACCTCTTCAAGCTGTCCTCGGACGCCTACGCCGAGGGCTGGCTGCAGAAGTGGCCGCGCATGGACAAGGAGACCATCTCCCAGTGGTCCGAGGGCCTGATCGCCTCCACCGGCTGCCCCTCGGGCGAGGTGCAGACCCGGCTGCGGCTCGGCCAGTTCGACGAGGCGGTCCAGGCCGCCTCCGACTACAAGGACATCTTCGGCGAGGGCCGGTACTTCCTGGAGCTGATGGACCACGGCATCGACATCGAGCACCGGGTCCGCGACGGGCTCCTGGAGATCGGCAAGAAGCTCAACATCCCGCCGCTGGTGACCAACGACTCGCACTACACGTACGCCCATGAGGCGACGGCGCACGACGCGCTGCTGTGCATCCAGACCGGCAAGAACCTCTCCGACCCGGACCGCTTCCGGTTCGACGGCACCGGCTACTACCTCAAGACGACCGACGAGATGTACGCCGTCGACTCCTCCGACGCCTGGCAGGAGGGGTGCCGCAACACGCTGCTGGTCGCCGAGCAGATCGACACCTCCGGCATGTTCGAGAAGCGCGACCTGATGCCGAAGTTCGAGATCCCCGAGGGCTACACGGAGATCACCTGGTTCCAGGAGGAGGTCCGGGTCGGCATGAACCGCCGCTTCCCGGGCGGCGTCCCCGAGGACCGGCAGAAGCAGGCCGAGTACGAGATGGACGTCATCATCCAGATGGGGTTCCCGGGCTACTTCCTCGTGGTCGCCGACTTCATCATGTGGGCCAAGAACAACGGCATCGCGGTCGGCCCCGGCCGGGGCTCCGCGGCCGGCTCGATCGTGGCGTACGCCATGGGCATCACCGACCTCGACCCGATCGAGCACGGGCTGATCTTCGAGCGGTTCCTCAACCCCGAGCGCGTCTCCATGCCCGACGTCGACATCGACTTCGACGAGCGTCGGCGCGTCGAGGTGATCAGGTACGTGACCGAGAAATACGGCGCCGACAAGGTCGCCATGATCGGCACGTACGGCAAGATCAAGGCGAAGAACGCCATCAAGGACTCCGCCCGCGTGCTGGGCTACCCGTACGCGATGGGCGACCGGCTCACCAAGGCCATGCCCGCCGACGTCCTCGGCAAGGGCATCGACCTCGACGGCATCACCAACCCCAAGCACCCGCGCTACAGCGAGGCGGGCGAGATCCGGGGGATGTACGAGAACGAGCCGGACGTGAAGAAGGTCATCGACACCGCGAAGGGCGTCGAGGGCCTGGTCCGGCAGATGGGCGTGCACGCGGCCGGCGTCATCATGTCCAGCGAACCGATCGTCGACCACGCCCCGGTCTGGGTGCGGCACACCGACGGCGTCACCATCACGCAGTGGGACTACCCGCAGTGCGAGTCGCTCGGCCTGCTGAAGATGGACTTCCTCGGCCTGCGCAACCTCACGATCATGGACGACGCCGTGAAGATGGTGGAGTCCAACAAGGGCGTCAAGCTGGACCTGCTGGCCCTCCCGCTGGACGACCCGAAGACGTACGAGATGCTCTGCCGCGGTGACACGCTCGGCGTGTTCCAGTTCGACGGCGGCCCGATGCGCTCCCTGCTGCGCCAGATGCAGCCCGACAACTTCGAGGACATCTCCGCCGTCTCGGCCCTCTACCGGCCGGGCCCGATGGGCATGAACTCGCACACGAACTACGCCGAGCGCAAGAACGGCCGCCAGGAGATCACCCCGATCCACCCGGAGCTGGAGGAGCCGCTCAAGGAGACGCTCGGCCTCACCTACGGCCTGATCGTCTACCAGGAGCAGGTGCAGAAGGCCGCCCAGATCGTCGCCGGGTACTCGCTCGGCGAGGCCGACATCCTGCGCCGCGTGATGGGCAAGAAGAAGCCCGAGGAGCTGGAGAAGAACTTCGTCCTCTTCCAGGCCGGCGCCAAGAAGAAGGGCTTCTCCGACGAGGCGATCCAGGCCCTGTGGGACGTGCTGGTCCCGTTCGCCGGATACGCGTTCAACAAGGCGCACTCCTCCGCGTACGGCCTGGTCACCTACTGGACCGCGTACCTCAAGGCGAACTACCCCGCCGAGTACATGGCGGCGCTGCTGACCTCGGTCAAGGACGACAAGGACAAGTCGGCCGTCTACCTCAACGAGTGCCGCCGCATGGGCATCAAGGTGCTGCCGCCCAATGTGAACGAGTCCCTGTCGAACTTCGCCGCCCAGGGCGACGACGTGATCCTCTTCGGCCTCACCGCCGTGCGCAACGTGGGCCAGAACGTCGTCGACTCGATCATCCGGTGCCGCAAGGCGAAGGGGAAGTACAGCAGCTTCCCCGACTTCCTGGACAAGGTCGAGGCGGTCGTCTGCAACAAGCGCACCGTCGAATCGCTGATCAAGGCCGGCGCCTTCGACGAGATGGGCCACACCCGCAAGGGCCTGGTCGCCCACCACGAACCGATGATCGACAACGTGGTGCAGGTCAAGCGCAAGGAGGCCGAGGGACAGTTCGACCTCTTCGGCGGCATGGGCGAGGAGGAGAGCGACGAGCCGGGCTTCGGGCTCGACGTGGAGTTCTCCGACATCGAGTGGGAGAAGTCCTACCTGCTGGCCCAGGAGCGCGAGATGCTCGGCCTGTACGTCTCCGACCACCCGCTGTTCGGGCTGGAGCACGTGCTGTCCGACAAGGCCGACGCCTCGATCTCCCAGCTGACCGGCGGCGAGCACGCCGACGGCGCCGTCGTCACCGTGGGCGGCATCATCTCCGGCCTCCAGCGCAAGATGACCAAGCAGGGCAACGCCTGGGCCATCGCCACCGTCGAGGACCTCGCCGGCTCCATCGAGTGCATGTTCTTCCCGGCCACCTACCAGCTGGTCTCCACCCAGCTCGTCGAGGACACCGTCGTCTTCGTCAAGGGACGGCTCGACAAGCGGGAGGACGTGCCCCGGCTGGTCGCCATGGAGATGCAGGTCCCGGACCTCTCCTCGGCGGGGACCAACGCGCCCGTGATCCTGACCATCCCCACGGTCAAGATCACTCCGCCCATGGTCAGCCGGCTCGGCGAGGTGCTCAACAACCACCGGGGCAACACCGAGGTGCGGATCAGGCTCCAGGGCCCCCGCAAGACCACGGTGCTCCGGCTCGACCGGCACCGGGTGCAGCCCGACCCGGCGCTCTTCGGCGACCTGAAGGTGCTGCTCGGCCCGTCCTGCCTGGCCGGCTGAGACCACCCGCCGTCACCACGCGCGACAGGGGCGCCCCCGCGAGAGCGGGAGCGCCCCTGTCGGCCTGTCCGGTCCGGGACCGGGAAGGGGCCGGGGTCAGTTGTGACCGAAGCGCCGCTGGTGCTTACGAGCAACATCGGCAGGGCTGCCCTGGGCCTGGGACTGCGACTGTATCTGCGATTCGTACGGGGTCTCCCCGGCCTGCTCCGCGCTGCGGTCCGGACCGGTCGCGCGGTTCTGCTGGCTGCCCTGCTTGCGGTTCTTGTTCTTGGCCATGGTGGTGTTCCTCCTGTGGGGAATCTCGGGGCCAGGACCGCGTTCAGATTCACATGTCGGGACAAACCATGCATGTTGGATCATTACCGTGCGTAGCGACGGCAAGTCCCGCGAGGTTTTCCGGATCCGCCACGCCGATGATCGAGTTCCGGCCGTCAACCCCTGCGCGGTCGGGCAGACTCGAAGGAAACCCCGGGCAAGGACCGCACCCGAACTTCTGGAAGAGGGTGGAACGCGTGGACCGTTGCGTCGTCCTGGTGGACGCCGGCTATCTGCTGGGCGCAGCCGCGAGCCTGCTGGCCGGAGAGCCCGCCCGTTCCCGCATCACCGTCGACCACGCGGCCCTCATCCGGGGCCTGCGGGAGCGGGCCGAGGCGGACACGCAGCAGCCGCTGCTGCGGATCTACTGGTTCGACGGCGCCCCCGACCGCGTACCGCAGCCCGAACACCGCAGACTGCGCGTGATGCCCCGGGTGACGGTCCGGCTGGGCGCCCTCACCCGCAGCGACGGGCGCTGGGCGCAGAAGGGCGTCGACGCCGCGATGCACGCCGAGCTCACCGAACTCGCCAGGAACCGGGCCTGCTCCGACGTGGTGCTGGTGACCGGGGACGGCGACCTGCTGCCCGGCCTGATGTCCGCCAAGGAACACGGCGTCGCCGTCCACCTGTGGGCCGTCCAGGCCGCCGGCGGCGACTACAACCAGTCCGAGGACCTGGTGGCCGAGGCCGACGAACGAAGGGTGCTCGACCGGGCCTGGATCACCCAGGCCGTACGGGCCAGGGACACCGGCGTCTGCGCCCCGCCGCCCGCGCCCCGCCCGGAGATCGCCGCGATCCTCTCCGCGCCGCTGCCCGAGGCGGCCCTGGCCGCCTCCGCCGAGCGGGCGTCGGAGGCCCGCGCGCAGGAGCCCGGCCCCGCCGTCCCGCCGCCCGGGGAGAGCACCGCCGCCGACCGGCCCGCGGGCGGCGGCCGGGGCGTCCCCACCCCCAAGGAGCTGGCGGGCAGCCTGCGCGGCCCCGTGCCCCCGCCCGACCGGCAGGCCGCGCCCCCGCCCGCCACGGCGACCCTGCGCTGGTCGTCCGACCGGGGCTGGGTGGAGCGCGGCGGGCCGCTGGGCGAGCCCGCCGAGACGGCTTCCCTGCCCACCCTGGCCCAGCTCACCAGCGCCGAACAGCGCTGGGCGGACCGTGAGGAGGACATCACCACCGTCGGCGGCGACCCCTTCGAGGTGGGCCAGGTCTTCGCCCGGCGCTGGATGGAACGGCTGCCCGAGACCGTCCACCTCCAGAAGCTGTCCACCATGTACCCGCGCATCCCGCACCGCATCGACGGCGAGCTGCTGCGCTACGCGGCCCGGTTCGGCCTGCTCGCCCACAAGGACGACCAGATCGACGAGCACGACCGCTACGCGATCAGGGCGGGGTTCTGGCGGGAGGTCGACGTACGGGCCGCGGCGGAGCACGCCCCGACGGCGGCGGAGCGGACGGGCCCCTCCGGCGGCTGACGGGCCCTGCGGCGCGCGGCCCCGGCGCCGACGCCGTGCCGCCGAGCGCGTGGCCCCGGCGGCGGCCGGTCCGGGCGGTGACGCCCGGAGTCGTACGGGTGTGCGGCGGGGTGGTGGCGCCGGGCGGCCCCGGGCGGGACGTCCGGCCGCCGAACACCGTGCCGAGGCCCGACCGGCACCGCCCCGGGCACGATCCGGGGCGCCCGACCCCGTACCCTCGTACCTCGTGAGTACGGGCACAGCACAGGCGCAGACGGCGACCGGGACCGTGTGCGCGGTGCGTGATCTGGTCAGGACCTATCCCGCAGCCCGCGGCCGCCGGGGGACACCCGCCACACCCGAGGTGCGCGCCACCGACGGGATCAGCCTGGACGTGCGGCGCGGCGAGATCTTCGGACTGCTCGGCCCCAACGGCGCCGGCAAGTCCACCCTGGTGAGACAGCTCACCGGGCTGATGCGCCCCGACTCCGGCAGCGTGGACGTGCTGGGCCACGACCTCGTGCGCCACCCCGAACGGGCCTCCCGGCTGATCGGCTACCTCGGGCAGGAGTCCACCGCGCTCGACGAGCTGACCGTGTCGCTCGCCGCCGAGACCACCGGAAGACTGCGCGGCCTCACGGCGGCGGACGCCCGCGCCGAGCGCGATGCCGTGCTCGACGAACTGGGCCTCACGGAGATCGCGGGGCGCGCCCTGAAGAAGCTCTCCGGCGGGCAGCGGCGCCTCGCCTGCTTCGCCGCCGCACTGGTCGGCGAACGGCCGGTGCTCGTGCTGGACGAGCCGACGACCGGCATGGACCCCGTCGCCCGGCGCGCCGTCTGGGCCGCCGTGGACCGGCGCCGGGCCGAGCGCGGCACGACGGTGCTGCTCGTCACCCACAACGTCATCGAGGCCGAGACGGTCCTCGACCGGGTCGCCGTGATCGAACGCGGCCGGGTCATCGCCTGCGACACCCCGGCCGGGCTCAAGGAACGCGTCGCGGGCGAGGTACGGGTCGAACTGGTGTGGCGGGAACGCGCCCCCCTGGACGTGCCCGAAGTGGCCGCGCTGCGCGCCTCGGCCCAGGAGTCCGGGCGGCGCTGGGTGATGCGGCTCGGCCCCGACGAGGCACGGGCGGCGGTCGCCGCGGTGACCGGCGGGGCGGCCTTCGCCGCACTCGACGACTTCACGCTGGCGACGCCCAGCCTGGAGGACGTCTACCTGGCGCTCGGCGGGGCCGCGACCGAGGAGCTGGTGAAGTCATGACCGGGGCGGGCGGGGCGACCGGGTGCGCGTCCACGGCCGGGCGGGGAACGAACAGGAGCAACGCCAGGTGACGAGCATCGTTCCCGACCACGCGGTGGGAGCCGTCCCGCCGGGCACGGACGGCCGGACCGCCGACGCCGTCCGGATCGCCGGTGACGGCCGGAACGGCACGGCCGGCGGCGGGTACGGCGACGGGGGAGCGGTGCCCGCACCGCTCGCCCCGAGGGCCCGGCTGTTCCCCTCGCTCGCGGCCGTCTACCGCGCCCAGCTGTCCCGGGCCCGGGTCGCCCGGATCCCGCTGCTCTTCGTCGCGACGTTCCAGTCCATCGGGATCATGGTGCTGATGCGCGGGGTCGTCGACGGCGGCTCGGAGGCCCGCGCCGTCGTCGCCGGGTCCAGCGTGCTGGTCGTGGCCTTCGTCGCGCTCAACCTCCTCGCCCAGTACTTCGGGCAGCTGCGGGCCGGCGGCGGGCTCGACCACTACGCCACGCTGCCGGTGCCGCCCGCCGCCGTGGTGCTCGGCGCGGCCGGGGCGTACGCCTCCTTCACCGTGCCCGGCACCGTCGTCACGGCCGTGACGGGCAGTGTGATGTTCGGGCTGCCGCTGACCCACCTGTGGGTGCTCGCCGCCGTCATCCCGTTGTCCGGGGCGGCGCTCTCCGGGCTGGGCGCGGCGCTGGGGCTGCTCGCGCCCCGCCAGGAACTGGCCACCCTGCTCGGCCAGCTGGGCATGTCGGCGGCGCTGCTGCTCGGCGTGCTCCCGGCGGACCGGCTGCCCGCCCCGATCGACTGGGCCCGGGACCTGCTGCCCTCGACCTACGGGGTCGAGGCGCTCTCCCGGTCCTTCGACACCAGCCCCGACTGGGCGGCCGTCGCGCTGGACCTCGGCGTCTGTGCCGCCGTCGGCGTCCTCGCGCTGGCCGCGGCGACCTGGGCGTACCGCAGGGCAGCGGTCCGGTGAGGCGTGGTCCGGGCGCGCCTGGCACGATGGGGCGGTGACCGCACCTCTGACGCCGCCTCACCAGCCCTCGTCCAACGATCCCTGGCAGCCCCCGCCCAACCGGGGCGGCGGGCCGGGGCACCCCGGTGGATTCGGCGGGCCCGGTGGGCCCGGTGGTTTCGGAGGGGCCGACGGTCACCACGGGAGCCTGCTGGAACCCGGGAAGAAGGACATCGGGGCGGAGCTGCGCAGGGCCGCGGTGGTCACCGCGCTCGTCACCGTCTCGGGCATCGTGCTCGGACTCCTCTGGCTGTGGCTGGCGCCCCGGGTCCCGCTGATCTCCGACGACACCGCCGTCTTCCTGAGCAACAGCGAGGGCGAGGAGGCGATCGGCGCCGACGGCACGTTCGCCCTGCTGGCCCTGGCCTGCGGGGCGGTCTCCGGGGCCCTGGTCTTCTTCTTCCGCAGGAGCGGCGGCGTCGCCCTCGTCATCGGGCTCGCGCTGGGCGGACTGCTCGGCTCGCTGCTGGCCTGGCGGCTGGGGGTGTGGCTCGGGCCGGACCAGGACGTGGTCGCGCACGCGCGGGCGGTCGGCAAGGGCGTGGTCTTCGACGCACCGCTCCAGCTCCGGGCGAAGGGCGCGCTGCTGGCGTGGCCGCTGGGGGCGATGGCGGTGCACCTCGGACTGACCGCGGCGTTCGCCCCGCGCGATCCGGAGCCGTGGGGGATGTACGGGGGCGGCTTCGGGCCGCTGCCTTCCGGCGGGCCGGTGCCCGCGGGTGGGGCGCCCGCGGACGGAGCGCCGTCGGGCGGGACGCCGGCCGGGGCGTAGTCGCAGGGGCGGTGCGGCGCGGTTGCCGTGGGCGGTGACCGCGACGGGCGGGCTGCTGCGCGGGGCCCGTCCCCTTCCCGCCCCCGTTCGCCGGAGGGGCGTTACGCGCCCCGGCCGATCTCCGCGAACACCGCGCCGGTGAGCGACGCCAGGTCCTCGGGGGAGAGTTCCACCTCCAGGCCGCGGCGGCCCGCCGAGACGCAGATCGTCACGTGGGACCGGGCCGAGGCGTCCAGCACCGTGCGCAGGCGCTTGCGCTGGCCCAGGGGCGAGATGCCGCCGCGCACGTAGCCGGTGGTGCGCTCCGCGGCCGCCGGGTCGGCCATGGCGGCGCGCTTGCCGCCCACCGCGGAGGCCAGGGCCTTGAGGTCCAGCGAACCGGCCACCGGGACGACGGCCACGGTGAGGGCGCCGTCGACGTCCGCGACGAGGGTCTTGAACACCCGGTCGGGGGAGACGCCCAGGGCCTGGGCCGCTTCCTCGCCGTAGGAGGCCGACGCCGGGTCGTGGTCGTAGGCGTGGACGGTGAACGCCGTACCGGCCGCGGTCAGGGCGACCGTGGCCGGGGTGCCGCCGGACTGTTGCTGCTTCTTCGGCTTCTTCGCCACGGGGAAAGGGTCCTCGGGTCGCTCGTCGCCGGCCGGGCCGGCCGGATCAGTTGGGGTGGGTCGGGGCGCGGGTCAGGTCCACCGCGGGCAGCGACGGCAGATGACGGATGACGGCGGTCTCGGAGCGCAGCAGGGTCAGCTCCTCGCGCAGCCGGGTGGCGGTGTCGGGGGCCTGGAGCAGCCGCTGTTTGGCCGGGACGTCGAGCACGGCCGCAGCCGCGACCAGGTAGGAGACGACCGAGGGGTCGTCGGGCAGCTCCGCGCCGGTGGTCAGGGAGCGTTCGTTCGCCCCGGCCAGTCGCTTCTGGTAGCTGCGGAAGGCCCGCAGCACGCCCTCGGCGAGCGCCCCCGCCTCCTCGCCGGGCTCCTCGTCCAGCTCTTCGAGCTCGGCCGTCAGGAAAGGGCCGCTCGCGTCGACGGAGAGCAGCCTGACCCGGGTGGTGCCGGTCGCGAGGACCTCGAAGCTGCCGTCCGGCCGCTCCCGGATCTTCGCCGCGTCGGCGACGCAGCCGACCCGGTGGAAGGACTGCACGGGGTCGGGGCCGAAGCCGTCCGCGGGGCCGCGCTCGGCGGTGGCGTTCACCTCCTCCGGCATCCCCAGGGCCGTCGGGGCGGTCTCGCGGCCGTCGCGGATCGCGACCACGGCGAAGCGCCGGGGTTCGTCCTCGTCGGTCTTCAGCAGCTCGCGCATCATGGCGCGATAACGCTCCTCGAAGACGTTCAGCGGCAGCACGAGGCCGGGGAACAGCACCACGTTCAGCGGGAACAGGGGCAGGCGAGCGGTGGTCACAACGCTCAAGCGTAATGGCCGCGGGTCCGGCCCCGGCCGCCCCGGTCCGGCACGGGCGTCCCGCAGGCCGCCCGGAGCCGCGCGTCGTCCCTCGCCTCCAGGAACCGGCCGAGCGGATCGTCGGAGACCGACGACCACGGGAACGACGCCGCGTGCGGTCCGATCCGCCGGAACTGTTCCAGCGCCTCGGCCCAGCGGCCCCGGGCGACCAGCACGAACGCCAGCAGGTTGCGGACCTCGGCCGGCCAGGGGTCGCCCGGCGCGAACGAGGCGGACAGCGTGATCGCCAGATCCGCCGCCGCGTCGATCCGCTCCTCCTGCACCGAGGTGGTCCGGGCCCCGGGCCCCTCGACCAGCAGGGCGAAGGCGGCCCGCAGCGGCAGCGCCTGGACCAGCGAACCGGGCAGCGAGTCCTCGGCGGCCCGCTCGGCGAAGTCGAAGCACTCGCGGTGCGAGCCGTACCAGGCCGCGGAGAGGTAGCGCAGCGCCGCGACGTGGCAGCCGTAGTGGTGCGAGGAGCGCCGCACGGCCTGTTCCCACAGCGCTTCGAACACGGTGTGCGTGGCGTGGGTGCCGCGCGCGTGGTCGAGCGCGAGCCGCCAGGGCACCGGGTCGCGCGGATCGCTCTCGGCCGCCGCGGTGATCAGCGGCCCCACCTCGCGCAGTTGCTCGCTCCTGGCGGGCGACTCCCAGGCCCGGCGGACCGCCAGCTGCGCCTTGACGAGCAGGGCGTCCGGGTCGTGCGGGGCGGCGGCGAGCCAGTCGGTCAGCCAGCCGTCGCGGCTGCGGGCGAAGGCGACGAGCCGGACGAGGTAGCGGTCCCGGTTCTCCCACTCGGCGCCGTCCCGGGTGGTGGCGAGGAGCTTCGCGGCAGGTTCGTACTCCCCGAGGGCGGCGGCGACCAGCGCCGGGGAGAGCCGCTCGTCGGGGGCGTCGAGCAGCACCGCGTCGTCCGCGGGCAGTCCGGCGGAGCCCTGTGGGGAGCGCCGGAACAGGCCCGCGGTACGGAGCAGAGCACGGAGGAATGGCATGGTGCAGACCATTGAAAAGCGCTGGTCGGGGCGGCGCCAGAGGTGCGCTGTGAAGCTTTGGTGCCGAGTGGAGGGGTTGTATTCGACCGAGTCAAGAAAGAGTAAAGGAAAGTGCGAAATCTGGCTTGTTCCTGTCGCTGCGGCCGGTGCTGTCCGCTGGTGCGGACGCGGTCCGTCCGGACGTTCGACCGCGGCCCGGAACCCTCGCGCGGGGCACGCCGCGCAAGGGATTCCGGGCGGGCCGGCCCCCGGCCGCCGGCCCGCCCGTGGCCGGAATCCGGTCAGCCCCGGCGCAGCAGCCGGGTGGCGCCCGTCGCGACCGTCGTGGCCAGTATCCAGCCCAGCAGGACCAGCACGGCCGCGGCCCACTGCCAGCCGCCCTCCATCCGCCAGTAACCGTCCTGACCCAGGTTGATCACCGGGATCAGCAGGTCCAGCGCGTACAGCGCCGCGTTCCACTGCGGATGCTCGTCCGGCTTGATCGGCGGCGGCACCTGCCGGGAGAAGGCCAGTGCCCCCGCCGCCCAGAGCAGCGCCATCCACACCGCCGCCCGCCCCGGCCGGTAGCCGTACGCCACCGCCCAGTCCTGCAGGAAGCCCCAGAGCTTCGCGGCGAGCGGCAGGGTCTCGCGCCGCCGCCGCTGCTTGGCCAGCAGCACCTCGCGGGCGTCCGCGTCCTCCCCGCAGTTGCGCAGCACCGTCGCGAGCCGCTCGTACGGCTCCGGCACGTACTCCGGGGTCGCCGCCGCCACCCACTCCAGGCGTCGGGAGAGCGGGAAGTGTCCGTACGGGACGAGGTTCTCGTACACGAAGCCGCCCATCGCCAGGCCGCCGGGCCCGGGCCAGCTGGTCGACACGTCGATCAGCGTGACGATCTTCGCGCCGTTCAGCACGACCCGGCCCTCCTCCGGCCGCTCCGCGTTGAACCGCAGTTCCGGGGTGACGATCCGGCGCAGCGACAGCTCCTCGTGCCGGCCCAGCACGAACCGCGCCTTGTGCAGGTCGACCGCGTCGCCGAACCGCCCGTCGTCGAGCCGCACCCCGCCGCGGCACTCGAAGATCTGCGACCGGGTGCCGCTCGCCGGGGTCGACGCCATGACGATGCCGAACGGGGGAGTGGTGCCCTGGACGCCGGTGTCGACGCTCACCCACGCCTCGCTCATGTACAGCGTCCGCTCCACGGTCAGCTGCGGGGCGTTCAGCGCGCGCCGCCCGTCCCTGCCCCGCAGCCGGCTGCCGCGCAGGCTCAGCGAACCGCCGACCTTCGCCCCGCGCAGACTCAGCTCGCCGCGCGCCTCCACCAGCTCCGCCTGGAGGTCCTGGGCGACCGACAGCCCGTCGGCGGCCAGGGCTCGGCCGCCCCGGTCCGGACCGATCTCGATCTGGTTGATCAGCAGATCCGTGCCGATCTGGGCGTCGGTGAGCCGGATGCCGCGCTCGACCCGGCAGCGCGGCAGGTGCAGATCGCCCTCGGTCCGCAGCCGGGCCGCCTCCAGCCGGGGCATCGCGCAGCCCACGATCCGCAGCGTCGTGAAGTGGCACTCGGGCAGCACCACCTCGTTCTCGAAGCGGCAGCCGGTCATCTCGACGTACGGCGAGACGCGCCCGCCCGCGAGGTCGAGCGTCCCGGTGATCCGCACGCCCCGCAGCTTCAGCGCGGCGACCCGGCCCGGCCTCGGCGGCGGCCCGGACAGCAGCAGCCGGGCGACGACGCGCCCGTCCACACTGCGTTCGGGACCCCACACCCGGGGCGCGAACGGATCGTCCCGCGCCGGGTCACGCGCGCGCAGATCGTAGGTACTGCCGTTCCGGAACGACTGCCACATGCCCAGCTCGGCCGCGCTGAGACCATCCGGAAAATCACCGTCGTGCGGCTCGGTCACGATTCCCCCTTCCACTCCAAGCTGTTCTTCCCGCTGAGTGACGAGGTGAACGCCATCAGTCATCGAGCGCGTCCGAAAGGCGTCCAGGACACGTATCAGCCAGTGATACGGACGATCGGATGCCGGAGCCGGTCTGCGAGAATTGCGGTGTGATCTCTCGAATCGATCTGCGCGGCGACGTCCTCCCCGAGGGCGGAGCCCTGCGCGACCTGCTGCCCCGTGCCGAGTTCGACGTGGAAGCCGCCCTGGAGACGGTGCGGCCCATCTGCGAGGACGTACGCCATCGCGGCTCCGCGGCAGTGATCGAGTGGGGGGAGAAATTCGACGGCGTACGGCTCGAATCGATCCGTGTCCCGGCCGAGGCGATCACCGAGGCCGCCGAGAACCTCGACCCCGGCGTCCGGGCCGCCCTGGAGGAGTCGATCCGCCGCGCCCGCCTCGTCCACCGCGAGCAGCGCCGCACCACGCACACCACCCAGGTCGTCCCCGGCGGCACCGTCACCGAGAAGTGGGTGCCGGTCGAGCGCGTCGGGCTGTACGTGCCGGGCGGGCGCTCCGTCTACCCGTCGTCCGTCGTCATGAACGTCGTACCGGCCCAGGAGGCGGGCGTCGAGGGCGTCGCCGTGGCCTCCCCGCCGCAGAAGGACTTCGGCGGCCTGCCGCACCCGACCATCCTCGCCGCCTGCGCCCTGCTCGGCGTCGACGAGGTGTACGCGGCCGGCGGCGCCCAGGCCGTGGCGATGTTCGCGTACGGCACGGACGAGTGCCCGCCGGTCAACCTCGTCACCGGCCCCGGCAACATCTACGTCGCCGCCGCCAAGCGGCTCCTCAAGGGCCGCATCGGCATCGACGCCGAGGCCGGCCCCACCGAGATCGCGATCCTCGCGGACTCCACCGCCGACCCGGTGCACGTCGCCGCCGACCTGATCAGCCAGGCCGAGCACGACCCGATGGCCGCCGCCGTCCTGGTCACCGACTCCGCGGAGCTGGCCGACGCCACCGAGGCCGAGCTGAAGCCGCAGATCGCCGCGACCAAGCACGTCACCGACCGGATCGAACCCGCCCTGGCCGGCCGCCAGTCCGCGATCGTCCTGGTCGACGACCTGGCGGACGGCCTCAAGGTCGTCGACGCGTACGCCGCCGAGCACCTGGAGATCCAGACCGCCGACGCCGCCGCCGTCGCCCAGCGGGTCCGCAACGCCGGTGCGATCTTCGTCGGCCCCTGGTCCCCGGTCTCGCTCGGCGACTACTGCGCGGGCTCCAACCACGTGCTGCCGACGGGCGGTTGCGCCTGCCACTCGTCCGGGCTCTCCGTGCAGTCCTTCCTGCGCGGCATCCACATCGTCGACTACACGCGCGACGCGCTCGCCGAGGTCGCCCACCACGTCGTGACCCTCGCCGAGGCGGAGGACCTCCCCGCCCACGGCGCCGCGCTCAAGGCCAGGTTCGGCTGGAAGGTTCCGCAGCAGTGACGCACGGCAACACCCCCCGCGGGGCCACCCGCATCGACGACCTCCCGATCCGCGACGAACTGCGCGGCAAGTCGCCGTACGGGGCACCGCAGCTCGACGTGCCCGTACGGCTGAACACCAACGAGAACCCCTACCCGCTGCCCGAGGAGCTCGTCGACCGGATCGCCGAGCGGGTCCGCGAGGCCGCCCGCGACCTCAACCGCTACCCCGACCGGGACGCCGTCGAGCTCCGTACGGAGCTGGCCCGCTACCTCACCCGCACCGCCGGGTACGAGGTCGGCCCCGCCGACGTCTGGGCGGCCAACGGCTCCAACGAGGTGCTCCAGCAGCTGCTCCAGGCCTTCGGCGGCCCCGGCCGCACCGCGATCGGCTTCGAGCCCTCGTACTCCATGCACGCCCTCATCGCCCGCGGCACCGGCACCGGCTGGATCTCCGGACCGCGCAACGAGGACTTCACCATCGAGGTCGAGGCCGCCCGCGAGGTCATCGCCGAGCGGCGCCCCGACATCGTCTTCATCACCTCGCCCAACAACCCCACCGGCACCGCCGTCGACGCCGACACCGTCCTCGCGCTGTACGAGGCCGCGCAGGCGGCCGGGCCGTCGATGGTCGTCGTCGACGAGGCGTACGGCGAGTTCAGCCACCGCCCCTCGCTGCTCCCGCTGATCGAGGGCCGGCCGAACATGGTGCTCTCGCGCACCATGTCCAAGGCGTTCGGCGCCGCCGGACTGCGCCTGGGCTACCTCGCCGCCGACCCGGCGGTGGTGGACGCGGTCCAGCTGGTGCGCCTGCCGTACCACCTGTCCTCCATCACCCAGGCCACCGCGCTCGCCGCCCTGGAGCACACCGATACGCTGCTCGCGTACGTCGACCGGCTCAAGGGCGAGCGCGACCGGATCGTCGCGGAGCTGCGCGCGCTGGGCTACGAGGTCGTCGACTCGGACGCCAACTTCGTCCAGTTCGGCCGCTTCCCCGACAGCCACACGGTCTGGCGGCAGATCCTCGACCGGGGCGTCCTGGTCCGGGACAACGGCGTACCGGGATGGCTGCGGGTCTCCGCGGGCACCCCGGCCGAGAACGACGCGTTCCTCGACGCGGTACGCGAAATCAAGAAGGAGCACGACGCATGACTCGCGCGGCCCGCGTAGGAAGAGTCGAACGCACCACCAAGGAGACCTCGGTGCTCGTCGAGATCGATCTCGACGGCTCCGGCAAGGTCGACGTGTCGACCGGGGTCGGCTTCTACGACCACATGCTCGACCAGCTCGGCCGGCACGGACTCTTCGACCTCACCGTCAAGACCGACGGCGACCTGCACATCGACACGCACCACACCATCGAGGACACCGCCCTCGCGCTCGGTGCGGCGTTCAGGCAGGCCCTCGGCGACAAGGTCGGCATCTACCGCTTCGGCAACTGCACCGTCCCGCTGGACGAGTCGCTCGCCCAGGTCACCGTCGACCTCTCCGGCCGGCCGTACCTGGTGCACACCGAGCCGGAGAACATGGCTCCGATGATCGGCACGTACGACACGACGATGACCCGGCACATCCTGGAGTCCTTCGTCGCCCAGGCGCAGATCGCCCTGCACGTCCACGTACCGTACGGGCGCAACGCCCACCACATCGTGGAATGCCAGTTCAAGGCGCTCGCCCGCGCCCTGCGTTACGCCAGCGAGCACGACCCGCGCGCCGCCGGCATCCTCCCCTCCACGAAGGGCGCGCTGTGACCGGCCTCAGCACCATCCTGATCGTCGTCGGCCTGTTCCTGGCCGGCGGCGTCTATTCCTTCTCGAAGCAGAAGATGCCCCGCGGGGTCATAGTCCTGCTCGGCATCGGGTCCTTCATGTGCCTGCTCGCGGGCGTCATGCGGATCCAGGGACTCTGGGACTGAGGCGCGGCTCGTGAGCGAACGGAACAAGAGCGACCGGATGAGCGGCAAGAAGAAGGTCGTCGTCTTCGACTACGGATTCGGCAACGTCCGCTCCGCCGAGCGGGCCCTCGCCCACGTCGGCGCGGACGTCGAGATCACCCGCGACTACGAGAAGGCGATGAACGCCGACGGGCTGCTGGTGCCCGGCGTCGGAGCGTTCTCCGCCTGCATGGAGGGGCTGAAGAAGGCCCGCGGCGAATGGATCATCGGCCGCAGGCTCTCCGGCGGCAGGCCCGTCATGGGCATCTGCGTCGGCATGCAGGTCCTCTTCGAGCGCGGCATCGAGCACGGCGTGGAGACGGAGGGGCTGGACGAGTGGCCCGGCACCGTCGCCCCGCTGAAGGCCCCGGTCGTCCCGCACATGGGCTGGAACACCGTGCGGGCCCCCGAGGACTCCCAGCTCTTCGCCGGCCTCGACCCCGAGGCCCGGTTCTACTTCGTGCACTCCTACGCCGTGCACGACTGGAGCCTGGAAGTCACCAACCCCAAGATCCGCGCACCCCGGGTCACCTGGGCCACCCACGGCGAGCCGTTCGTCGCCGCCGTGGAGAACGGCGCCCTGTGGGCCACCCAGTTCCACCCCGAGAAGTCCGGCGATGCCGGCGCCCAGCTGCTGACCAACTGGATCGAGACGCTGTAATGCCGAAGCTTGAACTGCTCCCCGCCGTCGATGTCCGTGACGGACAGGCCGTCCGGCTCGTCCACGGCGAGTCCGGCTCCGAGACCTCCTACGGGTCCCCGCTGGAGGCCGCCCTCGCCTGGCAGCGCGCCGGCGCCGAGTGGCTGCACCTCGTCGACCTGGACGCCGCCTTCGGCACCGGTGACAACCGCGCGCTGATCGCCGAGGTCGCCGGGGCCATGGACATCAAGGTCGAACTCTCCGGCGGCATCCGCGACGACGACTCGCTCGCCGCGGCCCTCGCCACCGGCTGCCGCCGGGTCAACCTCGGCACCGCCGCCCTGGAGACCCCCGAGTGGGTCGCCAAGGTCATCGCCGAGCACGGCGACAAGATCGCCGTCGGCCTCGACGTCCGCGGCACGACGCTGCGCGGCCGCGGCTGGACCCGTGACGGCGGCGACCTCTACGAGACGCTCGCCCGCCTCGACTCCGAGGGCTGCGCCCGCTACGTCGTCACCGACATCGCCAAGGACGGCACGCTCCAGGGCCCCAACCTGGAACTCCTGAAGAACGTCTGCGCCGCCACCGACAAGCCGGTCGTCGCCTCCGGCGGTGTCTCCTCGCTGGACGACCTGCGGGCCATCGCCTCGCTCGTCCCGGAGGGCGTCGAGGGCGCGATCGTCGGCAAGGCGCTGTACGCGAAGGCGTTCACCCTCGAAGAGGCCCTCCAGGTGGTCTCCGGATGAGCGACGCGGTCAACCGGGTCTCCTCGGGGGCCCCGTGGGAGGAGCGGTTCGGCTACTCCCGCGCGGTGGAGCTGCCGAACGGGCTCGTCCTGGTCGCGGGCTGCACCTCGGTGGAGAACGGCCAGATCTCCGCGGGCGGCCCGTACGAGCAGACCGTCACCTCCTTCAAGGTCGCCCTCGACGCGCTGAAGCAGTTCGGCCTGGGCCGCGAGGACGTCGTCCGCACCCGGATGTACGTCACGCACGTCCGGGACACGGACGAGGTCGGCCGCGCCCACAAGGACCTCTTCGGCGAGGTCCGCCCCGTCGCGACGATGGTCGTCGTCGCCGGTCTGGTGGACCCGAGCCTGGTCGTCGAGGTCGAGGTCGAGGCGTACCGGGCAGGTGCGCGATGAGCCTCGCGGTACGCGTCATCCCCTGCCTGGACGTCGACAACGGCCGGGTCGTCAAGGGCGTCAACTTCCAGAACCTGCGCGACGCGGGCGACCCCGTCGAGATGGCGAAGCTGTACGACGCCGAGGGCGCCGACGAGCTGACCTTCCTGGACATCACCGCCTCCAGCGGCGACCGGGAGACCACCTACGACGTGGTGCGCCGCACCGCCGAGCAGGTCTTCATCCCGCTGACGGTCGGCGGCGGCGTCCGCACCGCCGAGGACGTCGACAAGCTGCTGCGGGCCGGCGCGGACAAGGTCGGCGTCAACACCGCCGCCATCGCCCGCCCCGACCTCGTCCGGGAGATCGCCGAGCGCTTCGGCCGCCAGGTCCTGGTGCTCTCGGTGGACGCCCGGCGCAGCCCCGACGGCGGCTTCGAGGTCACCACGCACGGCGGCCGCAGGGGCACCGGCATGGACGCCGTCGAATGGGCGCACCGCGCCGCCGAGCTGGGCGCGGGCGAGATCCTGCTCAACTCGATGGACGCGGACGGCACCAAGGACGGCTACGACACCGAGATGATCGCGGCGGTCCGCAAGCACGTGACCGTCCCCGTCATCGCCTCCGGCGGCGCGGGGCGGCTCGCCCACTTCGCGCCCGCCATCGCGGCGGGGGCCGACGCGGTGCTCGCCGCCTCCGTCTTCCACTTCGGCGATCTGCGGATCTCCGAGGTCAAGGACGCGCTCAGGGAGGCCGGACACCCGGTCCGCTGACCTCGCACCACCCCATCGATCGCCGGACGGGCCGCCGTGGCCCGTCCGGCGATCGGCTTTTCTGGTGCCGTTCCGGTTCGCCCCTGCTCCGAAAGTCCGCAACTTCTCTTGCGCAATAAATATTGCGCAAGTTTCCTTTCCTATCTAGGGTCGGGGCATGGCAAGCAACGAATCGCGCCGCGTCTCGGACCTGGAGACCCTGAAGGCGTTCGGACACCCGCTGCGGATGAAGCTGTACCGGGCCCTCTACATCGCGGGCAGCGCCACCGCCTCCCAGCTCGCCGACCAGGTCGACGAGGCCGTCTCGCTGGTCAGCTACCACCTGCGCAAGCTCGCCGACCACGGCTTGATCGAGGAGGCCGAACGGCAGGGCGGGGACGGCCGCGAACGCTGGTGGCAGCCCGCCTCCAAGGGGCTGAACTTCCACGAGGAGGACTTCAGCGACGCCCCCGAGAAGGTGGCCGTGCACGCCGCCGTCGGCCGGCTCTCCTTCGACCAGCACATCGAGATGTACCGCCGCTACCTCGACTCCGCCCGGAGCTGGCCGCCGGAGTGGCGCAGCGCCGCCTCCAGCTCCGAGTACCTGGCCCGGCTCACTCACGAGGAGCTCTCCGCGCTCAGCCGGGAGGTGCACGAACTGATCGACCGGTACGAGGAACTCGGCCGCGCCCGCGAGGAGGCCGGAGACACGGAAGGCCGCGAGAACGTCGCCATGCACCTGTACGCCTTCCCGTTCCGCACCTGAGCCGACGCCCGGAGAGGACACCCTCATGACCGTCACCGCCACGGCCACGAAAGCTCCCGAACGCCCCGCCCACCGCGACGCCAACGTCCTGCGCTGGCTCGGCGCCTACACCGCGTCCATGATCGGCGACAGCGTCTACTACATGGCGCTCGCCTGGGCCGCCGCCCGCACCGGGGACCCCACCCAGACCGGCCTCGTCCTCGCCGCCGGCTCCATACCCAGGGCCGTGCTGATGCTCGGCGGAGGAGTGCTCGCCGACCGGCTCGGGCCGCGCCGCGTCGTCATCGGCAGCGACGCCGCCCGCTGCCTGGTCGTCCTCGGCCTGGCGGGCGTGCTGCTGCTCACCTCGCCCGCGCTGTGGATGCTGATCGCCGTCGCACTCGTCTTCGGCGTGGTCGACGCCCTCTTCCTGCCCGCCGTCGGCGCACTGCCGCCCCGGATCACCGCCGCCGGACAGCTGGCCCGGGTCCAGGGGATGCGCGGACTGGCCACCCGTACCGCCAATGTCGTCGGCGCCCCGCTCGGCGGCGTCGCGGTGGCCCTCGGCGGGCCGACGCTCGCCTTCGCCGCGGCCGGAGTGCTCTTTGCCGTGTCGCTGCCGCTGCTGCTGTCGCTGCGGATCAGCCCGCTGCCCGAACAGGAGGGCGCGGAACGCTCCGGCACCGCCTGGCACGACCTCGCCGACGGGCTGCGCCACATCCGCCGTCACCCGCTGCTCGGACCGCTGATGCTGGTCGTCGCCGTCAGCGAACTGGGCTTCGCCGGGCCGCTCAACCTCGGAATGATCATGCTCGCCCGGGAGCGTGACTGGGGCGCCTCCGGCATGGGCTGGGTCATCGCCGCGTTCGGGATCGGCGCGGGCGCGTCGGCGCTGCTGCTCGCCGTGCGCGGCCGGGTGCCACGCGCCGGGCTGGTGATGTGCCTGACGGTACTGCTCGGCTCGGTCGCCATCGGCGCCCTGGCGTACGCGCCCTCGGTGGCCCTCGCCGTCGCCGTGGCCTGTTGCGTCGGGCTCTTCGCCGGCCTCGGCGGCTCCCTGCTGGGCGCCCTGGTCCAGACCGTCACCGACCCCGCCTACCTCGGCCGGGTCACCTCGGTCTCGACCCTGTTCACCCACGCGATCGCTCCGCTCAGCTACCCGGTCACGGGAGCCGCCGTCGCGATGTGGGGGACCGGCCCGGTCTTCGTCGCCAGCGCCGCGGTGTGCGCATCGGGGGCGGTGACGGGGCTGGCCATCACCGGACTGCGCCGCGCGGAACTCCCGCGCTGAGTCAAACGAAAGCGCCTACATCCCCAGCTCCGCCGTGTGCAGCCGGTCCACCGCCTCCTTGTCGCCCGCCAGCTCCACCACCGCCGCGTCCTGCCGGCCGAACGCGAAGAGCAGCAGCTCACCGGGCTCACCGGTGACCGTCACCACCGGGACTCCCTTGTGCGCCACCACCGTCCGCCCGTCGGGGCGGCGCAGCACCAGCCCCACCGGGGATTTGCGGCCCAGCAGCCGGGCCGTCCGCTCGGTGCGCGACCACAGCAGATCGGCGAAGACCGGATCCAGCTCGCGCCGCGACCAGTCCGGCTGGGCCCGGCGGACGTCCTCCGCGTGGATGTAGAACTCCACGGTGTTGGCGGCCTCGTCGACCTGCTTCACGGCGTACGGGGAGAACCGCGGCGGCCCGGTGCGGATCAGCTGGATCAGCTCCTCGTACGGCTTCGCGGCGAACTCGGCCTGCACCCGTTCGAGCCGGTTCTTCAGCACGCCCACCAGAATTCCGCCCGCCGCGTCCGGCCGGCGCTCCCGGACCACGACGTGGGCGGCCAGGTCCCGGGCGGTCCAGCCGCGGCACAGGGTCGGGGCCTCCGGGCCCGCCGCCTCCAACAGATCGGCGAGCAGAAGCCGTTCACGCTTCGCATGGGTCGACATGCTCGCCAGCGTACGGCCGTCGAACCCGGTCCGCCCAGTGGACGTCGCGCCGAACGGCCCCCGCGGCCACGGCACAATGGGGCGCATGACCAGCGAGCCCACGCCCAGCACTCCGCCGCCGTCCGGCAACCTCGATCCGGCCATCGCGGCCCGCCTCAAGCGCGGCGCCGACGGACTCGTCCCGGCCATCGCCCAGCAGTACGACACCGGCGAGGTGCTGATGCTGGGCTGGATGGACGACGAGGCCCTGCACCGCACCCTCACCACCGGCCGGTGCACCTACTGGTCCCGCAGCCGGCAGGAGTACTGGGTCAAGGGCGACACCTCGGGCCACATCCAGCAGGTCAAGTCCGTCGCCCTCGACTGCGACGCCGACACCGTCCTCGTCAAGGTCGACCAGACGGGTGCCGCCTGCCACACCGGCGACCGCACCTGCTTCGACGCCGACGTCCTCCCACTCGCGCAGTAGGGGCAGCCGCCATGGATCTCGACACCTTCCGCAAACTCGCCGTGGACCGGCGCGTCATCCCCGTCAGCCGCAGGCTCCTGGCGGACGGCGACACCCCGGTCGGGCTCTACCGCAAGCTCGCGGCCGAGCGCAGCGGCACCTTCCTCCTGGAGTCGGCGGAGAACGGCCGCACCTGGTCGCGCTACTCCTTCATCGGGGTGCGCAGCGCCGCCACCCTCACCGCGCGCGACGGACGGGCCCACTGGCTGGGCGTCCCGCCCGTCGGCGTCCCCGCCGAGGGGGACCCGCTGGAGGTCCTGCGCGCCACCATCGAGACCCTGCACACCCCGCGCGACCTGGTCGCCGACGACGGACTGCCGCCCTTCACCGGCGGCATGGTCGGCTACCTCGGCTACGACATCGTGCGCCGCCTGGAGCGGATCGGCGACAGCGCCGAGGACGACCTCCACCTCCCCGAGCTGACCATGCTGCTCACCTCGGACCTGGCCGTGCTCGACCACTGGGACGGCAGCGTCCTGCTGATCGCCAACGCGATCAACCACAACGACCTCTCGACCGGCGTGGACGAGGCCCACGCGGACGCCGTCGCCCGCCTCGACGCCATGGAACGCGACCTCTCGCGCCCCGTCGAGAACGCTCCCGCCGCCCTCCCGCCGTCCGAGCTGCCCCCGTACACCGCGCTGTGGGGCGGCAAGGCGTACCAGGACGCCGTCGAGGACGTGAAGGAACGCATCAGGGCCGGCGAGGCGTTCCAGGTCGTCCCCTCGCAGCGCTTCCAGACCCCCTGCGCCGCCGGCGCGCTGGACGTCTACCGGGTGCTGCGCGCCACCAACCCCTCGCCGTACATGTACCTCTTCCGGTTCGACGGCTTCGACGTCGTGGGCTCCAGCCCGGAGGCCCTCGTCAAGGTCGAGGACGGCCGCGCCATGGTCCACCCGATCGCCGGCACCCGGCACCGCGGCGCCACTCCCCAGGAGGACCAGGCGCTCGCCGACGAACTCCTCGCCGACCCGAAGGAACGCGCCGAGCACCTGATGCTGGTCGACCTCGGCCGCAACGACCTGGGACGGGTCTGCGAACCCGGCACCGTCGAGGTCGTCGACTTCATGTCCATCGAGCGGTACTCGCACGTGATGCACATCGTCTCCACGGTCACCGGCCGCGTCGCCGAGGGCCGCACCGCCTTCGACGTGCTCACCGCGTGCTTCCCCGCGGGCACCCTCTCCGGCGCGCCCAAGCCCCGGGCGATGCAGATCATCGAGGAGCTCGAACCCACCCGCCGCGGGCTGTACGGGGGCTGCGTCGGCTACCTCGACTTCGCCGGGGACTCCGACACCGCCATCGCCATCCGCACCGCGCTGCTGCGCGACGGCACGGCATACGTCCAGGCCGGGGCGGGGGTCGTCGCCGACTCCGACCCGGTCGCCGAGGACACCGAATGCCGCAACAAGGCGGCGGCGGTGCTGCGCGCCGTCCATACGGCCAACCGGCTCCGCGACGTGTGAGGCGGTAGGGGATAGTGGAGTACGTGAGTGCCGTATCCGTACCCCAGCCCCGATCCGTCACCGCGCCCGACGCCCCGGGAAGCCGCCGCAGCCTGGCCGCCGGTCTGCTCCTCGGGGCGGCCGGCGCCACCGTCGTCCTGCTGTCCTCCGGCCAGACCTGGGCCGAGGGCCGGGCATCGGTCGGCGGCGGCTTCCTGCCCCTGTCCGCCGAGGGCCAGGACGTCACCGGAGTCCCCGCCGCCCTCGCCGTGGTGGGCCTGGCCGCCCTCGTCGCCGTCTTCGCGGTGCGCGGCGCCGGGCGGCTGGTCGTCGCCGGGCTCCTCGCCCTCAGCGGCCTCGGCGCCGCACTGAGCGCCTGCCTCGGCGCCGTCGACCGGGCCGCGCTCGACGAGAAGGCCGCGCAGTCCACCGGCGACGCCCAGGCCACCATCGGCGCGCTCAGCCACACCGCATGGCCCTACGTCGCCGCGGCCGGCGGCCTGCTGATCCTGCTGGCCGGGCTGCTCGCACTGCGCTACGGGAAGCGCTGGCCCACCATGTCGGGCCGCTACGAGCGCGACGGCACCCCCCGCCCCCGCAGGGCCGCCCGCACCGCCCCGGACCCGGACCGGCCCGAGGACCTGTGGAAGGCACTGGACCGCGGCGAGGACCCGACGCGCGAGGTGTGACCCCCAGCTCACGTCCTACCCGCACGTACGGGACAATGAAGCCGAGCTCTCGGCACGGCGGCACCAACGGCGCCACCGGCCCTGCGCACAGCTATACCACCAGCGCATCACCAACAAGGAGCAACTCATGGCGGGCAGCAGCCACGGACACACCCCGGCCGCCTGGACCGGTGTCATCATCTCCTTCATCGGCTTCTGCGTCGCGGGCGTCTTCATGGTCGCGGCCAACCCCGTCGGCTTCTGGGCCGGAATGGCCGTCGTCCTCCTCGGCGGCGTCGTCGGCCTCGCGATGAAGGCGGCGGGCCTCGGCATGCCGAAGGAGTCCGCGGAGATGGCCCAGGCCAGGGCCCGCGCCGCACAGGCCCAGATCTCCTGAGGCACGGCATCCGCACGAGCGCGAGGCGCAGCCCGGTCCGGGCTGCGCCTCGCCGCGTCGGCGGGGACAATCACCGGGTGGACGCAACGCCTACTCCGCCCGCCGCCGCGCCGTCACCGGCCCCCGGGCCCGCCCCCGGCCGCCCGACGGTGCCCGGACAACCCTTCCCGCCGGTCGTCCCCCCGCCGCCCGCACCCGTGTCGCGCGCCCGGCGCCTCGCCGTGCCGGCGGGCGTCATGGCCCTGGTCGTCGGCGCCTTCGGCTACGTCGGCACCGTGGACCCCAACGAGCCCGGCCACTACCCCGTGTGCCCGCTGCTCCGCCTCACCGGGCTCTACTGCCCGGGCTGCGGCGGGCTGCGCAGCGCCCACGCCGTCGCGCACGGCGACATCGCCGCCGCCCTCGGCTCCAACGCGCTCGCCGTCATCGGCTACGCGGCCTTCGCCGTCCTGTGGGTGGTCTGGACGGTCCGCGCCTGCCGGGGCAGGCCCATGGGACTCGCGGTCCGGCCCGCCGTGTGGTGGGCGATCGGGGCCGTGCTGCTGGTCTTCTCGGTCGTCCGTAATCTGCCGTTCGGTTCTGCTCTGGCGCCCTGAATGCTCAGCTGGTGGGACGTTTCCCGAGCGGATTCGGGCCCTTCGCCCTCCTGCGGATAGCATTGACATGGCTGATCCTGTTCCCTCATCACCGTCCCGGAAGGGGGCCGCTCGCGTGAGTGTGCTCGACGAGATCATCGACGGCGTGCGCGCCGACCTCGCGGAGCGGCAGGCGCGTGTCAGCCTCGACGAGCTGAAGGAACGCGCGCAGCGTGCTCCGGCGGCCAAGGACGGAGCCGCCGCCCTGCGCGGCGAGGGCGTCAACGTCATCTGCGAGGTCAAGCGCTCCAGCCCCTCCAAGGGGGCCCTGGCCGCGATCGCCGACCCGGCCGCACTGGCCGCGGACTACGAGGCGGGCGGCGCGTCCGTCATCTCCGTCCTCACCGAGGAGCGCCGCTTCGGCGGTTCCCTCGCCGACCTGGAGGCCGTCCGCGCCAAGGTCGACATCCCGGTCCTGCGCAAGGACTTCATCGTCACCTCGTACCAGCTCTGGGAGGCCCGCGCCTACGGTGCCGACCTCGCCCTGCTCATCGTCGCCGCCCTCGACCAGGAGGCCCTGGTCTCCCTGATCGAGCGCGCCGAGTCCATCGGCCTGACGCCGCTGGTCGAGGTGCACGACGAGGAGGAGGCGGAGCGCGCCGTGGACGCCGGGGCCAAGGTCATCGGGGTCAACGCGCGCAACCTGAAGGACCTCAAGGTCGACCGCTCCACCTTCGAGCGCGTCGCCCCCGAGATCCCCGACCACCTCGTCAAGGTCGCCGAGTCCGGTGTCCGCGGCCCGCACGACCTGATCGCGTACGCCAACGCGGGCGCCGACGCGGTGCTCGTGGGCGAGTCCCTGGTCACCGGCCGCGACCCGCGGGCCGCCGTCGCCGACCTGGTCGCCGCCGGCGCCCACCCCGCGCTCCGGCACGGACGGGGCTGACCGGGACCGTGTACGCCGACCGCCCCGAGCTCCGTGTCCGCAGGGCCCCGCGCCCCGCGGTGACCACGGCTGCCCGGGACGGGTCCGTACCGACGGCGCGCGGCTGTTTCCCGCCGCTCGCCCACCCCCAGCCCCGCCGCTGCGCGCCGCCCTTCTGGCACCGCGGCTGCCGCGCCCCCGCCCGCCGGGTGCACGGCCGCCGGGTGCGGTACGTGATCGGTGACGAGCCCGGACAGGTCAACGGCATGCGATGGCGCACGGGGACCGCGCCGTAGCGAGCCCCGGCCGACGTACCCGCAGTTCTCCGGCGTACGCACGCCCCACCGCCCGACCGTCCGAGGTCGTGGCGGCGCTCCGCCCACGGCGCATACGGTGAGCCCACTCATTGCGATGTCGAGGAGCACGTCGGATGTCATCTGACTTCTTCATCCCGGACCCGGAGGGTCTGATCCCCAGCGCCGAGGGATATTTCGGTGCGTTCGGCGGCAAGTTCATCCCGGAGGCGCTCGTCGCCGCCGTGGACGAGGTCGCCGTCGAGTACGACAAGGCGAAGGCCGACCCGGCCTTCGCCGCCGAGCTCAACGAGCTCATGGTCAACTACACCGGTCGGCCCAGCGCGCTGACCGAGGTGCCGCGCTTCGCCGAGCACGCGGGCGGGGCCCGCGTCTTCCTCAAGCGCGAAGACCTCAACCACACCGGCTCGCACAAGATCAACAACGTGCTGGGCCAGGCGCTGCTCACCCGGCGCATGGGCAAGACCAGGGTCATCGCCGAGACCGGAGCCGGCCAGCACGGCGTCGCCACCGCGACCGCCTGCGCGCTCTTCGGCCTCGAATGCACCATCTACATGGGCGAGATCGACACCGAGCGGCAGGCGCTGAACGTGGCGCGGATGCGGATGCTCGGCGCCGAGGTCATCGCGGTGAAGTCCGGTTCCCGGACCCTGAAGGACGCCATCAACGAGGCGTTCCGCGACTGGGTCGCCAACGTGGACCGCACCCACTACCTCTTCGGCACCGTCGCGGGACCGCACCCCTTCCCCGCCATGGTCCGCGACTTCCACCGGGTCATCGGCGTCGAGGCCCGCCGCCAGATCCTGGAGCGGGCCGGTCGGCTGCCGGACGCCGCCATCGCCTGCGTCGGCGGCGGCTCCAACGCCATCGGACTGTTCCACGCCTTCATCCCCGACGCGCACGTCCGGCTGATCGGCTGCGAACCCGCCGGACACGGCGTGGAGACCGGCGAGCACGCGGCGACCCTGACCGCGGGCGAGCCCGGCATCCTGCACGGCTCGCGCAGCTACGTCCTCCAGGACGACGAGGGCCAGATCACCGAGCCGTACTCCATCTCCGCGGGGCTCGACTACCCGGGCATCGGCCCGGAGCACTCGTACCTCAAGGACATCGGCCGCGGCGAGTACCGAGCGGTCACCGACGACGCGGCCATGCAGGCGCTGCGCCTCCTGTCCCGCACCGAGGGGATCATCCCGGCCATCGAGAGCGCCCACGCGCTGGCCGGTGCCCTGGAGGTCGGCAGGGAACTCGGCAAGGACGGGCTCCTCGTGGTCAACCTGTCCGGCCGCGGCGACAAGGACATGGACACGGCGGCCCGCTACTTCGGGCTGTACGACGCAACCGACGGGGTCGTCGAGGCCGATGTGGCCGACGGGGAACAGGAGGTCACCAGGTGAGCGGCAACGTGGAGCTGTTGAGCACCTCCCTCGCACGGGCGAAGGCGGAGAACCGGGCCGCGCTCATCACCTACCTCCCGGCCGGCTTCCCGACCGTCGACGGCGGGATCGAGGCCGTCAAGGCGGTCGTGGCGGGCGGCGCGGACATCGTCGAGGTGGGGCTGCCCCACAGTGACCCGGTGCTCGACGGCCCGGTCATCCAGACCGCCGACGACATCGCGCTGCGCGGCGGCGTGAAGATCGCCGACGTGATGCGCACGGTCCGCGAGGCGCACGAGGCGACCGGCGTCCCGATCCTCGTCATGACGTACTGGAACCCGATCGACCGCTACGGCGTCGAGCGCTTCACGGCCGAGCTCGCGGAGGCGGGCGGCGCCGGGTGCATCCTGCCCGACCTGCCGGTCCAGGAGTCCGGCCTGTGGCGCGAGCACGCCGACAAGCACGGTCTCGCGACCGTCTTCGTCGTCGCGCCGAGCAGCCGGGACGAGCGGCTCGCCACCATCACGGAGGCCGGTTCCGGCTTCGTCTACGCAGCCTCGCTGATGGGCGTCACCGGCACCCGGAACTCGGTCGGCGAGCAGGCCCAGGACCTGGTCCGGCGCACCCGCGCCACGACGGAGCTGCCGGTCTGCGTCGGCCTGGGCGTCTCCAACGCCGAGCAGGCCGCCGAGGTCGCGGGCTTCGCCGACGGGGTGATCGTCGGCTCGGCCTTCGTCAAGGCGATGCTGGACGCCCCCGACGAGGAGGCCGGCCGGGCCGCCGTCCGCTCCCTGGCGGGCGAACTCGCCGAAGGCGTTCGAAAGCGCTGAACCCGGTGTAATCCGAACGGGTGGACCTGGACCGGGGAGGCACGCGCGTGCCTCCCCGGTTCGTTGCTGCGGGTGTGAGCGAGAAGAACGAACAGGGAAAAAGGGCCGCGCGAGAGCGGCTCGTCCAGCAGCGCGAGCGCGAGCGGGCCGGCGAGCGCCGCAGGCGCACGCTGATCGTCACCGGCGCCGTGGTCGGCGTGCTGGGCCTGGCCGCCGTCGTCGGCGTGATCGCGGCGAACACGAACGGCAAGAGCGGCAAGAGCGACACGGCGGGCCCCGCGGTCGTGCCCTCCGGCGCGACGGGCAAGGACGGCCTGGCCATCCGGGTCGGCGCGGACGACGCCCCGGCCACGCTCACCATCTGGGAAGACTTCCGCTGCCCGGTCTGCGCCCAGTTCGAGAACGCGTTCCGCGACACCATCCACCAGCTGGAGAGCGCCGGACAGATCAAGGCCGAGTACCACCTCGCCACGATCATCGACGGCAACCTCGGCGGCAGCGGCTCGCTGCGCGCGGCCAACGCGGCGGCCTGCGCACAGGACGTCGGCAAGTTCTCCGCGTACCACGACGTGCTCTACCGCAACCAGCCGCAGGAGACCGACGACGCCTTCGGCGACAACGACAAGCTGATCGCCCTCGCGGGCAAGGTTCCCGGACTCGACACCCCCGCCTTCCGCGGCTGTGTGAACGACGGCAAGCACGACAGCTGGGTCCAGAAGTCCAACACCGCCTTCCAGAACGGCGGATTCCAGGGCACACCGACCGCACTGCTCAACGGGGAGCCGATCTTCCCGAAGAAGGGCGACGAGCCGATCACCGTGGCCAACCTGAAGAAGTGGGTGGCCGAGGCCAACAAGGGCAAGAAACCGGGCACGGTCACCCCGGCCCCGTCCGGTTCCTGACCGGGCCGGAAGGGCGGGACGGGGCGGGGCGTCCGGGGGCCCGCCCGTTACCCAGAAGTTGTCGGGTGGGTTGCCGTACGCCCCACCCGGCAAGGTAGCGTCGACCCTGCCATGGACCTTGCCTACATTCCCAGCCCGTCGACCGGCGTGATCAATCTCGGCCCGATCCCGCTCCGCGGCTACGCGTTCTGCATCATCATCGGTGTCTTCGTCGCCGTCTGGTTCGGCAACAAGCGCTGGGTCGCCCGGGGAGGCAGATCCGGCACCGTTGCCGACATCGCCGTCTGGGCCGTGCCCTTCGGCCTCGTCGGCGGCCGGCTCTACCACGTGATCACCGACTACCAGCTGTACTTCAGCGAGGGTGAGAACTGGGTCGACGCCTTCAAGATCTGGGAGGGCGGCCTCGGCATCTGGGGCGCGATCGCGCTCGGTGCCGTCGGCGCCTGGATCGGCTGCCGCCGCCGCGGCATCCCGCTGCCCGCCTGGGCCGACGCGCTCGCCCCCGGCATCGCCCTGGCCCAGGCCTGCGGCCGCTGGGGCAACTGGTTCAACCAGGAGCTGTACGGCAAGCAGACCGACCTGCCGTGGGCGCTGGAGATCAGTGACGGCCCCAACCGGGTCGCCGGCACGTACCACCCGACGTTCCTGTACGAATCGCTGTGGTGCATCGGCGTCGCCCTGCTGGTGATCTGGGCGGACCGCCGTTTCAAGCTCGGACACGGCCGGGCCTTCGCCCTGTACGTCGCCGCGTACTGCGCGGGCCGGGGCTGGATCGAGTACATGCGGGTCGACGAGGCCCACCACATCCTGGGCCTGCGCCTGAACGTGTGGACCGCGCTGATCGTGTTCGTGCTGGCCGTGGTGTACATCGTCATCTCGGCGAAGCTGCGGCCGGGCCGCGAGGAGATCGTGGAGCCGGGCGCCGCCGAGGACGCGGAGACGGCCGGGGACGGCGCGAAGGACGGTGCCGAGGACACCGCCGCCGAGACCGCGAAGGACGGCGACGACGCGGCCGGCGCCGGGAAGAAGGCCGATCCGGCCCCCGGGGCGGACGAGGCCGCGAAGAGCACCGACGCCGACGGGCCGGCGGCGGAGAAGGACGACACCGCGAAGGCCGCGAAGAACGGCTGAGCGCGTTCCGGTCGCACACACCGGAGCACCGGGCCCCGGACCGAACGGTCCGGGGCCCGGCGCGTGTCCCGGGACGCGGACCCGCCTCACCCCGCCCGCGCGGCCAGCGCCAGGGTCCTGCGCGCCGACGCGACCACCGCCGCGTCGACGAACCGGCCGTCCGGCAGGGCCAGCGCCCCCTCGTCCGTCACGGCCGCCGTCACGATCTCCTGCGCCGCCTCCACCTCCCGCGCCGTCGGACGGAACGCCCGCTCGATGACCGGGAGCTGGCGGGGATGGATCGCCGCCCGGCCCAGGAAGCCCAGCGCCCGGCCGTGGGCGCAGGACGACCACAGCCCCTCCAGGTCCCGGACGTCCGGGAACACCGACTGGGTGGGCGGCGCCAGCCCCGCCGCGCGGGCGGCGACCACGACCCGGCTGCGCGACCAGTCCAGACCGGCGTCGTCCCGTACGCCCAGATCGGCCCGCAGGTCCGCCTCGCCCAGCGCGATGGAACGCACCTGGGGATGGGAGGCGGCGACCGTGTACGCGTGCTCGATGCCGAGCGCCGACTCCAGCAGCGGGCAGAGCGCCACCCCCGGGGCCACCGCCGCGATGTGGTGGACGGACGCCGCGTGGGTGATCTTGGGCAGCCGGAGTTCGGCCAGCCCCGGCAGTCCGGCGAGGGCGCGCACGTCCGCCTCGGTGTGGACCCGGACGTGGAGCGGCACGGCCCCCTCCCCGGCGGCCTCGGACAGCAGCTCGGCGGTGGCCGAGCGCGCGTACTCCTTGCGGTCCGGGGCGACCGCGTCCTCCAGGTCCACGATCACCACGTCCGCGCCCGAGTCGCGCGCCTTGCGCACCACCTCCGGCCGGTCCCCGGGGACGTACAGCCAGGTGAGCGGTACCGTCGCGGTCACAGGACACGCTCCGCCCGCAGCGCGGCGATCTCCGCACCCGACAGGCCCAGCCCGGTCAGGATCTCCTCGGTGTCCGCGCCGTGCGGCCGGCCCGCCCAGCGGATCGAGCCCGGGGTCGCGGAGAGCCGGAACAGGACGTTCTGCATCCGCAGCGGGCCCAGCTCCGGGTCGTCGACCTCGGTGACCGAGTCCAGGGCCCGGTACTGCGGGTCCTCCATCACGTCCCGGACGTCGTGGATCGGCGCGATGGCCGCCTCCGCCTTCTCGAAGGCGGAGACCGCCTCCTCGCGGGTGTGCCGGGCGATCCAGTTGCCGACCGCGTCGTCGAGCTCGTCGGCGTGCTCGGCGCGGGTGGTGCCGGACGCGAACCAGGGCTCGTCGATCAGCTCCGCCCGGCCGACCAGCCGCATCACCCGCTCGGCGATCGATTGCGCGGAGGTGGAGACCGCGACCCAGTGCCCGTCCGAGGTGCGGTAGGTGTTGCGCGGCGCGTTGTTCCGGGAGCGGTTGCCGGTGCGCGGCTGCACGTAGCCGAGCTGGTCGTACCAGATGGGCTGCGGGCCGAGCACGGTCAGCATCGGTTCGATGATCGCCATGTCGACGACCTGCCCCCGCCCGGTGCGGTCGCGCCCGGCGAGGGCGGTCATCACGGCGTACGCGGTGGCCAGGGCCGCGATCGAGTCGGCGAGCCCGAACGGCGGCAGCGTCGGAGGCCCGTCCGGCTCCCCGGTGATCGCGGCGAACCCGCTCATCGCCTCGGCCAGGGTGCCGAAGCCGGGGCGGTGCGCGTACGGGCCGAACTGGCCGAAGCCGGTGACCCTGGCCAGCACCAGCCGGGGGTTGGCGGCGTGCAGCTCCGCCCAGCCGAGGCCCCAGCGCTCCAGCGTCCCGGGCCGGAAGTTCTCGACGATCACATCGGCTCCGGCGGCCAGCCGGAGCAGGACGTCCCGGCCGCCCGGGGTGGACAGGTCGAGGGTCAGATTGCGCTTGTTGCGGCCCAGCAGCTTCCACCACAGGCCGACGCCGTCCTTCGTGGGCCCGTGCCCGCGGGAGGGGTCGGGCCGGCTCGGGTGCTCGACCTTGATGACCTCGGCGCCGAAGTCGCCGAGCATGGTGGCGCAGAGCGGACCGGCGAAGAGCGTGGCCAGGTCGATGACCCGCAGCCCGGTCAGGGGCGCCTGCGGGGCCGGAGGTTCCTGCGCGGTCGAGGAGGTCCGTGCGGTCCTGTTCATGCGGCGTCGATCTCCCCGCGGTACGGCATGGAGGTGGAGGCGCCCGGGCGCTGTACGCAGAGCGCGGCGGCCGCGGAGGCCCAGGCCAGGGCCTCGGGCACGGGCCGCCGCTCGCCGAGCGCCACGGCGAGCGTGCCGACGAAGGTGTCGCCCGCACCGGTGGTGTCCACGGCGGTGACCTCGGGAGCGGGGAAGAGGACGGGCTCGCCGCCCCGGGCCGCGTACAGGCAGCCCTTCGCACCGAGCGTGACGACGACCGCGGGGACCTGCCCGAGCAGGTGCCGGGCCGCCGCGTGGGGGTCGGTGAAGCCGGTGAGCGCCGCCGCTTCGTGCTCGTTGGGGATCAACAGGTCGACGCAGTCGAGGAGTTCGGGCGGCAGCGGCTGGACGGGGGACGGGGTGAGCAGGGTCCGCACGCCCTGGGCGTGGGCCACCCGCGCGCCCTCGATCACGGCGGACATCGGCAGTTCCAGCTGGAGCAGCAGCAGTTCGGCGCCCGCGATGGCGGCCATCTCACCGGGGCCGAGCGCGGTGACGGTGCCGTTGGCGCCGGGGATCACCACGATGGAGTTGGCGCCCGTGTCGTCGACGACGATGTGCGCGGTGCCGCTGGGCCCCTCGGCGGTGTGCAGCAGGTCGGTGTCGATGCCCGCCTGCTCCAGGTTCGACCGGAGCCGGACGCCGTACGCGTCGTCCCCGACCGCGCCGATCATGATCACGTCGCCGCCCGCGCGGGCGGCGGCGACGGCCTGGTTGGCGCCCTTGCCGCCGGGGACGGTGAGCAGTTCCCGTCCGGTGACGGTCTCCCCGGGCTCCGGGGCCCGGGCGACGCGGGCGACGAGGTCCATGTTGGTACTGCCGAGCACCGCGATGCCGGTCATGGGCACAGTGCCTCCTTCTGGGTGAGCCGATGGGTCAGGCCGGCGAGTTCGTCGAAGCCGACGGAGTCGAAGCCGGGGACGGACGTGGCGAGCCGGTTCCGCAGCGGGGCGGTCCAGCGGCCGGGCAGCCGGTCCGGTCCGCCGGCCAGCAGACCGGCCAGCGAACCGGCGGTCGCACCGTTGGAGTCGGTGTCCCAACCACCCGACACCGCACGGCAGACGGAGCCGGAGAAATCGCCGTCGGCATGGGTGAGGGCGGCGGCGAGCAGGGCGGCGTTGGGCAGCACGTGGACCCAGTGGTACCCGCCGTACTCGGCGTGCAGCCGGTCGGCCACCGCGTCGAAGTCAGCGCTCGCGCGGGCCGCCCCGATCCCGAAGCGCACCGCGTGCGCGAACCGCGAGCGCGGCGGCACGACCCGCAGCCCGGTGGCCAGACACGCGTGTACGTCGCTCCCGCCCCCGGCCGCCTCGGCGAGCGCGGCGGCGGTGAACATCGCCCCGTACACCCCGTTGGCGGTGTGGCTGAGGACGGCGTCCCGGTGGGCCTGTTCCGCCGCGGCCGACGGGTCGCCCGGGTGCGTCCAGCCGTGCACGTCGGCCCGGATCCGCGCGCCGATCCACTCCCGGAACGGGTTGCGGTACCCGGCCGTGTGCGGGGGCTCGATCCCGTCCAGCAGATTGCGGTACGCGATCCGCTCGGCGGTGAACGTCCGGCCCGCCGGGAGCTCGTCGAGCCAGAGCCGGGCGAGGTCGCCGGTGGTGAAGGACGGGCCGTGGCGCCGGAGCAGCAACAGGGTCAGCAAGGGGTAGTTGAGGTCGTCGTCCTCGGGCATGCCGTCGATGTTCTCGGCCAGCGAGCAGGACGCGGAGCGACGGTTCCAGGGGTAGGCGGCGGCCAGCGCGGCGGGCAGCCCCCGGGCGGTGAACCAGGTGGTCAGCGGCCAGTTGCCGGTGGCGCGGGCGAGCGCGCGGATGCCGTCCAGCGGCAGCTTCTCGACGGGCTTGCCCAGCAGACAGCCGGCCGCCCGCCCCAGCCAGGCGGCGTGCAGCCGGTCCCGGTCCGCCGGTGGCGGGTCGGTGCGCGGGGCCGGCCAGTCGGGGCAGGCGGCCCGGACCTCGGCCCATCCGGTCGGCTCGTCGTCCCGCAACGGCGACTCCAGCAGGGCGAGTTCGTCGAGCAGCCGCTCGGCGAGCGCGCGCAGCTCCGGGGCCGGCGGGGTGGACGCGCCCGCGCGCTCCGGGGCGGGGGCGCCGCCCGCCTCGTACCACCGGCGCGCGACGGCCCGGGCGTCCCGGCCGTCCTCGGCCGCCTGGCGCAGTTCGTGGCCGACGAGGTCCTCGGGCTGCACCCAGGTCACCCGTACCGTCATGCCGTGCCCACCAGCGCGGCGAACGCCGACTCGTGGGCGCGGCGCCGGAGCGTGTCCCGGGCGAACACCTCGCGGGCGACCTGCGCCAGGGTCCGCGCGGGGGCGTGCAGATCGAGCCGGCTGGCCCCGGCGACGGTCCGCGCCCAGTCGGCGGGGACGGCGCGCTCACCGCCGAGCGCGCCCGCGACGGCGCCGCTCATCGTGGCGATCGAGTCGCAGTCCCGGCCGTAGTTGACCGAGCCGAGCACCGCGTGCCGGTAGTCGCCGCCCGCGACGAGCAGCATGCCGAGCGCGATCGGGAGCTCCTCGATGGCGTGCAGCCGGGACGGCCGGCGGGCGGCGAGGGACGGGGCGCGGTAGTCCGGCCCGACGGTGTCGAAGGGGGCGACCGCGGCGCGCAGCGGCTCCAGCGCCGACTCGAAGTCGTCGTACCGGGCGGCCGTTTCGCACACCGCCTCGATCGCCGACCGGGTGCCGTCCTTGGCGAGCGACAGACAGGTGTCGACGATGCCGGCGGGCGTCGCGCCCGGGGCGCAGGCCGCGGCGACGGCCGCCGCGAAGACCCCGGCCGCCTCTCTGCCGTAACTGGACTGGTGGGCACCGGCGACGTCCAGCGCCTCGGCGTAGGCGGCCTCCGGATGGGCGGCGTTGACCAGCCCGACCGGGGCCATGTACATCGCCGCGCCGCAGTTGACGATGTTCCCGCAGCCCGCCTCGCGCGGATCGACGTGGCCGTAGTGCAGCCGGGCGACGATCCACTTCTCGGCGAGGAAGATCCGCTGGAGCGGCAGCGCCTCGGCCTCCAGCTCGGGAATCCAGCGGAGGTTGGTGATCAGCTCCGGCACGAGGTGGTCGGCGACCGCGTACGCGTCGAGGTGGTCGCGCACGGCCTCGTACACCCGGACCAGCGCATGGGTCATCAGGGTGTCGTCGGTGACGTGCCCGTCGCCCTTGTGGTACGGGGCGACGGGGCGCGCCGTGCGCCACCGGTCGCCGTCCCACGGGCCGACGATCCCGTCGATCCGGCCGCCGTGGCGGGCCACGATCTGCTCGGGCGACCGGCCCTCGACCGGGCCGCCGAGCGCGTCACCGACCGCGGCGCCGACGAGCGCTCCCGTGATCCGTTCATCGAGTGTGAGTGCCGTGGGTCCCGTCGCGGACCGACTGGCCGTCATGGAAGTCATGTCCGAATTGTCCACCCGGGGGCTTCGGTTCCGTGTCTGCCAGCAGCCCGGCGAGTTCGATGAGATCGGTGCCCGCCAGACGGGGCAGCGCGCACCCGGCCAGGGTGCGGCAGGACTCGCGCCAGCCGTCCGGGACGGTGCCGATGCCGCCGAGCGCGCCGGTCAGCGCGCCCGCCAGGGCCGGGGCGGAGTCGGCCACCCGGGACAGGCACGCCGCCGCCGGAACGGCCTGGGCGATCCGGCCGCGGGCGGCGGTGGCCAGGGCGAGGGCGACCGGGACGGTCTCGGCCGCGGCGATCCCGTAGCTGTAGACGTGGTCGACGATCTGGTGCTCCAGCACCGGTACGAGGGCGAACGCGCCCGCCTCCTCGCCGACGAAGTCGCGGGCGATCCGGACCGCGTGGGCGGCGTTGCGGGCGATCTCCGTGCCGTCGGGGAGCTGGGCGAGCGCGGCGTTCACCGCGGTGTCCACGTCCGCGCCGCCCAGCGCCTCGGCGATCGCGGCGGCCATGGCGCGGGCGCCGTGCACCCCGTCGCCGTCCTGGGTGTAGCGGGCGTCGAACTCGGCGAGCCCGGCCGCGGCGGCGGGGTCGGCGGGGTGGGCGACGGCGAGCACGGCGGCCCGTACGCAGGCCGCGTCGTCGAAGTAGTGCGGGTTGTCGTGGCCGGTGGCGGGCGGGCGCAGCCCGGCGGCGAGGTTGCCGAGACCGGCCCGTACCGAGATCCGGGCACGCAGCGGGAGCACCGCGGACTCGACCTCGGGGGCACGGGCGGCGGCCGCTGCGACCTCGGCGGCCAGCGCGTTCCAGGCGACGTCGACGGCGGCCCGCATCCGGCGTTCGGGGGAGAGCCCGTGCAGTGGACCGGCCGCCGAGGTGAGCAGGGTCCCGGCGGCGAACGCCGCCCATTCGGCGTCGTCGGACGGGCCCAGTCGCAGGGGCTCGGGCGGCTGGTTGAGCGCGATGGGGACGGGCAGCGTGGTCGTGGCGTTCTGCTCGGCGAAGGTGTCGAGCTCCCGGGTCAGCCGCCGGGTCCACTCGGGCATCCGGGCCGCCCGGTGCCGCGCGGCGGGCCACCCGGCGGCGTCCCCGGCGGCGAGCCCGAGCAGCAGCCCCTCGATCCTGGCCCGCCGCCCGGGACCGGTCCGGACCCGGGGCCGGGCGGCGGGGGAGGGCGGAGTGCCGGGCGTGACGGCAGGGGTGGGAGAGGGGCCGGCCGGGGGCGGGGCCGGGCGTGTGCCGGTACGCGGCCGGGCCGCGCCCCTCGCAGCCGTACCGCCCGCACCACCCGGACTGTCCGTGGTGCTCGCACCTCCCATGCCGCCCGCGCCCTCCGTGTCGTCCGGGGTGAGCAACTCCGCGACCTCCAGGACGTGGTGCCCCCGCATCGTCGGCAGGCAGCTGCCCCGGACCGGGCCGATCGCCTCCCCCCAGTGCCGCGGGATCGCGGACATCCCGTGCAGGGCTCCGGCCAGGGCTCCGGCCACCGCGGCCGTGGTGTCCGCGTCGCGGCCCATGTTGACCGCGGTCAGCACCGCCGTACGGAAGTCCCCGCGCGCCGCGGCGAACGCGCCGAAGGCCAGCCCGACCGCCTCGGGCGCCAGGTCCGTCCAGGGGTAGCCGCCGACCACCACGGCGGAGCGCACCGCGCGCTCCATGGTGAGCCGGTCGGGGTAGGCGCGCTGCGCCGCCGCCACCGCGCGCCGCAGCGAACGCGCCGTCCAGGAGTCCATCGGGACGACGGACAGCGCGGCGGCGATCACCGAGGCGACCCCGGCCCCCGTCATCGCCGCGGCCACCCCGGCCGCCACCGCCTGGCCGCCGTAGATGCCCTCCCCGTCGTGGCTGACCCGGCCGTCCACCGCGACCAGCCGCGCCGCCTCGTCCGGCCGGCCCGCCGCGAAGACGCCGAACGGGGCCGCCCGCATCGCCAGTCCGTCGCTCCAGGCGTGCCGGTGCTGGGCGGAGATCGGGGCGGCGAGCCCCCGGCGCAGGTTCTCCAGCGTCCCCCGCTCGCTGAACCCGGCCCCGCGGAAGGGGCCCTCGTCCAGATCGGCGATCCACAGGTGCCAGGCCCGTTCCACGTGCGTGACGGTCAGCGCGGAACCGTGCCGGGCGAGCAGCAGCCCGGAGAAGATCGCGTACTCCGTGTCGTCCGTGCCCGCGGGGTCGTCGCTCACGAAGCCCTCGATCCGGCCCCAGCGGCGGCGGATCTCGGACGGCCGCATGTTCTCCGCCGGTGCGCCCAGCGCGTCGCCGACCGCGAGACCGAGCAGGGAGCCGCGCGCCCGGTCGCCCGGGTCCGCCCGGACCGCCCCGCCCGGCCCCGCGCCTTCCGGGGCCGCCGCGTCCGTCCCGCGCCGACCCACCGGGTCCGTCCCGTCCGGGGCCGTCGTTCCCGTGCCGTCCGTCCGCGGCTCCGCCGGACTTCCTGCGATCAACTCCATGGCGTCGACCCTTCGCACACACCGAGTCAGTTCTCCTGCTTCCTGCGATCTGTGCCACGCGAAGCGTCGACAGAGGCCGGTCCGCACAACAAAAGGGCCAGTCGGATGACGGTCCGGATGGGGCGTCAGAAAGGGTAAGGAAGGCATTACTTACCTGGTCAGAGGGATGGTAAGTACGGCCTGCCTTGCTGGCGGGAGCTGTTTTTCGCGCGTACTTTCGATGGGGTCGAGCGGGGGCGGAACGGGTGAATCCCGCAGTTGGAGAAGGGGAAGAGCCGTGGCCATCATCGAGACCGAAGCCGTACTGCACGAGGCGCACCGTGACAACCACACCCACCGCGACGTCAACGGCGGCTGGCTGCGCCCGGCGGTGTTCGGGGCGATGGACGGACTGGTCTCCAACCTGGCGCTGATGACCGGTGTCGCGGGCGGTGCCGTCTCCCAGCAGACGATCGTGATCACCGGTCTGGCGGGCCTGGCCGCCGGCGCGTTCTCCATGGCGGCGGGCGAGTACACCTCCGTCGCCTCGCAGCGTGAGCTCGTCGAGGCCGAACTCGATGTCGAGCGGCGCGAGTTGCGCAAGCATCCGATGGACGAGGAGCGGGAGCTCGCCGAGCTGTACGAGTCCCGGGGCGTCGACGCCGAACTCGCCCGCGAGGTCGCGCGGCAGCTGTCGCGCGACCCGGAGCAGGCCCTGGAGATACACGCCCGCGAGGAGCTCGGCATCGACCCGGCCGACCTGCCCTCGCCGCTCGTCGCAGCGGTGTCGTCGTTCGGCGCGTTCGCGCTGGGCGCCCTGCTGCCCGTGCTGCCGTACCTGCTCGGCGCGACCGTGCTGTGGCCGGCCGTGCTGCTGGCGCTGGGCGGGCTGTTCGCCTGCGGCGCGGTGGTGGCCCGGGTGACGGCGCGCGGCTGGCTGTACAGCGGGCTGCGCCAGCTGGCGCTGGGCGGGGCCGCGGCGGCCGTCACCTACGGGCTGGGCACGCTGTTCGGGGTCGCCGTCGGAGGCTGAACCGTCGTGGAACCGGGCGGGTGCACCCATGGCGGGTGTGCCCGCCCGTGACGTGTCCGCGTCCCGGTGCGCCCCTCCCGGCACGTTCCCGGAGCGCCCGCGCCCGCCGTGTCCACCCGCCACCCGTGTGACGTACGTCTTGGTGGCCGCCACTGGGCGGAACCGGCGCCACCGGCGTAAAATGAGTCGCTATGCAGGACTACACATAAGTAGTCGTTACTTGGCGGTTTCAGTTCCGCTGCCGCCGGGCATAGTCGTGGACACCGCGGGCAACGACGCCTGCTCTCCGCGGCTCCCAGGGCGCCGATCATCCGACTGCGACCCACTCCACCGTCATCGATGGTGTCCGTATGTTGGAACGAACTATCCGCTTCTTGAGCAGCGACCCATCATGTAACCTGCACGAAATTTCGCAGAGGGCCAACGTCGTCCCTCGGCACTGCACATGCCACGACGACGACGGGAGAGCCCATGCGCATCGACGCCTGGTCGCCCATGGACGGTCGCCCCGCCCAGCAGGGGATGTACGACCCCCGTAACGAGCACGACGCCTGCGGTGTCGGGTTCGTGGCCACTCTGACCGGTGTGGCCAGCCATGAGCTGGTCGAGCAGGCGCTGACCGTGCTGCGCAATCTCGAACACCGCGGTGCCACCGGATCCGAGCCCGACTCCGGCGACGGCGCGGGCATCCTCCTCCAGGTGCCGGACGCCTTCCTGCGCGAGGAGGTCCCCTTCGACCTCCCCGGAGCCGGTGCCTACGCCGTCGGAACCGCCTTCCTGCCCGCGGACGACGCCACCGAGGCGGTCCGCGAGCTGGAGAAGCTCGCCGCGGAGGAGGGGCTCAAGGTCCTCGGCTGGCGCCAGGTCCCCGTCGCCCCCGACATCCTCGGCAACGGCGCCCGCGCCACCATGCCCGAGTTCCGCCAGCTCTTCGTCGCGGACGGCACGAGCACCGGCATCGCGCTCGACCGCAAGGCGTTCGTGCTGCGCAAGCGCGCCGAGCGGGAGGCCGGGGTGTACTTCCCCTCGCTCTCCGCCCGCACCGTCGTCTACAAGGGCATGCTCACCACCGGGCAGCTGGAGCCGTTCTTCCCGGACCTCTCCGACCGCCGCTTCGCCACCGCCGTCGCCCTGGTCCACTCCCGGTTCTCCACCAACACCTTCCCGAGCTGGCCGCTCGCCCACCCGTACCGCTTCGTCGCGCACAACGGCGAGATCAACACGGTCAAGGGCAACCGCAACTGGATGAAGGCCCGCGAGTCCCAGCTCGCCTCCGAGCTGTTCGGCCCCGCCGCCGGCGAGAACGGCGACGAGTCCCGGCTCGACCGGATCTTCCCCGTCTGCACCCCGGACGCCTCCGACTCCGCCTCCTTCGACGAGGTCCTGGAGCTGCTCCACCTCGGCGGCCGCTCGCTGCCGCACTCGGTGCTGATGATGGTCCCCGAGGCATGGGAGAACCACGCCTCCATGGACCCGGCCCGGCGCGCCTTCTACCAGTACCACTCCACGATGATGGAGCCCTGGGACGGCCCGGCCTGCGTCACCTTCACCGACGGCGTCCAGGTCGGCGCGGTCCTGGACCGCAACGGTCTGCGCCCCGGCCGCTACTGGGTCACCGACGACGGCCTCGTCGTGCTCTCCTCCGAGGTCGGCGTCCTGGACATCGACCCCGCGAAGGTCGTCCGCAAGGGCCGCCTCCAGCCCGGCCGGATGTTCCTCGTCGACACCGCCGAGCACCGCATCGTCGAGGACGACGAGATCAAGGCCGCCCTCGCCGCCGAGCACCCCTACGAGGAGTGGCTGCGCACCGGCGAGATCGAGCTGGAGGACCTGCCCGAGCGCGAGCACATCGTGCACACGCACGCCTCGGTCACCCGCCGCCAGCAGACCTTCGGCTACACCGAGGAAGAGCTCCGCGTCATCCTCGCGCCGATGGCCCGCACCGCCGGCGAGCCGCTCGGCTCCATGGGCACGGACTCGCCGATCGCCGCGCTGTCCGAGCGCCCCCGCCTGCTCTTCGACTACTTCACCCAGCTGTTCGCGCAGGTCACGAACCCGCCGCTGGACGCCATCCGCGAGGAGCTCGTCACCTCGCTGCGCTCCTCGCTGGGTCCGCAGGGCAACCTGCTGGAGCCGACCGCCGCCTCGTGCCGCAGCGTCACCCTGCCGTTCCCGGTGATCGACAACGACGAGCTGGCCAAGCTGATACACATCAACGCCGACGGCGACATGCCCGGCATGAAGGCCGCCACGCTCTCCGGCCTCTACCGGGTCGGCGGCGGCGGGGAGGCCCTCGCCGCCCGGATCGAGCAGATCCGTGCCGAGGTGGACACCGCCATCGAGGACGGCGCCCGCCTGATCGTTCTGTCCGACCGGCACTCCGACGCCGAGCACGCGCCGATCCCCTCGCTGCTGCTCACCTCGGCCGTCCACCACCACCTCATCCGCACCAAGCAGCGCACCCAGGTGGGCCTGCTGGTCGAGGCCGGTGACGTCCGCGAGGTCCACCACGTCGCGCTGCTGATCGGCTACGGCGCCGCCGCGGTCAACCCGTACCTGGCGATGGAGTCCGTCGAGGACCTGGTCCGCGCCGGCACGTTCATCGAGGGCATCGAGCCCGAGAAGGCCATCCGGAACCTGATCCACGCGCTCGGCAAGGGCGTCCTGAAGGTCATGTCCAAGATGGGCATCTCGACGGTCGCCTCCTACCGGGGTGCCCAGGTCTTCGAGGCCGTCGGCCTGGACGAGGAATTCGTCGCGAAGTACTTCAACGGCACCGCCACCAAGATCGGCGGCGCCGGCCTCGACGTCGTCGCCCGGGAGGTCGCCGCCCGCCACGCCAAGGCGTACCCCGCCTCCGGCATCTCCGCCTCGCACCGCGCGCTGGAGATCGGCGGCGAGTACCAGTGGCGCCGCGAGGGCGAACCGCACCTGTTCGACCCGGAGACGGTCTTCCGCCTCCAGCACTCCACACGCAACAAGCGCTACGACATCTTCAAGAAGTACACCGACCGGGTGAACCAGCAGTCCGAGCGCCTGATGACGCTCCGCGGCCTGTTCGCCTTCAACCCGGACCGGGCCCCGATCCCCGTCGACGAGGTCGAGCCCGTCTCCGAGATCGTCAAGCGCTTCTCCACCGGCGCCATGTCGTACGGCTCCATCTCCCGCGAGGCGCACGAGACCCTCGCCATCGCCATGAACCGGCTGGGCGGCAAGTCCAACACCGGCGAGGGCGGCGAGGACGCCGACCGGCTCCACGACCCGGCGCGCCGCTCGTCCATCAAGCAGGTCGCCTCCGGCCGCTTCGGCGTGACCAGCGAGTACCTGGTCAACGCGGACGACATCCAGATCAAGATGGCGCAGGGCGCCAAGCCCGGCGAGGGCGGCCAGCTGCCCGGCCACAAGGTCTACCCCTGGGTCGCGAAGACCCGGCACTCCACCCCGGGCGTCGGCCTGATCTCCCCGCCGCCGCACCACGACATCTACTCCATCGAGGATCTGGCCCAGCTGATCCACGACCTCAAGAACGCCAACCCGGCGGCCCGCATCCACGTGAAGCTGGTCTCCGAGGTCGGCGTCGGCACGGTCGCCGCCGGTGTCTCCAAGGCACACGCCGACGTCGTGCTGATCTCCGGCCACGACGGAGGCACCGGCGCCTCCCCGCTGACCTCGCTGAAGCACGCGGGCGGCCCCTGGGAGCTCGGCCTGGCCGAGACCCAGCAGACCCTGCTGCTCAACGGCCTGCGCGACCGCATCGTCGTACAGACCGACGGCCAGCTGAAGACCGGTCGCGACGTCGTCATCGCCGCCCTGCTGGGCGCCGAGGAGTTCGGTTTCGCGACCGCGCCGCTCGTCGTCTCCGGCTGCGTCATGATGCGCGTCTGCCACCTGGACACCTGCCCGGTCGGCATCGCCACCCAGAACCCCGTCCTGCGCGACCGGTTCTCCGGCAAGGCCGAGTACGTCGTCAACTTCTTCGAGTTCATCGCCCAGGAGGTCCGCGAACTCCTCGCCGAGCTGGGCTTCCGTTCGATCGAGGAGGCCGTCGGTCACGCCGAGCTGCTCGACACCGACCGCGCGGTCACGCACTGGAAGGCGCAGGGCCTGGACCTGGAGCGGCTGTTCCACGTCCCCGAGCTGCCCGAGGGCGCCGTCCGGCACCAGCTGGTCGAGCAGGACCACGGCCTGGCCAAGGCCCTCGACAACGAGCTGATCAGGCTCGCCGCCGACGCCCTGGGCGCGGACGGCGCCGAGGCCGCCCAGCCGGTCCGGGCCCAGGTCGCGATCCGCAACATCAACCGGACCGTCGGCACCATGCTCGGCCACGAGGTGACGAAGAAGTTCGGCGGCGCGGGACTGCCGCAGGACACCATCGACATCACCTTCACCGGCTCCGCCGGCCAGTCCTTCGGCGCCTTCCTGCCCAGCGGCGTGACGCTGCGCCTGGAGGGCGACGCCAACGACTACGTCGGCAAGGGCCTGTCCGGCGGCCGGATCGTCGTCCGCCCGGACCGCGGCGCCGACCACCTCGCCGAGTACTCCACCATCGCGGGCAACACCATCGCCTACGGCGCCACCGGCGGCGAACTGTTCCTGCGCGGCCGCACCGGCGAGCGGTTCTGCGTCCGCAACTCCGGCGCCACGGTCGTCTCGGAAGGCGTGGGCGACCACGGCTGCGAGTACATGACCGGCGGACACGCCGTCGTCCTCGGCGAGACCGGACGCAACTTCGCGGCCGGCATGTCGGGCGGCGTCGCCTACGTCATCGACCTGGACCGGGACAACGTGAACGCCGGCAACCACGGCGCGATCGAAGCCCTCTCCGACACCGACGAGCGGTGGCTGCACGACGTGGTGCGCCGCCACCGCGAGGAGACCGGCTCCACGGTCGCCGAGAAGCTGCTGGCCGACTGGGACACGGCGGTGGCCCGCTTCAGCAAGATCATCCCGTCCACGTACAAGGCAGTGCTCGCCGCCAAGGAAGCCGCTGAGCTCGCCGGTCTCTCCGAGCGGGAGACCACCGAGAAGATGATGGAGGCGGCGACCCATGGCTGACCCCAAGGGCTTTCTGACCACCGGGCGCGAGGTCGCCGAGACCCGCCCCGTGAACGAGCGCGTCAAGGACTGGAACGAGGTCTACGTCCCCGGCTCGCTGCTCCCGATCATCAGCAAGCAGGCCGGGCGCTGCATGGACTGCGGCATCCCGTTCTGTCACAACGGCTGCCCGCTCGGAAACCTCATCCCCGAGTGGAACGACTACGCCTACCGCGAGGACTGGGCGGCCGCGTCCGAGCGGCTGCACGCCACGAACAACTTCCCGGAGTTCACCGGGCGGCTCTGCCCGGCCCCGTGCGAGTCGGCGTGCGTGCTCGGCATCAACCAGCCGGCCGTCACCATCAAGAACGTCGAGGTCTCCATCATCGACAAGGCGTGGGGCAACGGCGACGTCACCCCGCAGCCGCCCGAGCGGCTCTCCGGCAAGACCGTCGCGGTCATCGGCTCGGGACCGGCCGGCCTGGCCGCCGCCCAGCAGCTGACCCGGGCCGGTCACACGGTCGCCGTCTACGAGCGCGCGGACCGCATCGGGGGCCTCCTGCGGTACGGCATCCCCGAGTTCAAGATGGAGAAGTCGCACATCAACCGCCGCATCGAGCAGATGCGCGCGGAGGGCACCAAGTTCCGCACCGAGACCGAGATCGGCCGGGACATCGACGCGGCCAGGCTCCGCCGCCGCTACGACGCGGTCGTCATCGCCGCGGGTGCCACCGTCTCCCGCGACCTGCCCGTCCCGGGCCGCGAGCTGAACGGCGTGCACTTCGCCATGGAGTACCTGCCGCTGGCCAACAAGGTGCAGGAGGGCGACCTGACGGTTGCCCCGATCACCGCCGAGGGCAAGCACGTCGTCGTCATCGGCGGCGGCGACACCGGCGCCGACTGCGTCGGCACCGCCCACCGCCAGGGCGCCCTGTCCGTCACCCAGCTGGAGATCATGCCCCGGCCGGGCGACGAGCGGAACGCCAACCAGCCCTGGCCGACGTTCCCCATGCTCTACAAGGTCACCTCCGCGCACGAGGAGGGCGGCGAGCGCGTCTACTCCGTGTCCACCACCCACTTCGAGGGCGACGAGGACGGCAACGTCCAGGCGCTGCACCTGGTCGAGGTGGAGTTCAAGGACGGCAAGCCGGTGCAGAAGCCCGGCACCGAGCGGCGCATCCCCGCCCAGCTGGTCACCCTCGCCATGGGCTTCACCGGCACCGACCAGTCCAACGGCCTGGTCCAGCAGTTCGGCCTGGAGCTCGACGAGCGCGGCAACGTCGCGCGCGACGCGGACTTCGCCACCAACGTCGACGGCGTGTTCGTCGCCGGTGACGCGGGCCGCGGCCAGTCCCTCATCGTGTGGGCCATCGCCGAGGGCCGCTCCGCGGCGCGCGGCGTGGACCGCTTCCTCACCGGAGCCAGCGCCCTGCCGGCCCCGATCCGCCCGACGGACCGTGCCCTCATGGTCTGATCGCGACACCCCGGACGTCCCGCACAACGGCGTGCGGAACCGACACGGCGCCTGCCCGTCCCCGACCGGACGATCCCGGCAGGCGCCGTGGCGCGTCCGGGGCCGGGCGGGGCACCCCCGGACCGGCCCCGGACGCGCTCAGCCGGTCAGCGCGGACGTCTTGAGCACCACCAGCAGCACCAGCGCCGCGCCCAGCACCACGCACGCGGCGGCCTGGACCGTCGTGCGGCGCCCGGCCGGCGCGTAGGCGTACGCCACCGTGACCAGACCGCCGGTCAGCAGCCCGCCCAGGTGGCCCTGCCACGAGGTGAACCCGGCCGAGATCAGCATCCAGATCAGGAAGCCGGCCATGAAGCGGTTCACCGCCCGCATGTCGCGGCCCAGCCGCCGGTTGATGACGTAGAACGCCGCCCCGAGACCGAAGACCGCACCCGAGGCGCCCACCGTGCCGTCCGACGGCGCGATCAGGTACACCAGCACCGAACCGCCCAGCGCGGACAGCAGGTACAGCGCGAGATAGCGGACCCGGCCCAACTGCTCCTCGACGACCCGGCCCAGGTTCCACAGCGCGTACATGTTGAACAGGATGTGCAGCACCCCGAACGGCAGCGAGCCGAAGGACGAGGCGTCCGGCGGCAGGTGCAGGAAGGCGCCGGTCAGCAGCCGGTACCACTCGCCGTCCACCACCCCGACCACGTCGAAGCCGGGAAAGCTCCCGCCCTCGTACAGGTACTTGTTCCCGTCCGGGCCGTTCAGCCCCGCACCCAGCATCGCGAACCGGTCGACGATCCCGGGACGGATCAACTCGCCCAGGTAGACCAGGACGTTGAGACCGATCAGCACATAGGTGACCAGCGGCACCGCGGACCTCGCCACCGTGCCGCCGAACACGGTGCGCGCCTGCCGGACCGAACGCTGCCCCTCCTTCACGCACTCCACGCACTGGTGGCCCACGGCGGCCTCGCGCATGCAGTCGGGACAGATGAAGCGTTCGCAGCGGACGCAGCTCACGTACGTCTCGTACGACGGATGCCGGTAGCAGGTGGTGATCGCGGCCTCCACGGCAGGCTCCTTCACGGGTGGACTGGCACGAGCGGCCGGTGGGGACGGCGGCGATCAAGATAGCGAACCGCCCGGGCCGGGTGACATCCGGGTGGCCTACGCTCAAGGTCCCGGCACGTCGAGGATCGGAGACACCGCATGGCCGGCTCGCCCCCCGCCGCAACAGGTCCGGCCATCAGCCTCCGCAAGATCGAGGAGACCGCGCCCGCGCTGGTCAGCCTCTACAAGAGCGCCGCGGTCTCGTTGACGAAGCACCGCCTGGGCGGCGAACGCGCCGCGGTCTACCTGGTGCTCGACCGCTCCGGCTCCATGCGGGGGTACTACAAGAACGGCAGCGTCCAGGCCCTGGCCGACCGGGTGCTGGGGCTGGCGGCCCATCTGGACGACGACGGCCGCGTCCCGGTCTTCTTCTTCTCCACGGGCATCGACGCCGTCGCCGACGTGGCCCTGGACAACCACCGCGGCCGGATCGACGCGATCTCGGCGGACCTCGGCCACATGGGGCTGACCAACTACCACCTGGCCATGGACGCCGTCATCGACCACCACCTCGACAGCGGCGCCACCGCGCCCGCGCTCGTCGTCTTCCAGACGGACGGCGGCCCGACCAGCAAGTACGCGGCCGAGCGCTATCTCTGCAAGGCGGCGAAGCTGCCGATGTTCTGGCAGTTCATCGGCTTCGGCAACAAGCGGAGCAAACAGTTCGACTTTCTGCGCAAGCTCGACGAACTGCCCGTGCCCGCCAAACGGCCCGTCGACAACGCCGGCTTCTTCCACGCCGGATCCGACCCGCGCCGGGTCCCGGACGCCGAACTCTACGACCGGCTCGTCGCCGAATTCCCGCAGTGGCTGGCCGCGGCCAGGGCCCGGGGGATCGTCAAGTGACCGCCCGGGTGCTGCGCGCGGCCGACCGTACGGCCACGCCCTGGAAGAACGGCGGGGGAGTCACCCGGGAGATCGCGGCGTATCCCGAGGGCGCGCCGATGGACGCCTTCGACTGGCGGGTCAGCCTCGCCGAGGTGACCGGGGACGGGCCGTTCTCCACGTTCCCTGGCGTCGACCGCACCCTGACCGTGGTCGAGGGCGCCGGCATGGACCTCATGGTGGACGGCGAGCACCACATCGTCGACGAGCCGTACTGGCCGCACGACTTCCCCGGTGACCTGGCGACCGACGGCACACTGCTCGGCGGCCCGGTCGTCAACCTCAACGTGATGTGCCGCAGGGGGCGGACGAGCGCGGCCGTCGCGGTGGTGCGCGGCACCGTCCGGCTGTCGGCGCCCCCGGGCGGAGCGGTGCTCGCCGTCGCGCTGGAGGACGGCGCGGTGCTCGACGGCACGGAGTGCGCACTCGACCGCTACGACGCACTGTTGACGCGGGACGCGGCGGCGGGGGTGCTGCGGACCCACGGGTGGGCGCTGCTGGTCACCCTGTCGGACGGCTGAGCCGGCCGGGCCGGAGGGCGGGCCGGTCGGAGCGGGCCGGGAAACACGACAGAAGATGTCGGGTATCCCGGGTTCCATGGGCGCATGGCATCGAGTTCCTGGGAAGAGTTCCGCTCGGCCGAGCCGGACTTCGCCGAAACCGTCCGCGCCCGCTTCGGGCAGTACAGGCACCACGTCCTGGCGACCCTGCGCAAGGACGGATCGCCGCGCGTGACCGGGCTGGAGGTGGACTTCCGCTTCGGCGAGCTGTGGCTCGGCATGATGCCGAACTCGCGCAAGGCGCTGGACCTGCGCCGCGACCCGAGGTTCGCGGTGCACGCCAACCCCGGACCGGACGCCGACATGACCGACGGCGACGTCCGGGTCTCCGGCCGCGCCGTGGAGGTCACCGACCCCGACGTCCTGGCCCGCTTCGTCGAGGAGGTGGACCCGCCCCAGCCGTTCCACCTCTTCCGCACCCGGATCCAGGAGGTGGTCCGGGTCTCCGTGCAGGGCGAGGAACTGGCGGTCCGGACCTGGCGGCCCGGGAAACCGGTGCGCGTGATCCGCCTGCGCGGGGAGGCCGAGGGGAGCTGACCGCCCCGGGGCCCGTCAGCGGCCCCCGTCCCCGGCCCGCCCCGCCAGCACCCGCGCCCGGCACGCCCCCGGCGTCCCCCACGCGTCCCGCAGGGGGCGGGCCCGGCGCAGCCACAGCGACAGGTCCAGCTCCTGGGTGTACCCCACCGCCCCGTGCAGTTGCAGGGCCGCCCGCGCCGCCGCGTACCCCGCCTCGCCCGCCGTCACCTTGGCCGCCGCCACCCGCGCCCCGGCGTCCGGCGCCCCCTCGGCGAGCGCGAGCGCCGCCCCGTACAGCAGCGGACGGGCGAACTCCAGCCCGATCAGCACGTCCGCGAGCCGGTGCTTGACCGCCTGGAAGGAGCCGACGGCCGTACCGAACTGGGTGCGCTGCTTCACGTACCCGACCGTGGCCCGCAGCAGGGCCTCGCCGGTGCCGAGCGCCTGCGCGGCCGTCGCGAACGACGCCCACTCGAAGGCCCGGCCCGCCGCCTCCCGCACCCGCGGGCCGGTGGCGATCACCTTCCCGCCCGGCTCGGGCCGCCACAGCCGCCGGGCCGGGTCGGCCGACACATGGAGCCGCCCGGGGCCGGGCGCGAGCCGCAGCTCGTCACCGGTCACGGTGAACACGGCGTCCACGGCGTCCGCGTCCAGCGCGTACCGCCCGCGGTCTACCGGCAGCAGCGTCGCCGACGCCGCGCCCGACGCCAGCGCGGGCAGCCACTCCCCGGCCGCCGGACCGCCCGCCCCGGCCAGCAGCACCCCGGCCGCGACCGTCTCCACCACCGGGCCCGGCACCACATGACGCCCCAACTCGGTGAAGGCCACCGCGACTTCGACCGGCAGCGGACCCACGCCCCCGTACGCGCCGGGAACCGCCAGCGCGAACACCCCCGCCCGCGCCAGCCGGTCCCACAGAGCCCTGCCCGGCCCGTGGTCCCCGGCGGCCCAGGCCCGTACCGCCGACGGGGTGTCCGAGGCCGCCAGCATCGCGTCCAGCGAGCGGGCGAACTCCCGCTGCTCGTCGTCGAGGAGGAACCGCATCAGCGCCGTCCCTTCGGCAGGCCGAGCAGCCGCTCGGCGACGATGTCGCGCTGGATCTCGTTCGTACCGGCGTAGATGGGGCCCGCGAGGGCGAAGAGGTACCCCTCGCCCCACGCGGAACCGGCGAGTTCCCCGTCCGGGCCCAGCAGGTCGAGTGCCGTCTCGTGCAGCGCGATGTCGTACTCGGACCAGAACACCTTGTTCAGGCTGGATTCCGCGCCGACGGCCGTCCCCGCCGCGAACCGCGAGGCGGCGGCGCAGGTGAAGAGCTGATAGGCGCGCGCCCCGATCACCGCGTCCGCCACCCGGTCGCGCAGCGCCGTGTCCGTCGGGTCGCCGTGGGCGCGCCACAGCGCGGCGAGCCGGTCGGCGGAGGCCAGGAAACGGCCGGGGGAGCGGAGCATCAGCCCGCGCTCGGCGCCCGTCGCCGACATGGCGATGCGCCAGCCCTGGCCGGGTTCCCCGATGACGTCCTCGTCCGGCACGAACACCTCGTCCAGGAACAGTTCGGCGAAGGCGGGCTTGCCGTCCAGCCGCCCGATCGGCCGGACCGAGACGCCGGGCGCCGACAGGTCGAACATCAGATACGTCAGCCCGTGGTGCGGCTTCGCGGCCCCGGGGTCCGTACGGAAGATGCCGAACGCCCGGTCCGCGAACGCGGCCCGCGAGGACCAGGTCTTCTGCCCCGACAGCAGCCAGCCGCCCTCGGTGCGCACCGCCCGCGAACGCAGCGACGCCAGGTCCGAACCGGCCTCCGGCTCGGACCACGCCTGTGCCCAGATCACCTCGCCGCTCGCCATCGGCGGCAGGATCCGGGCCCGCTGCTCCTCGGTGCCGTGGTCGAAGAGCGTCGGGGCGAGAAGGTTGATGCCGTTCTGCGAGACCCGGCCGGGGCCGCCCGCCGCGTAGTACTCCTCCTCGAAGGCCAGCCATCCGAAGACGTCGGCGTCCCGGCCGCCGTGTGCGGCCGGCCAGGAGACGACCGACCAGCGGTCCGCGTACAGCCGGGCCTCCCACTCCCGGTGCGCGGCGAAGCCCTCGGCGGTCTCCAGCGACGGCAGCGGTGCTGCGGGCACGTTGGCCCGCAGCCAGCGGCGTGCCCCGGCCCGGAACTCCTCCTCCTGCGGCGTGCGCGACAGGTCCATCAGCCGCCCGCCTTCTTCATCGCGGCGACGTCCATCCCGCCGAGCGGGTCCGCGGCCGTCTCCGCGTTGTGCGCGTGGGCGAGGTGGTGCAGGCCGAAGACCGAGTCCAGGCCGGTGTGCAGCCCCTGGAGGTCCTCGGCCTGGTTGACCGCGCGCTTGGTGAGGGCCAGCCCGAGGCGCGGCATCGTGGCGATCCGCTCCGCCAGCTCCCGGGTGCGGCCGTCGAGTTCGTCCGGCGCCACCACCTGGTTCACCATGCCGATCTCGTACGCCCGGCGGGCGCTCATCCGGTCGCCGGTGAACAGGAACTCCTTCGCGATCCGGGGCGGCATCACCCAGGGGTGCGCGAAGTACTCGACGCCGGGGATGCCCATCCGCACCACCGGATCGGCGAAGAAGGCGTCCTCGCCCGCCACGATCAGGTCGCAGACCCAGGCGAGCATCAGCCCGCCGGCCACGCACGCCCCCCGGACCGAGGCGACGACCGGCTTCGGCAGTTCGCGCCAGCGCCTGCACATGCCGAGGTAGACCTCCGACTCGCGGGCGAAACGGCTCTCCGCGCCCGCCTTGTCGCTGTGGTCCCACCACAGTCCGGCCCGGCGCTCGAAGGGCAGGTGCGCGTCGCGCTCGGGGGTGCCGATGTCGTGGCCCGCCGAGAAGTGCTCCCCGGCGCCCGTCAGCACGACCACCTTGACCTCGGCGTCCTCGGCGGCCCGGTAGAACGCGTCGTCCAGGGCGTAGGTCATGGCCGAGTTCTGGGCGTTGCGGTAGCGCGGGCGGTTCATCGTGACGTACGCGACCGGGCCCCGGCGCTCGTACAGCACCGGGCCGTCCCGGCGGTCGTCGGCGGATGTGTCGTGGGCAGCGGGCATCGGCTCATCCTTCCCTAACAAGTGTTTGGTAGGTTAACGTACGGGCACGAGCACCGTCGAGGATCCGAGGAACGGGACCGAGGAGGCACGGGCGTGAGCGCACCGCAGTACGTACCGGGACACGGACTGCTGGCCGGCCGCACGGCCGTCGTCACCGCCGCCGCGGGCGCCGGCATCGGCGGGGCCACCGCCCGCAGGTTCCTGGAGGAGGGCGCCCGCGTCGTCATCGGCGACCTGCACGCCCGCCGGCTGAAGGAGAGCGAGGAGGCCCTCGCCGAGGAGTTCGGCGCGGACCGCGTCGCCGCGCTGCCCTGCGACGTCACCGACGAGACCCAGGTCCAGGCCCTGTTCGCGCTCGCCGAACGGGTCCACGGCGGCCTCGACGTCGTCGTCAACAACGCCGGGCTCGGCGGCACCGCCGAACTGACCGAGATGACCGACGAACAATGGACCAAGGTCCTCGACACCACCCTGAACGGCACCTTCCGCTGCACCCGCGCCGCCCTGCGCTCGCTGCGCGCGGCCGGCCGCGGCGGCGTCGTCGTCAACAACGCCTCCGTCGTCGGCTGGCGCGCCCAGAGCGGCCAGGCCCACTACGCCGCCGCCAAGGCGGGCGTCATGGCACTCACCCGCTGCGCCGCGATCGAGGCCGCCGCGTACGGGGTGCGCGTCAACGCCGTCGCCCCCAGCCTCGCCATGCACCCCCACCTGGCGAAGGTCACCTCGGCCGAACTCCTCGACGAACTCACCGCGAAGGAGGCGTTCGGCCGCAGCGCCGAACCGTGGGAGGTCGCCAACGTCATCGTCTTCCTCGCCAGCGGCTACTCCTCGTACCTGACCGGCGAGGTCGTCTCCGTCAGCAGCCAGCGTGCCTGACCGTGCGGTGCCCGCGACGCCACCACCGCCCGCCGGACCGGGGCCGGAGGGCCGCCGGGCGGAGAATGGGCAGGTGCCTACCAAGAAGAAGCCCCAGGGGACCCCCTCGCCCGAGCGGCGCCGCGAACTGCTCGCCACCGCCGCCGAGGTCTTCGCCGCCCAGGGATACAACGCCACCACCGTCCGCAAGATCGCGGACGCGGCCGGGATGCTCGCGGGCAGCCTCTACTACCACTTCGATTCCAAGGAATCGATGATCGACGAGATCCTCTCGACCTTCCTCGACGAACTCTGGGAGGGGTACGACGCGGTGCTCGCCGCCGGACTCGGCCCCCGGGAGACCATCGAGGCCCTCGTCACCGAGTCCTTCCGGGAGATCGACCGGCACCGCGCCGCCGTCGCCATCTACCAGAAGGAGTCCAGGCACCTGGCCGCCCAGCCGCGCTTCCAGTACCTCGTCGACTCCCAGCAGAAGTTCGAGAAGGCATGGCTCGGCACGCTGGAGCGCGGCGTCGCCGACCGGACCTTCCGCGCCGACCTGGACATCCGCCTCACCTACCGCTTCGTCCGCGACACCGTCTGGGTCGCCGCGTCCTGGTACCGGCCGGGCGGACTGCACAGCCCCGAGGAGATCGCCCGCCAGTACCTCTCGATGGTCCTGGACGGCATCGCCCTGCGCACGTAACCGACCCGTCACGCCCCAGGAGGAGCAGCAGCCATGGCCGAGGCATACATCGTCGAAGCGGTACGCACCCCGGTCGGCCGGCGCGGGGGCGGACTCGGCCGGGTCCACCCCGCCGACCTCGGCGCCCACGTCCTGAAGGCACTCGTCGAACGGACCGGCGTCGACCCGGCGGCCGTCGAGGACGTCGTCTTCGGCTGCCTCGACACCGTCGGACCGCAGGCCGGCGACATCGCCCGCACCTGCTGGCTGGCCGCCGGACTGCCCGAGGAGGTCCCCGGCGTCACCGTCGACCGCCAGTGCGGCTCCTCCCAGCAGGCCCTGCACTTCGCAGCCCAGGGCGTCCTGTCCGGCACCCAGGACCTGGTCGTCGCGGGCGGCACCCAGAACATGACCCAGATACCCATCGCCTTCGCCTCCCGTCAGGCCGCCGAACCCCTCGGCCTGACGGACGGCCCGTACGCGGGCAGCGAGGGCTGGCGCGCCCGGTACGGCGACGCCCCGGTCAACCAGTTCCACGGCGCCCAGCTGATCGCCGAGAAGTGGGGCATCGGCCGCCGGGACATGGAGGAGTTCGCGCTCCGCTCCCACCACCGCGCGATCCGCGCCGTCGACGAGGGCCGCTTCGCGCGCGAGACCGTCGCCCTCGGCGACGTCACCACCGACGAGGGGCCGCGCCGCGACACCACCCCGGAGAAGATGGCCGCGCTGAAACCGGTGGTGGAGGGCGGCACGATCACCGCAGCCTGCTCCTCGCAGGTCTCCGACGGCGCCGCCGCCCTGCTCATCGCCTCCGAGCGCGCCGTCGCCGAGCACGGCCTCACCCCCCGCGCCCGCGTCCACCACCTCTCGGTGCGCGCCGAGGACCCGATCCGCATGCTGTCGGCGCCGATCCCCGCCACCGCGCACGCCCTGAGGAAAACCGGAATGACCATCGACGACATCGACCTGTTCGAGATCAACGAGGCGTTCGCCCCGGTCGTCCTGGCCTGGCTGAAGGAGACCGGCGCCGACCCCGACCGGGTCAACGTCAACGGCGGCGCGATCGCCCTGGGTCACCCGCTCGGCGCAACCGGCGCCAGATTGATGACCACCCTGCTGCACGAACTGGAACGCACCGGCGGCCGCTACGGGCTCCAGACCATGTGCGAGGGCGGCGGCCAGGCGAACGTCACCGTCATCGAACGGCTCTGAGCGCCGGCCCCGGCCCGATGCCGCCGCCGGGCCCTCGCGGACCGGTCCCGAGAAGGGTTCCGGCGGAGTTCCGCACGCTCCCCGGACCGGAAACCGCAAGGGTCCGGACGGGAACACGCCGGCCTTCGGCACGGCGTGTTCCCGTCGAACCTCGACGGAACGTGCTACGGTTGCCGAGTTGCAGTTTTGGTACCCATGAACTTTATGTGCGCCTGACGGGAATGCTTCCTCAGGCGCATTATTGTTTTCCGGCTTCTCCGGATGGGGCTCAATGCGGCGACTTGGAATTCGTAAAGTGCGGATTTCCGGCACTGCACCTCTGTTTAGGAGAACGACATGGCTACTGGAACCGTGAAGTGGTTCAACTCGGAAAAGGGCTTCGGCTTCATCGAGCAGGACGGCGGCGGCGCCGACGTCTTCGCCCACTACTCCAACATCGCCACCTCGGGCTTCCGTGAGCTCCAGGAAGGCCAGAAGGTCACCTTCGACGTCACGCAGGGCCAGAAGGGCCCGCAGGCGGAGAACATCGTCCCGGCCTGATCGCCGGACGCGTACCTCGCAGCCGGGGCCCGCACCGTGAAGGTGCGGGTCCCGGCTTGTGCTGTCCCGGGGCGCCGCCCACCGGCCGCCCCCGCAGCACGTCCCCGCAATGGAACACGCATTCCAGTAACCCCCGAGGAATCCCCCAGGAGGGCAATTCCGTATGACCCGCTCCGAACGCCAGGACCGACCCGCCCGCAACCGCCCGTCGAGGGGGCGCGGCACGGCCCCGGCAAAGGCAACCGCCAAGGGTTCCGGCAAGGGATCCGGCAAGGCGTCGCCCCGCCGCAGGGCCACGCCGCCGCAGGGTGAATTCGCCCTGCCCGAGACCATGACCCCCGCACTGCCCGCCGTCGAGGCGTTCGCCGAGCTGGACATGCCCGCGGCCCTGCTGAAAACCCTTGCCGCGCAGGGCGTCACCGACCCGTTCCCGATCCAGGGCGCCACCCTGCCGAACTCGCTCGCCGGCCGCGACATCCTCGGCCGCGGACGCACCGGATCCGGCAAGACCCTCGCCTTCGGTCTCGCCCTGCTCGCCCGCACCGCCGGACGGCGCGCCGAGCCGCGCGCCCCGCTCGCGCTCGTCCTCGTCCCCACCCGCGAACTCGCCCAGCAGGTCACCGACGCGCTGACGCCGTACGCGACCTCCGTGCAGCTGCGCCTGGCCACCGTCGTCGGCGGCATGTCGATCACCAAGCAGTCCGGCGCGCTGCGCCGCGGCGCCGAGGTGCTCGTCGCCACGCCCGGACGGCTGAAGGACCTCATCGAGCGCGGCGACTGCGACCTCGGCCAGGTCGCCATCACCGTCCTCGACGAGGCCGACCAGATGGCCGACATGGGCTTCATGCCGCAGGTCGTCGCCCTGCTCAAGCAGGTCGAGCCGGACGGCCAGCGGATGCTGTTCTCCGCCACGCTCGACAAGAACATCGACCGGCTGGTCAAGATGTTCCTCACCGACCCCGTCGTGCACTCCGTCGACCCGTCCGCGGGCGCGGTCACCACGATGGAGCACCACGTGCTGCACGTGGCCGACGCGACCGACAAGAAGGCCGTCGCCACCAGGATCGCCGCCCGGGACGGCCGCGTGATCATGTTCGTGGACACCAAGCGCGCCGCCGACCGCTTCGCCAAGCGGCTGCTCGCCAGCGGTGTACGGGCCGCCGCCCTGCACGGCGGACGCTCCCAGCCGCAGCGCAACCGGACCCTGGACCAGTTCAAGAACGGCCAGGTCACCGCGCTCGTCGCGACGAACGTGGCGGCCCGCGGCATCCATGTCGACGACCTCGACCTGGTCGTGAACGTGGACCCGCCGACCGACCACAAGGACTACCTCCACCGGGGCGGGCGCACGGCGCGCGCCGGGGAGTCCGGCAGCGTCGTCACCCTGGTGCTGCCGGAGGAGAAGCGGGACATGACCCGGCTGATGGCCGACGCGGGCATCGCCCCCCGGACCACCCGGGTCTCCTCCGGCGACGAGGAACTCGTCCGGATCACCGGCGCCCGCGAACCGTCCGGTGTCGCGGTCGTCATCGAGGTCCCGCAGCCGACCCCGCCGAAGCAGCGCACCCGCTCGAACAGCGGCTCCTCGGGCGGACGGAGCCGAGGCCGGCGCGGCGGCGGCGAGGCACGCGGCACGGCGGGCACCGGCGGCACGGCCCGGTCCGCCGGTTCGGGCGCGGCCCGCGGCGGCGAAGCCCGCGCCGGGGCCGGACGGTCCGGCGCGGGACGCGGCGGCTCCGGTGCCGGGCGCAGCGGTGCCGGGCGCGGCGGCGCGACGACGGGACGCGGCCGCAGGGCCGCGTAACCGTACGGGAGGGGCGCCGGTGGCCGCCGCGCCCCTCCCTCCCCCTCAGCCCGCCGGGGCCCCGGCGGGCGGCAGCGCGCCCAGCGCCGCATGGGCCTGCGCCATCACCCGTTCCACCAGCTCCGCACAGCTGGGCAGGTCCTCGATCAGCCCCGCCACCTGGCCCGACGCCATCACGCCCAGATCCGTCCGGCCGTCGACCATGGACGCCTTCAGGAGCATCGGCGTGTTGGCGGCCAGCAGGAGCTGGCTCCAGGACAGGTCCTTGCCGTGCCTCATCGCGAGACCGTCGCGCACCATCCGGGACCAGCCGATGCCGAAGATCCGCCGGAAGGCCGCCGCCCGGCGCACCGCCTGCGCCAACGCCCGCGCCCGGCCCGCGTGTTCCAGCGCGGCGACCATCTCCGTGCGCAGCATCCGGTGCGGCAGCCCGTCCACCGCCGTGGTGACCGTGACGTCCCTGACGCCCGCCGCCAGATAGCGCGCCTTCACCGCGTCCGGCACGGTCGAGTCCGACGTCAGCAGGAAGCGCGTGCCCATCGCGATGCCCGCCGCCCCGTACGCCAGCGCCGCGACCAGGCCCCGCCCGTCGTGGAAACCGCCCGCCGCGACCACCGGGATGTCCACCGCGTCGACGACCTGCGGCAGCAGCACGGTGGTGGCCACCTCGCCGGTGTGCCCGCCGCCCTCGCCGCCCTGCACGATCACCGCGTCCGCACCCCACGCCGCGACCTTCTCGGCATGCCGCCGGGCGCCGATCGACGGGATCACGACCACGCCCGCGTCCTTCAGCTCCGCGATGAGCTCCTTCGACGGGGCCAGTGCGAAGGACGCCACCGCCACGCCCTCGTCGATGATGATCCGCACCCGCTCGCGCGCGTCACCGGCGTCGGCGCGCAGATTGACCCCGAACGGCTCGTCCGTACGGGACTTGACCTCCCGCACCGCCGCCCGCAGCAGCTCGGGGGTCATCGTCGCGGAGGCCAGGATGCCCAGGGCGCCCGCCCGGGCCGTCGCGGAGACCAGGCGGGGGCCCGCGACCCAGCCCATGCCGGTCTGCACGATGGGGTGGCGGACGCCGACGAGTTCCGTGAACGCGGTGCGCATCAGGGCCCGACCTCCCGGTTCCGGGCGCCCCGCGGATCGACGACCTCGCGGATCAGGCGCAGCTCCTGCGCCGTCGGCTCCCGGGTGCACGGGACCTCGTCCGGGACCGCGAGCGGGAAACCGGTGGCCGCGCGGACCTGCTCGACGGTGACGCCGGGGTGCACCGAGGCCAGCCGCATCGAGCGGTCCGGGGTCGCGAAGTCGAGGACGCAGAGATCGGTGACGACCCGGGGGATGCGGTGGTGGCGGGCCGCGGACGGGCCGGCCGCCACGGCCCGGTCGTAACCCACCCCGCAGACCATGTCGACGCGTTCGACGAAGACCCGCGGGGAGTGCCTCGGCACCCAGTAACTGACCGGGTTGTTCAGGGTGTTGACCGGGGCGCCGCGCACCCCGAGCAGCTGCCGGGCGGGCCGTTCCCAGTCGCCGATGCAGGAGATGTTCTGGTTGCCGAACCGGTCGATCTGGCTCGCCCCCATCATCACGTGCCGCCGGCCGCCGGTGACCATGGCCAGGTGCAGCCGGTACGGCAGCCAGCCCTCCGTGGTGCCGTCCGGGCCGACGATCAGCGCCTCGCCGTCGGTGAGCAGCAGATCGGGCGAGAAGGTGAGCCGGGCGAGCCGGGCCCCGACGGAGGGGACGACCCCCATCGGGCTGGCGAGCACCTCGCCGTCGCCGCGCCAGGCGTCGGCGCAGGCGATCACGCAGTACTCGGCCCGGGTGACGGGACCGGCGGACGTGTCGTTCGTGGTGGTCATTCCCGCTCCTCGTGCCAGGCCCGGACGGCCGACCGGTAGCTGTTCTCGTCGCCGTCCGCGGGCAGGAAGCGCTCGGTGAAGGCGGCCCAGGCGGCGGGATCGGCGGCGGCGGTCGCGTACTCCTTCTGGAACGCCTCGTCGCGCGGATGGTCGGGCACGCAGGAGGTGAAGTGCGCGCCGCCGGGGGTCTCGACGACGCCGGTGACGGAATGCCGCTTGACCAGGAGGGTCTGCGGGGCGGCCTTCTCGGTCAGCTCGGCGGTGTCCACGATGCGTTCGCAGGAGACGTACGCGGTGTCGGCCGCCTCGCAGAACAGGTCGTCGAAGTACGGGTCGGGGCCGAGGTACTGGCCGTTGCCGAAGCGGTCGGCACGGTTCAGGTGGACCAGCGCGGCGTCCATCCGCAGGGCGGGCATCGCGACGAACTCCTCACCGTCCGCGTACGGCGAGAGAACCGTGCGCAGCTCCGGGTTGACCCGCATCACGTCCGAGCCGAGACCGGCGCGCACGGGGAGGAACGGCAGCCGGTTCGCGGCGGCGTGCAGCCCCCACATGAACATGGCCTCGTCGATCTCCGTCAGCTCGAACGCGCCGCGCTGACGGGCCGCCCTGAAATGGGGTTCGAGCGGGATCGAGTCGAGGGTGGCGAAGGCCGCGACCAGCTTGCGGATCCTGCCGGCGGCGGCGAGCAGCCCCACGTCGGGGCCGCCGTAGGAGATCACGGTGAGATCGGTGACGGGGGAGCGCAGCAGCGCCCGCACCAGGGCCATCGGCTTGCGGCGCGAGCCCCAGCCGCCGATGCCGATCGTCATCCCGCTGTCGAGCCGGGAGACGACCTCCTGCACGGTCATGGTCTTGTCGGTCCTCGCACCGGCCCTCGTGCCGGTGTCCGTCCCGGTATCGGTTTCGGTCACGGTCGTTCCTCCCTGCCGAAGGCGTCGCGGACCCGGTCCGCGACCCCGCCGAGGTTGGCCTCGAAGGTGAAGCCCTGCTCGAAGCGGTAGCTGCGGCGCACGTCCACCGGGTCGATGCCGTTGATGGCGGCCTTGGCCAGCCGGATCAGGGTGCCGTCCTTGCGGGCGATCTCGCCCGCCAGCTCCAGCGCGGCGGCCATGAGCCCGGCGCGCGGCACGACCTTCCAGACCGAGCCGTGGGCGTGCAGCTCGGCGGCGGTGGCGGTGCGCGAGGTGTAGTAGAGCGCGCGCATCAGGTGCTGGGGCACGAGCCGGGCGAGATGGGTCGCCGCCCCGAGCGCGCCCCGGTCCAGCTCGGGCAGACCGAACGTCGCGTCGTCGCTCGCCACGATCGCGTCCGCGTTGCCGACCAGGCCGATGCCCCCGCCGAGGCAGAAGCCGTGCACCGCCGCGACCACCGGGACCTCGCACTCGTACACGGCGGCGAACGCCTCGTAGCAGCCCCGGTTGGCGCCGAGCAGGGCCCCGTGCCCGGTGTCGCGCTGGATCTCCTTGATGTCGACGCCCGCGTTGAACCCGCGCCCGGCGGCGGCCAGCACGACGCAGCGGACACCGGGATCGCGGCCCGCCGCCCGGAGCGCGTCGGCCAGCTCGTACCAGCCCCGCACGGGAAGGGCGTTGACGGGCGGGTGGTCGACCGTGACGAGACGGACGCCCCTGTCGGGGCTCGTGGTGGAGACACCCATGAGCGAATCAGCTACCTTTCCACCAAACATTTGTTAGGTGTGGAAGGTAGCAGCCTGCCACCGCATCGCCAACAAGGAGATGTGTGATGACCGCGAGCAGTGAGGAACGGGACGGGACGGGGAACCGGAAGGGCGCGGGGGGACTGTGCCGGGGGCGCGTCGTGATCGTGACCGGCGCCGGGCGGGGACTCGGCCGGGCCCACGCGCTCGCCTTCGCCGCCGAGGGGGCCCGGGTGGTGGTCAACGACCTGGGCGTCGGCCCCGGCGGCGACGGGGGCTCGGCCGGTCCGGCCCGGCAGGTCGCCGACGAGATCGTGGCGGCGGGCGGCGAGGCGGTGGTCCACGGCGGCGACATCGCCACGGCCGAGGGGGCCGCATCCCTGGTCCGGGCCGCGCTGGAGAACTTCGGGCGGCTGGACACCCTGGTCAACAACGCGGGATTCCTGCGCGACCGGATGCTGGTGAACCTGTCCGAGGACGACTGGGACGCCGTGATACGGGTCCACCTCAAGGGCCACTTCCTGCCCTTGCGGTACGCGGCCGAGCACTGGCGGACCGAGGCGAAGGCGGGCCGCGCACCGGTCGCCCGGGTGATCAACACCAGTTCGGGCGCGGGGCTGCTCGGCAGCGTCGGGCAGGGCAACTACTCCGCCGCGAAGGCGGGCGTCGTGGGCCTCACCCTGGTCGCCGCCGCGGAACTGGGCCGGTACGGGATCCAGGTCAACGCCATCGCCCCGGCGGCCCGCACCCGGATGACCGAGCGGACGTTCGCCGGGGCGATGGCGGCCCCCGAGGACGGCGGCTTCGACGCGATGGCCCCGGAGAACGTGTCCCCGCTGGTGGTGTGGCTCGGCTCGGCCGCGAGCGACGGGGTCACCGGACGGGTCTTCGAGGCGGAGGCCGGCCGGCTCACGGTCATGGAGGGCTGGCGCCCCGGCCCCACCACGGACCGGGGCGCGCGCTGGGCCCCGGCGGACGCGGGGGAGGCGGTGCGCAAACTCCTCGCCGGGGCGGAACCGGCCCGGCCGGTGTACGGGGCGGGGCGGGGCGGCGGCTGAGGGACGGGCCGCCCGGGGCCTCCGGACGCCCCGCCCCGTGCCGCGCGCCGTTCGCCGTACGGGCGGGTCGTGCGCCGGGCGGTCCGTGCGCCGTGCGCGCGGTACGCGCCGTCGCGTTCCCGGCCGCCGGTTTCCCCGTCCGGCCCGCCTGCCCCCTCGTACACCGCCGTGCACACCCGTCGTCCTCACCCACCCGCATCGGAGACCGGCATGCCCCCTCGGCCACCCGCCCCCGCACCGCCCGCACCGGACCCCTTCGCGCCCGCCCGGCTGGGGCCCCTCACCCTGCGCAACCGCTTCATCAGGGCCGCCACCTTCGAGGGCGTGACGCCCGACGGCCTGGTCACCGACGAACTGATCGCGTACCACCGCCGCCCCGCCGCCGGCGGGGTGGGCATGACCACCGTCGCGTACTGCGCCGTCGCCCCCGAGGGCCGCACCGAGCGCCGGCAGATCTGGATGCGCCCCGAGGCGGTCCCGGGGCTGCGCCGGCTCACCGACGCCGTGCACCGCGAGGGCGCCGCGATCAGCGCCCAGCTCGGCCACGCGGGCCCGGTCGCCGACGCGCGGTCCAACCGGCTCCCGGCCCTCGCCCCCGGACGGTTCCTCAGCCCGCTCGGCATGCGGATGACCCGGACGGCGACCGCCGAGGACATCGCCCGGGTCGTCCGCGCCCACGCCACCGCCGCCCGGCTGGCCGTCGAGTCCGGATTCGACGCGGTCGAACTGCACTTCGGCCACAACTACCTGGCCAGCTCGTTCCTCAGCCGCCGCCTCAACCACCGTGACGACGCCTACGGGGGCAGCCTCGACAACCGCGCCAAGGTCGCCCTCGGCATCGCCCGCGCCGTGCGCGACGAGGTCGGCGGCGCCGTCGCGATCACCGCCAAGCTCAACATGGACGACGGGGTGCCCGGGGGCCTCTGGCTCGACGAGAGCCTCCGGGTCGCCCGCCGGCTCCAGGAGGACGGCACGGTCGACGCCCTCGAACTGACCGCCGGCAGCTCCCTGTTCAACCCGATGTACCTGTTCCGCGGCGACGCGCCGCTCACCGAGTTCGCCGCGGCCTTCCCCCGCCCCGCACGGCTGGGCATCCGCCTGGCCGGCGGCAGGTTCCTGCGCTCCTACCCGTACGAGGAGGCGTACCTGCTGCCCTCGGCCCGCCAGTTCAGGGCAGAGCTGAGCCTCCCGCTGATCCTGCTCGGCGGCATCACCCACCGGGCGACCGTCGAACAGGCCATGGCGGAGGGCTTCGAGTACGTGGCCATGGCCCGCGCGCTCCTGCGTGAACCGGACCTGGTGAACCGGATGGGGGAGCGGCCGCGGACGCGCTCCCTGTGCATCCACTGCAACAAGTGCATGCCGACGATCTACACCGGCACCCACTGCCCCCTCGCCGGCCCCCCGCCGCCCCGCCTTCCGCGTACTTCCCGAACGGCGGCCGACGATCCCTCCCGCACCTTCCCGGACTGACCCGCGCCGCCCGCTGCCGGAGGACCTACTGGGGAGGCCGTCGCGGGAGGTGGCGCCGTACCCTGCCGCTGGGGTCGGCGGCCAACCGGTCGATCCTGGCGGCCACTTCCGCCGGGGCCAGGATGTTCAGGGCGCGCCACGCCTCGGCGCGTACGCGTGCCCCGGGGTGGGCCGTGAAGTCCAGTATCCGCGGCACGTCGCATGCGCCGCCCAGGTCGGACAGCCCGCCGAGCGCGCCCACGGCGGTCGCGTCCGGCACCCGGGCCGGTGCCAGGGCGTCGCGGTACACCTGCGGCGCGAGGTCCGTGTGCCCGCGGGCGTACAGGGTGGCGCGGGCGTGGTAGCGGACCCTGGCGTCCGGATCGAGCATGGCCCGGCGCAGATGGACCTCGCCGTGCGGCTGCCGGGCCCGGGCCCGCAGCGCCCGCAGCCGGATGCGGGGGCTGCTGCTGGCCTCCAGGTGCGGGAGCAGCGCGTCCTGTTCGGCGGGTGCCAGGCGCGAGGAGGTGGCGACGCGGGCGCCCCACTGCCACAACGAGGGCTCCCGGGACGAGAAGGCCGTCTCGACGGCCGCGACCGGCTCGGTCCGGGCCAGCCGGCGCAGACAGCTCGCCCGCACCGGGGAATCGTCCGATCGCGCCCCGTGCCACAGCGCCACCGTGCCGTGCCGGTGGAGCAGGTCCTCCACCGAGGTCAGCAGGCGCCCCGCCCGGCGCCGGCCGCGCAGCCCGTCGAGGAGCGGCAGGAGCTGGACCAGGAGGTCCACGTGGCCGGGGTCCAGGCGGGTGGTGACCGCGTCCCGGGCGAGGTCCCGCACCTGCTCGACCGGGTCGTTCAGCCGCAGCAGGAGGAAGGGGAGCGCGAAGGGGTCCCCGGTCCCGGCGAGCCGGGCGACGCCGGTCTCCCGGATGTGCCCGGACCGGTCGAACGACATCAGGGCCGCCACGGCCGGGCCGTACCGGCCGGACACCGTGCCGTCGCCCGCTTCTTCGTCCTCGTCCGCTTCTTCGCGGTCGTCCGTGGTGCCGTCGTCGGCCGGGACGCCGTCGTCGTGCAGGACGCCGGGGCAGAGGACCCCGAGACCGTGGCGCCGGCCCCGGTAGTCGGATTCCAGCCGCATCACCTCGTGCGGCGTCGCCCCGCGCAGCAGGGCGTCCAGCCGGCGGGCGGCCGACGCGGGGGACTCGTCCCACGTGAGGATCGCGCCGACCACGCAATCCAGCAGCCAGGACCGTCCGGCCTCGGGCATCTGCACGTCGCGCCCCCTTGTCCGGTTCAGGTGTCGCAGTCCAGGACTGTATGGCACAGCCCGCAGCGGACCCGCACCCGGCCGCGCACCGGCACCCGGATGCGCTGGTGGCAGACGGGGCAGGCGAAGGAGACCCGCAGCCCCTGCGGGCCGCTGTCGAAGGCGTACGGGACATCCGGGGCCGGGGCGGTGTCCGGGTGGCCGCGGGCGTGCCGCCGGTCCTTGGCGTAACGGCGGCGGGCCGCCCACCCGGCGGCCGCGAGGGGCGGCTGCCGCAGGTCCCGGAGCGCCCGCGCGTATCCCTTCCCGTAGGCGGTGCAGGCCTGCGGGCTGGTGAACCACGGGGAGGGGTCCTCGCCGAGGACGAGTGCCCGCTTGGCGAGGACGTACCCGAACTCCTCCGGCGTGAGGTAGCCGAGCTTCTGGCTGGAGACCCCGTCCTCGCGGAAGGCGTCGAGCAGCAGCCAGCCCGCGCCCAGGTACGTCGTCACGGTGTCGGTGAGGATCTCGTTGTCGCGCGTGCCGGGGAACTCCAGGCCCAGGCGGTGCAGCAGCACGTGCGTGGCCTCGTGCGCGAGCGCGGCGCCGATGTCCCTGCGGTGGGTGCGGAAGCGGTCGTTCAGCTCGACGAAGTACTCGGGCCCCGCCGTGAGTTCGACGGCCGCGGCGTGCTCCATCGTCCGGAAGGCCACGATCATGCGGGCGTCCGGCAGTCGCAGGTGCTGGACCACGGCCCGCGCCACCCGCTGGGCGCCGAGGTGCAGGTCGTCCCGGTCGTCGAAGGCCGCGTCGGCCGGGACGAGGCTGGCGGCGTAGGCGTGGACGCCGTCGTACGAGAGCCGCCGGTACAGCGCGGTGATCGCGGCCCGGACGGTTTCGAGGTGCGGGAAGCCGTGGACCACCGGGCCGCCGCCCCGGCCGCCGTTCCCGTCGCCGTCCGTCACGTCCCACCCCCGTCCGCGCGGTCCCCCGGTCCTCACTGTAACGACCCGGGGGGTGCCGGGAGTCCGCTCCACGGGGCGCCACCACCGCCCCGTGGGCGATCACGCGGGCGATCCCGGACCGGAATTGGCCGGAAAGTGATCCTTGTGGGCCAGGTGATCATTTCCGGATAATCCGAACCAGCCTTTGTCGAGGGCATGACCAACGGTGTGTCGCGGTGCCGCGCCGCCCGCGGTCGCGCCCCCGGCCGGGCACAGCACCCCCACACGCACCCCCCACACGCACCCCCCACGAAAGAAGGAAATCCCTTGAAGCAGCTTCTGCGTGCCGTGAAGAGATGTTCCGTCATAGCCGCCGTGGTCCTCGCGGCGGTCAGCCTCCAGCCCGCCGGCGCCTCCGCGGCCCCCAACCCGGTCGTCGGCGGAACCCGCGCGGCACAGGGCGAGTTCCCGTTCATGGTCCGGCTGTCGATGGGCTGCGGCGGCGCCCTCTACGCCAAGGACATCGTCCTCACCGCCGCGCACTGCGTGGACGGCTCGGGCAACGACACCTCCATCACCGCCACCGGAGGCGTGGTCGACCTCCAGTCCTCCAGCGCCGTCAAGGTCCGCTCCACCAAGGTCCTCCAGGCCCCCGGCTACAACGGCCAGGGCAAGGACTGGGCACTGATCAAGCTCGCCCAGCCCATCAACCAGCCGACCCTGAAGATCGCCACCAGCACCGCGTACAACAACGGCACCTTCACCATCGCCGGCTGGGGCGCGGCCACCGAGGGCGGCGCCCAGCAGCGCTACCTGCTCAAGGCCACCGTGCCGTTCGTCTCCGACGCCGACTGCCAGGACGCGTACGGCGGCGACCTCGTCCCCGGCGAGGAGATCTGCGCCGGACTGATCGACACCGGCGGCGTGGACACCTGCCAGGGCGACTCCGGCGGCCCCATGTTCCGCAGGGACAGCACCGGAGCCTGGATCCAGGTGGGCATCGTCAGCTGGGGCCAGGGCTGCGCCAGGGCCGGCTACCCCGGTGTGTACACCGAGGTCTCGACCTTCGCCTCCCAGATCGCGTCCGCCGCGGCCACGCTCTGACCCCGGCGGCCCGACCCCGGCACCGGCGGCCGTGAGCCGACCGGGGCCGGGCGGCTGCCGGCCGGTGTCCGGCCCCCGGAGCACGGCCACGCCAGGACCCGAGCCGCCGTGCTCCGGCCCGGACCCGGCCACCCCGGGGCCGGTACCCGAGTCCCACCGGCCCCGGCAGCCGCAGCACACGTCACACCTGAACACCCCCGGGGGGGGGGGGGGGGGGGGGGGGGCGCCCCCCCCCCCCCCCCCCCCGCCGCCCGGCCCGCCCCCCCCCGCCCCCCCCCCCCCCCCCCCCCCGCCC
>NZ_JBIAQQ010000003.1:0-233885 GCF_042889165.1 Streptomyces sp. NPDC002669 | reverse complement strand
AACCTCGCAATCGGTGCCGCGGCCGTCCTCGCGGTCCTCGCCGGCCCGGTCGCGGGGGGGCCCCCCCCCCCCCCCCCCCCCCCCCCCCCCCCCCCCCCCCACCCCCCCCCCCCCCCCGCCGCGGGCCCCCCCCCCCCCCCCCCCCCCCCCCCGACCCCAGCTCCACGCACGGCGCGCCCGAGCCCTCCAGCTCCAGCACCCACACCTCGTTGACACCCTCCCGCAGCACCGGCCCCGGCACGTACAGCGTCCGCTGCGGGCCCACCGACCAGTAGCGCCCCAGCCCGAAGCCGTTCACCCACACGAACCCGCGCGTCCAGCCCGGCAGTTCGAGCCCCGCGTGCCCCACCCCGGACGCCCCGGTGAACTCGAACGTCCCCCGGAACAACCCGGTCGCCCCGGCCTCCCCGACCTCCCCGAAGGGGACCTCGGCCACCGCGTCCGGCTCCTCGAACGCCGCCAGCCGCAGCGCACGGGCCCGCACCCCGTGCAGATACTGCCGCTCGTGCAGCACCCCGCCGGTGATCCCCTTGGACTCCCCGAGCCGCGGCCCGTAATTGACCCGGCCCAGCGACTCCACCCACAGCTCGACCTCCGCAGGCCCGGCCACCGGCTCGTCCAGCGTGTCGTTCCCCTCGCTCAGCACACCCGCCCGGACCCCGTCCACGTACACCACGGCCCGGTCCCGGAGCCCCGACACACCGAGGGCATACGGCCGGCGCGGCCCCGGCACACCCACCCGGTAACGCACCAGACCCCGGTCGACCCCCAGCTCCTCGAAGGTCGGCGGAACACCCGAGGGCGCCGACTCCTCGTCGCCCAGCACCTCCAGCACCGCGTCCAGCGACGCCCGCTCCGTCAGCTCCGCCCGCACCGGCGCGGCCGGCCCGACGGGCACCGGCGGAAGCTCCGGAAGCGGCCCCTCCGCATACGGGGCGAGCACCTCGCGAAACCGCCAGAACTTCTCCGTGGGACGCCCGTACTCGTCGATCGGCGCGTCGTAGTCGTACGACGTCACCGTCGGCTCGAAATCCCGGTCCTGATACGGACCCGACCGGTTGGCCCCCGCCCACCCGGCGAAATTCGTCCCCCCGTGCGCCATGTAGATGTTCACCGAGGCCCCGCACTCCAGGACCTCCCGCAACTCCTGCGCCGCCTGCTCCGGCCCCCGCACGATCGGCTCGGCGTCCCAGTGCTCGAACCAGCCGCACCAGAACTCCATGCACATCAGCGGCCCCTTCGGCTGATGGCGGCGCAACACCTCGAACGCCTTGCGCGCACCCGACCCGAAATTCGCCGTGGCGAGCAGACCCGGCACGGAACCACCCGTGAGCATGTGGTCCTCCGGCCCGTCGGAGGTGAACAGCGGAACGGTCACCCCGCGCTCCCGCAGCATCCCCACCACCCGCCGGAGATAGACCCGGTCGGTGCCGTAGCTCCCGTACTCGTTCTCCGCCTGAACCATGATCACCGGACCGCCGCGCCCGATCTGCCGCTGCACCACCTGCGGCAGCAGCGCCGAGAACCACCGCTCCACCGCGTCCAGGTACTCCGCGTCACGGGTCCGCACCCGGCGCCCGAACCGCCCCGTCACCCACACCGGCAGCCCGCCGTTCTCCCACTCGGCACAGATGTACGGACCCGGCCGGACGATCGCCCACAACCCGGCCCGCTGCGCCGCGTCCAGGAACCGGCCCAGCGCCGCCACGTCCCGGAACCGCCCCGGCTGCGGCTCGTGCAGATTCCACGGCACGTACGTCTCGACACAGTTGAGACCCATGGCACGCAGCATCGCCAGCCGGTGGTCCCACTGCGCCTCGTGCACCCGGAAGTAGTGCAGGGCCCCCGACAGCAGCCGTACGGGCTTCCCGTCGAGCCGGAAGTGGTCGTCCCCCACGGTGAAGTCAGCCATCGTGCTCGTACTCTCCTGTGCGCGCGGTCCCCGGAACGCCGCCGCCCCGGGCCCGTACGACGGCACGCACCACGGAGCGGGCGAACCCGGAAGGAAGGATGGCACCCACTCTCGCCCCTGGCGCCCGACCGGTCCATGGACAAAGATCACTGCTGTTTGGACACAATTGTTCGGACACGGAGACCGGACCGGGCGACACCGCACCGGACCGGCACGACCGCGGGGGAGGAGGGAAAACCGATGTACCACACCTGGATGCGCTTCTTCACACCCAGCCCGCTCCACCACCGGCTGGGACTCGTCTGCCTGGGCGTGGGGCTCCAGCACGGCGCACTGCCCACCGTCGGCCCGCGCACCCTGGACCACCACGTGGCCGTCGTCATCAACTCCGGCACCGGCTGGTTCACCGGCCCCGACGGCCGCCGGATGCCCGTCGTCGGCCCCAGCCTGATCTGGCTCACCCCCGGCACCCCGCACCACTACGGCGCCGACCCCGGCACCGGCTGGGACGAGAGCTTCGTCGACTTCACCGGCCCCGCCACCGCCACCTACACCGAACTCGGCTACATCGAGCCCGACCGCCCGCTCGTCCCGCTCTCCGACACGGCCGGCCCACGGGCCGCGGTGGGCCGGATGGTACGGGCGGCCCGGCGCGGCAACCCGCTGCTGGAGGTCGAGACCGGCGCCGCCGTCCACGAACTCCTCGTCGCCCTGCGCCGGGCCCGCGCCGACGTCAGCCCCGACGGCGACCCGGTCCTGCAGGCCCTCGCCCGCGACGCCTTCCAGCCGCTGACCGTCGCCGAACACGCCGCCCGGCACGGCATGACCCCCGCCGAACTGCGCACGGCGGTCCGCCGGGGCGCCGGATGCAGCCCCAAGGACTACCTCCTCGGCATCCGGCTCGGCCGGGCCAAGGAACTCCTCGCCGCCACGGACCTGCCGGTCGCCGCCGTCGCCCGCCGCGTCGGATACGACGACCCGGCGTACTTCTCCCGCCTCTTCGCCCGCCGGGTCGGCACCGCCCCGGTCCGCTTCCGCGAACAGCAGGGCCGCAACGTCCCCGGCGGCTGGAGCGACCGGGTCCCCGGCCCGGAGAACCCTCCGACGATCATCACCCCCGGCCCGGCGGGACCCCCGCCACCGGCGGGCTGACCACCCGGGAGCGGCCGGCGGCCCGTTGCCCGCCGCCCCCGAGGCCGTAAGCTCGCTGACCATGACCACGAGGGACATCGACGAGTCCGTGAGCGCGGAACTGAACCGGCTGCGCCAGAGCATCGACAACATCGACGCCGCTGTCGTCCACATGCTCGCCGAGCGCTTCAAGTGCACCCAGCAGGTCGGCCACCTCAAGGCCGCCCACCACCTCCCCCCGGCGGACCCGGCCCGCGAGAGCCGTCAGATCGCCCGGCTGAGACAACTGGCGGAGAGCGCGCACCTGGACCCGGCCTTCGCGGAGAAGCTGCTGAACTTCATCGTCGCGGAGGTCATCCGTCACCACGAGCGGATCGCGGAGGAGTCCGCGACGGAGGGCCGGGCCTGAGCCCGGGGGCGCCCGGGGCGCGGGACGAAACGCCGCCCGACGGCGGGGCCGATGACGAGGCCCCGCCCCGGCGGGCCGAGCGCCCGCGCCTCGACCGCACCACCCCGGCGGTCACCAGCAACCCGAACCCCGTGGCCAGGACGACGAGCCCGGCCGCGGCCGACTCATTGACATGATCACCATTGCCCTCCGGCCCGGGCAGCCCGTCGGCCGCCCACTCCGGCAGGACCAGCAGCGCCACCCCGACCAGGGCCGGCACCACCCACCCCGCACTCTCGCGGCGCACGGACCGGACCGACACCAGCGCACCCGCGGTCAACAGCACCGCACAACCCAGCGCCGGCAACACCGTGCACAACACCCACTCCGACAACAACGGCCGCCAGTACCACTCCGATTCGGGCCGCGGGCCGTCGAAGTAGTACAGAGTCCGGGGCTGCGGATCACCCAGGAAGTCCCGCAACGTTCCCGGCACCAGACCACCCAGCAGCCCACCCCCGAACACGAGCCCCGCGAACCGCCCCGCCCGGCTCCCGTCGGCCCGGCCCACCCGCAGCGCCAGCACCGCGCACCCACCCGCCAGCAGCCCCAGGAACACCCCCTTGACCGCCCCGTAACCGATCGGCGTCCAGACGTTCCAGGGATAGTTCTCCAGCCGCGCGGCACGCCACACCCCCACCAGACACCACGCGACCGCCCCCGCCGCCACCCCCCACGGCACCACCCCCACAACCCGCCGACGCCCGCCCGACCCCACCACCGCTCCACCCCGTTCGCCCGACCCGCCACACCCGTCCCCACCCGGGACGCACCCCCACCCCCCACGGTTGCGAAACCCACCACCCCGGGCAGGGGTTCCGGTGCCCCCGCGTACCCTCCGGGCATGCCGGCCACCGAGAAGGAACACCCCGAACCCGGGCACCAGCCCGCCACCCGCCCATGGCGCGACCTGCTCCAGCGCTGGAGCGACGCATGGCTGGACCCGGTACGGCACGAGCAGGAGAGAGCCGAACCCTTCCCCGCCGGGATACGGGCGGCCCGATGGCTGGGCACCACCGGAGCGACCCCGGAGGAACTCACCGGCCTCGAACGACGCCTGGGAACCAGCCTCCCCCCGAGCTACCGGGAGTTCCTGGGCACCAGCGACGGATGGCTCGACACGACCGACGAGATCGCACACCTCCTGTCCACCCGGGAGATCGGCTGGGTCAAGGACCTCGACCCGGAACTGATCGAGGGCTGGGACGACGGCACGGCAGCGGACCACGTACCCGACGAGAAGTACTTCGTCTACGGCGACGAACAGGACTGCTGCGCCATACGGACCGAATACCTGGGCCACATGCTCAAGGTCAGCCACACCCCGGAAAGCGGCGACGTCTACCTGCTCAACCCCTGCGTCATCACGCCCGACGGCGAATGGGAGGCCTGGTACCTCGCCCACTGGCTGCCGGGAGCCGTCCGCCACCGCTCCTTCTGGGACCTCATGAACGACGAGTACCGGAGATTCCACGGGGACCAGGACTGAATCACCCGCACCACACACCCCACCGAACAACCCGCACAGCACGTTCCCCACCGGACAACCCGCCCAACAGCCCCGCCGGACCCCGTACCGAAGCCGCCGCGGGGGTTCCGGTCAGCCCTGGGAGAACCCCCCTGCGGCACGCCCACGGCGTACGGCAGCATGGACGCATGTCCGTACTGACGCGCGACGAAGCGCAGACCCGAGCCCAGTTCCTCGACGTACACAAGTACACGATCGACCTCGATCTGACCGTGGGGGAGGAGACCTTCGACTCCCGCACCGTCATCCAGTTCACCGCCACTGCGGCCGGAGACACCTTCGTCGAGCTCAAGCCGGCCACCCTGCGCTCCATCAGCCTCGACGGACAGCCCCTCGACCCCGCCGACCTCGTTGAGAACCGCTTCCCGCTCACCGCGCTCACCGCCGGCGCCCACGAACTGCGCGTCGACGCGGTCATGAACTACTCCCGCACCGGCGAAGGCATGCACCGCTTCACCGACCCCACCGACGGCGAGACCTACGTCTACACCCAGCTCTTCATGGAAGACGTCCAGCGCGTCTTCGCCGCGTTCGACCAGCCCGACCTCAAATCCGTCTTCGAACTCGCCGTCACCGCCCCCGAAGGCTGGACCGTCCTCGGCAACGGCATCTCCGAGCACCGCGGGGACGGCCGCTGGACCCTGGCCGCCACCCCCCTGATCTCCACCTACCTCGTCGCCGTCGCCGCCGGCCCCTGGCACTCTGTGACCACCGAGCACGCCGGACTGCCCTTCGGCATCCACTGCCGCCGCTCCCTGGCCCCCCACCTCGACGTGGACGCCGACGAGATCCTCGACATCACCAGGGCCTGCTTCGACCGCTTCCACGAGAAGTTCGACGAGCCCTACCCCTTCGACTCCTACGACCAGGCATTCGTCCCGGAATTCAACGCCGGCGCCATGGAGAACCCCGGCCTCGTCACCTTCCGCGACGAATTCATCTACCGCTCCGCCGTCACCGACACCGAACGCCAGACCCGCGGCATGGTCATCGCCCACGAGATGGCCCACATGTGGTTCGGCGACCTCGTCACCCTCGCCTGGTGGGACGACATCTGGCTCAACGAGTCCTTCGCCGAGTACATGGGCTACCAGATCCTCTCCGAAGCCACCCACTTCACCGACACCTGGGTCGACTTCGGCGTCGCCCGCAAGGGCTGGGGATACGACGCCGACCAGCGCCCCTCCACCCACCCCGTCGCCCCCGACCCGGACGCCGTCCCCGACACCGCGTCCGCCCTGCTCAACTTCGACGGCATCTCCTACGCCAAGGGCGCCTCCGCCCTGCGCCAGCTCGTCGCCTGGCTCGGCGAAAAGGACTTCCTGGCCGGCATCAACACCCACTTCGCCCGCCACAAGTTCGCCAACGCCACCCTCGCCGACTTCATCGACAACCTCGCCTCCGCCACCGACCGCGACGTCCACGCCTGGGCCGAAACCTGGCTGCGCACCACCGGAGTCGACACCCTCACCGCCCGCGTCCAGGAATCCGACGGCACCTGGACCCTCGCCGTCGACCGCGACGGCAGCCGCCCCCACCGCATCGCGGTCGGCGCCTACGACCACGACCCGGACACCCACACCCCCACCGGCATCACCCCCCTCGTCCTGCGCGACCGGTTCGAGATCGACGTCCCCGCCGACGGCACCGCCGAAGCCCTGCCCGGCCGGCGCCCCGCACTCCTCGTCCTCAACGACAAGGACCTCGGCTACGCCAAGATCCGCCTCGACGCCCGCTCCTGGGACACCGTCCTCACCGGCCTGGCCGGCGTACCCGACCCGCTGACCCGCGCCGTCATCTGGAACGCCGCCCGCGACATGGTCCGCGACGGCGAACTCGCCCCCACCACCTACCTCGAAGCGGCCCGCACCCACCTGCCGCACGAGACCGACCTCGCCCTCGCCCAAGGCGTACTCGCCTTCGCCGACGCCCACGTCGTGGGCCGCTACCTCGGCCCCGAGGACCGCCCCGCCGCCCTCGCCACCCTCACCGCCCTGTGCCGCGACCTCATCCGCCGCACCGAGGACGGCCACAACCCCGGCCTGCGCCTCATCGCCGTACGCCACCTCATCGACGCCGCCACCCAGCCCGACACCATCCAGGACTGGCTCACCAACGGCACCGTCCCCGGCGGCCCCGAACTCGACCCCGAACTCCGCTGGCGCATCCTCAACCGCCTCTCCGTCCTCGGCGCCGCCGACGAAACCACCATCGCCGCCGAACTCGAACAGGACCCCAGCGCCACCGGACGGGAAGGCGCCGCCCGCTGCCGCGCCGCCTTCCCCACCCCCGAGGCCAAGGCCACCGCCTGGCAGGCCATGTTCCACGACGACAGCCTCTCCAACTACCTCTTCACCGCCGTCGCCCAGGGCTTCTGGCAGCCCGAACAGGCCGACCTCGTACGCGACTACGTGCCCCGCTTCTACCCCGAGGCCACCGCCCTCGCCGCCCGCCGGGGCCCCGCCATCGCGGAAGCCGCGGGACGCCACGCCTTCCCCGCGTACGCCATCGACACCGACAACCTCCGACTCGGCGAGCAGGCCCTCGACGACGAAGCCCTCACCCCCGCCCTGCGCCGCAAGCTCGTCGACCAGATCGACGACCTGCGCCGGGCCCTCACCGTACGCACCACCCACTGACCCACTGACCCACTGACCCGCCGGCCCCACCGGGGCATGGAGCGGTCGGGCCCCGGGCCGGACATTCCCCACCCGGCCCACGGACCCCACAACTTCACACCGGACCCACCCGTGCCCGGCGTCCCTCGTACAAGGAGACGCCGGGCACACCCATGTCCGACGACTCGATACCACCGAAACACCCGAGAGCAGCGCCAAACCCCCGCACCCGTCCCCCTTTCGGGTTCAGATCACCGAACCCCAGGCCGCGCACCGGAAAACCCGGACAGGCTGGCATGCCCACCCATGCCCAACCCCGCGCACCCGAAAGGGCCACCCCACCCATGCCCACCCCACCCCTCGCCGGATCCACCGACGGCCCCGCCGCACTGCGCCCCCTCCTCGACACCGTCCTCACCGCACTCCACGACGGAAACCGCCGCCGCGACGGCCCCCTCCCCGCCGGCGGACCCGACGCCGTGACCCCCCGCACCCGCGCCGCCACCCACCCCGTCATCCCCGACCACGGCACCGGCCCCCACGACGCCCTGCGCACCCTCGTCACCGCACTCGCCGAAGGCGCCGCAGACCCCGCACACCCCCTCTGCACCGCCCACCTCCACACCCCACCCCTCGCCCTCGCCGCCGCGGCCGACCTCGCCGCCAGCGCCCTCAACCCCTCCATGGACTCCTGGGACCAGGCCCCCGCCGCCTCCGCCCTCGAAGCCGACGTCACCGCCGCCCTCGCCGCCGAGATCTACCCCCACCGACCCACACCCGACGCCCTCATCACCACCGGCGGCACCGAAGCCAACCAACTCGCCCTCCTCCTCGCCCGCGAACGCAACGGCCCCGTACAGACCATCCACGCCACCAACGCACACCACAGCATCACCCGCGCCGCCTGGCTCCTCGGCCTCCCCCGACCCGTCGTCATCCCCGCCCCCACCGGCGTCATGGACCTCACCGCCCTCGACGAGGCCCTCACCCGACTTCAGCCACCCCTCCTCGTCACCGCCACCGCAGGCACCACAGACACCGGCCGCATCGACCCCCTCGCCGACATCGCCGACCTCTGCGACCACCACGGCGCCGAACTCCACATCGACGCCGCCTACGGCGGACCCCTCCTCCTCAGCCCCACCCACCGCGGCAAACTCCACGGCCTCGACCGCGCCCACAGCGTCACCCTCGACCTCCACAAAATCGGCTGGCAACCCGCCCCCGCCGGCATCCTCGCCGTCCCCCACCGCCACCACCTCGACCCACTCCACCACCACGCCCCCTACCTCAACGCCGACGACGACACCGAAGCCGGCCTCCCCGACCTCCTCGGCCGCTCCCTGCGCACCACCCGCCGCCCCGACGCACTCAAGATCGCCGTCACCCTCCGCGCCCTCGGCCGCACCGGACTCGCCCACCTCATCGACCACACCCTCACCACCGCCCACCACCTCGCCGACCTCATCACCAAAACCCCCACCCTCGACCTCTACGACCGCCCCACCATCAGCACCGTCCTCTTCCGCCCCACCGACGCCGACGACCACACCGTCGCCACCATCCGCCGCACCCTCCTCACCCGCGGCCAAGCCGTACTCGGCCGCGCCCACACCGACAACCGGCTCTGGCTCAAAGCCACCCTCCTCAACCCCCACACCACCCCCGACGACCTCCGCACCCTCCTCGACCTCGTCGACCGGCTCACCCACGACCTCGCGGAAGGCAACACCCCCCGATGACCGACCTCCCCACCCCCCGCCCCGACCAGCCGCACGACCTCGTCGGCGTCGGCATCGGCCCCTTCAACCTCTCCCTCGCCGCCCTCGCCCACAACACCCCCACCACCCACCCCCTCACCACCGCCTTCTACGAACAACGCCCCGCCTTCCACTGGCACCCCGGCCTCCTCATCGAAGGAGCCAGCCTCCAAGTCCCCTTCCTCGCCGACCTCGTCACCCTCGCCGACCCCACCAACCCCTGGACCTTCCTCAACTACCTCCGCAGCCGCGACCGGCTCTTCCCCTTCTACTTCGCCGAACGCTTCCACATCCAACGCGCCGAATACGACGCCTACTGCCGCTGGGTGACCCACCAACTCCCCACCCTCCACTTCAACCACCAGATCGACGCCATCCGCTGGAACCGACAACACCAACTCTTCGAAATCGACTTCACCCAACTCGACACCGACGGCGAAGCCGAAGCACTCGGCCGCACCCACGCCCGCAACATCGCCCTCGGCATCGGCACCGAACCCCACGTCCCCGAACCCCTCCGCCCCCTCGCCGAAGCCGAGAACACCCCCGTCATCCACTCCGCCGACTACCTCCACCACCGACAGAAACTCCTCGACGCCGAACACATCACCGTCATCGGCTCCGGACAATCCGGCGCCGAGATCTTCCTCGACCTCCTGCGCGCCCGCCCCCACGGCCACGAAAACCTCCACTGGCTCACCCGCACCCAGGCATTCGCCCCCATGGAGTACTCAAAACTCGGCCTCGAACACTTCACCCCCGACTACACCCACTACTTCCACGCCCTCCCCGAAGCCGTACGCGACGAACTCGTCCCCCGCCAATGGCAACTCCACAAGGGCATCGACACCGACACCATCACCGCCATCCACGACGAGCTCTACCACCGCACCCTCCACGGAGGCTGGCCCGACACCACCCTCACCCCCGGAGTCTCCGTACGCACCGCCGGACGCGTGGCCAACACCCGCATCGAACTCCACCTCGAACACACCCAACAGAACACCCGCACCCGCCTCACCACCGACGCCGTCATCCTCGCCACCGGCTACCGCGAACGCCCACTCGGCCGCATCCTCGCCGGACTCGAACCCCACCTGCGCCGCGACGCCTCCGAACGCCCCCGCATCGACGACCGCTTCCGCCTCGTCCTCGACCCCGCCATCACCGGCCACGTCTACGTACAGAACGCCGAACGCCACACCCACGGCGTCGGCGCCCCCGACCTCGGACTCGCCGCCTGGCGCAGCGCCACCATCCTCAACGACCTCACCGGCACCAACCCCTACCCCCTCCCCGAACGCACCGCCTTCACCACCTTCGGCCTCACCCCCCGAACCCCCCGCATCCCCACCCAGGACCCCGACCTCACCCCCCTCGCCCACGGCAACTGACCCCCCACACACACACGCAGAAGGCGGCCGCCCCCTCCACCAGGAGAGAACGGCCGCCCCACCACGAAACCACCCGGAACACCGGACCACACAGGACGCCGAAACGCCCGGAACGCCTAGAACACCGGCGTACCCTCACGCGTCAGGCGCCAGTCCACCGAAGCGAACTGCGCACTGTCCACCGAACCCTTCGCCTGCACCCAAGCAATGATCGTGTTCCGGATCTCCTCCGAATTCGCCCACAACTGCTTGGCACCCGCCACATGCGGGAAGTTCCCACCACCACTGGCCCGGTAATTGTTCACCGCCAGCACGAACTGCGCCGCCGGATCCACCGGCTTCCCCTCGAACGCCAGATTCACGATCCGCGAACCATTCGGCTTCGCAATATCGATCTCGTACGTCAGACCCGACACCGCGTCGTAGTTGTAATCCGGAGTGTTGTCCGCATTCGTCAACTTCGCCGTGTCCACCGGCGCACCCACCGGCGTCTGCACGTAATACCGCGCCGAGAACTCCAGGTAATCCCGCAACTGCGCACCCGTGAGCAACCGCGCCTCAAGCGTGTTCTCGAACGGATACAGACCCGCCGCGTCCCTGATCGTCACATCACCGGCCGGAATCTGCGCCGTACGCGAGAAACACGACGCCTGCGAGAGCACCGGAAGCGCCGCGTACTCACCACCCGCCAACGCCGCCTTCACGGTCTCCGCCTGGACGACATTGATCAGATCGATGATCGGCTCGTCCTTCCAGGCCGCCTCCGCCGTCGTCATCGCCGCCGTGGACGTACCGATCACCTGATTGACGTACGCCACGACCTTCTCGTGCTCGTCCGCCAGCAGCCCCGTGATCTTCGGGTCCTCCTCCACCGTGTTGGAGTTCAGCACCCGCGAACCCGCCTTCTCCACCACCCAGCGGCCCTTCTCCCACACCAGGTCGAAGTCGAACAGCGTCAGCCGCTGCCCCCACTTCAACGGCTCGGAGAGCACCACCTTCTTGCCCGTCCGCTTGTTCTCCACGAAGTACTCGGGAATCTCCTGGTGCGCATGCCCCACCAGAATCGCGTCGATACCCGGCACCTGCTCCGCCACCAGACCCGCCGCATTCTCCACGTACGGCAACTGGTCACCGTACGACGACGTACCACTGCTCCCCGAATGCGCCGAAACAATCACCACGTCCGCACCCATGGAACGAAGCCGCGGCACGAACTTCGCCGCCTGCTCCTCCAACCCCGGGAACACCATCTTCCCGCTCACATTCGCCTTGTCCCAGATCGCGATGCCCGGATTGGTCAGCCCCAGAATCGCGACCTTCACGTCCCGGCCGTGCGGAGTACGCATCCGCTTGATGACATACGGCGCGAACGCCGGCCGCAACGACTTCGCATCCAGCGCATTCGCACCCAGCAGCGGGAAATCACACTGCTCCTCGAACTTCCGCAGCACCGGAATACCGTAATTGAACTCGTGATTCCCCAGCGCCGCCGCGTCATAACCGATCGCGTTCATCGCCTGCGCCATCGGATGCACCGGACCACGCCGCGCCGTGATCGGGTCGACCTTGGCGTAGTAGTACGACAGCTGGGTCCCCTGGATCGTGTCACCCGCGTCGATCAGCAGCGTGTTGCCACGCCCCTTCTCCTCGCGCACCCGGTCCACCAACGTCGAGATCTTCGCCAGACCCACATCGTTGTGCGCCTTGTCGTCGAACTCCTTGTCCGTGAAGTAGTCCCAGTTGAAAACGTTTCCGTGCAGGTCCGTCGTCCCCATCACGGTGAACGAGTACCGCTTCGGCGGACGCCCGTGGCCGTGCCCATGGCCATGCCCATGAGCGGCGGCGGGCGCCGCGGAACCCCCCGCGATCGCCACACCCGCACCGGCGGCCGCCGATGCGCCCAGGAACGTCCTACGGTTCAGCGGCATTTCTTCTCCCACATCTCAGTTCTCGTGCGAAGCTCGGTACCCGTACGGCCCGACTCCCGCCCGACGCGGGGACAGACCGTACACAACGCGCGTAGATAATGACCCAGGAGCCACACCCGGCAACACCCCTCCCGGGTTTCGATCTGGTGACCAACCACTGTCACACCCCGGTGCGACAGTGGACCCATGACCGACACCCCCCTGTCCTACGGCACCCCCGAACACCCCCGCCTCGCCGTCCGCGGCGAAGCCCGCCTCGAATTCGACCCCGAAACCGCCCGCATCGGCATCACCGTCAGCGCCCGCGGCAAGGACCGCCGCAACGCCCTCGAAGACCTCACCCGCCGCAACGACCGCGTCCTCGAAATCGCACGCTCCTACGGGCAAGCCGTGGAAAAACTCGAAACCGGCGCATTCTCCATCACGCCCGAACTCGACCAACAGGGCCGCAACGAGAAAATCCGCGCATATCACGGCCGCGTCCACATCACCGCGGTCCTCAACGACTTCACCACCCTCGGCGAATTCACCACCCGCATCGCCGACCTCGAAATGACCCACATCAACGGCCCCTGGTGGAGCCTGCGCCCCGACTCACCCGCCCACGCCGAAGCCCGCCGCCAGGCCGTCCGCGAAGCCGTCCAACGCGCCCGCGAATACGCCGGCGCACTCGACACCCACCTCACCGCCCTCGTCGAACTCGCCGACATCGGCGCGGAGAACACCCCCACGGCCCTGCCCGCACCCCCCGGCGGCGCACGCACCGCCGCCTACGGCGCGGCAGCCCCCCAACCCCCCGCCCTCAACCTCGAACCACAACGCCAGACCGTCTACGCACGAGTGAACGCCCGCTTCATCATGGCGCCCCCGAAGCTCTAAAAGAATGCTCATCCGAGCACCCCGCCGCACAATTCAACAGTTGTCAATAACCCTTCACCCAAAGGTTGTTGAGCGGACATGGCGAGCGAAATAACTACCCGTAGGTAAGGCTTAGGGTCGAACCATGCGCCGAGCAAAAATCGTTTGCACCCTGGGCCCCGCCACCGACACATACGACCAGCTCAAGGCACTGGTCGAAGCCGGAATGGACATCGCCCGCCTCAACCTCAGCCACGGCACCTACGCCGAACACGAAGAGCGGTACCACCACGTACGCAAAGCCGCCGACGAAGCAGGACGAAGCGTCGGAGTCCTCGCCGACCTCCAAGGCCCGAAGATCCGACTCGGCCGCTTCCGCGAAGGACCCGTACTTCTCGAACGCGGCGACACCTTCACCATCACCGTCGAACCCATGGAGGGCGACCGCCACGGCTGCGGCACCACCTACGACGGACTCGCCACCGACGTCACCCCCGGCGAACGCATCCTCGTCGACGACGGCCGCGTCACCCTCGAAGTCACCGAAGTCGACGGCCCCCGCGTCCGCACCACCGTCATCGAAGGCGGCATGGTCTCCGACCACAAGGGCCTCAACCTCCCCGGCGTCGCCGTCTCCGTCCCCGCCCTCTCCGAGAAGGACGTCGAAGACCTCCGCTGGGCCCTGCGCACCGGTGCCGACATCATCGCCCTCTCCTTCGTCCGCAGCGGACGCGACATCGAGGACGTCCACCGCATCATGGACGAGGAGGGCCGCCGCCTCCCCGTCATCGCCAAGATCGAGAAGCCCCAGGCCGTCGAGAACATCGACGGCATCGTCGCCGCCTTCGACGGCATCATGGTCGCCCGCGGCGACCTCGGCGTCGAAATGCCCCTGGAACAGGTGCCGATCGTCCAGAAGCGCGCCGTCAAACTCGCCAAGCGCAACGCCAAACCGGTCATCGTCGCCACCCAGATGCTCGACTCGATGATCGACAACTCCCGCCCCACCCGCGCCGAGGCGTCCGACGTCGCCAACGCGGTCATCGACGGCACCGACGCGGTGATGCTCTCCGGCGAGACCAGCGTCGGCAAGTACCCCGTCGAGACGGTGCGCACCATGGCCCGCATCGTGGAGGCCGCCGAGGAGGACATCCTCACCAAGGGCCTCCCGCCCCTGACCGAGCGCAACAAGCCCCGCACCCAGGGCGGCGCGGTCGCCCGCGCGGCGGCCGAGATGGGCGACTTCCTGGGCGCGAAGTTCCTGGTCGCCTTCACCCAGAGCGGCGACACGGTCAGGCGCCTGTCCCGCTACCGCTCGCCCATCCCGCTCCTGGCCTTCACCCCGGACCCGGCCACCCGCTCCCAGCTGAACCTGACCTGGGGCGTCGAGACCTTCCTCGGCCCGCAGGTGGACTCGACGGACGCGATGGTGGCCCAGGTCGACGAGGAGCTGCTGCGGATCGGCCGCTGCGAGAAGGGCGACGTCGTGGTCATCACGGCCGGCTCCCCGCCGGGCGTCCCGGGCTCGACGAACCTGGTGCGGGTGCACCGCATCGGTGAGGACGACAGCCCGAAGTAGGCGATCGTCAGTACTTCGGCCCGACATGGGCGTCCATCAACGCGACGGACGCCCGTCGGGCGACGGAGATGTTCCGAGCGTTGGCCTGTTTCCACTCGACGCCCACGCGGTCCAGGGCTTCGGTGAAGAGCCCCAGGATGTCGGCCGACAGGTTGGTGAAGTAGTAACGCGGGTACTCGTAGCGCTTGCGCACCCCGCCGATCACCCGGGTCGTCCAGTTCGTGTTCCGGCAGCCGTCGGAGTGGATGAGACCGCGGACGAAGTCCCACGGGTGGGCGTCGACGATCCCCTGCTGCCAGGCGGCCAGGACGATGGGGCGCTCGTGCTTCTTGCCGGGGCCGTGCTGGGGGAAGAGACACGGCCAGTGCCGTCCGTAGCTGGTCACCATGACACAGCCCTGGCGTTGGAGCACGCAGATGCGATCCTCGGGGCGCACCCGGGCGATTGCGGTTCGGCAGCTCTCGATCAGACCGGGCCAGGCATCGGCGCACGCGATGCGCAGTTGATGGCCACCGCGCGGCTGGGGGCTGATGCATCCGTCACCGAGGTAGAGGCCCAGCAGATAGGCGTACGCGGCGGGGTCGTCCGGAACGCCAGGCACAGGTGAACACCGTGGGCATGGCTTGGCCTGCCCGAGCAGGCGGGGCAGTGGCTCGACGCGGCGTTGCCACTGTCGAAGTGCCCACCGGGATATGCCGGTCTGCTTGCTCACGGAGTTGAGGCTGTGGCCCTGGGCCACGAGGGCCAGTGCTCGCTCGCGGACTTCGATGCTGTACACGCGGCCGATTCTGCGCTGGCGTGCGGAGGCAATCGGCTGTACAGATCCCGTTCACGCGATGAGGTGAATGAGGCCGAAACTCTTGCAACCTTGGAATCTAAGGAAATGTGCCCCGGGTGGGACTCGAACCCACACTGTATGCTGTTTGAGAGCATCGCCTACTGCCAATTGGGCTACCGGGGCCCAATGAATCGAAGGTTTACCTCGACCCGCTGCGAGTCCACCATACCGCAGCTAGGTAGGCTCTTGGCAGCTGTACCTGCCTTTGAACGAGGAGCTTCCGTGGCCACCCCCGAGTCGCCCCAGCCCGCCGACGACGACAAGTCGCACATTCCGCCGCTGACGACCCGTGTCGTCATCGCCGAGGACGAGGCGCTCATCCGTCTCGACCTCAAGGAGATGCTGGAGGAAGAGGGCTACTCGGTCGTCGGTGAGGCCGGGGACGGGCAGCAGGCCGTCGAGCTGGCCCGGGAGCACCGGCCGGATCTGGTGATCCTCGATGTGAAGATGCCGGTCCTCGACGGGATCTCCGCCGCGGAGAAGATCGCCGAGGAGTCCATCGCGCCCGTGCTGATGCTCACCGCGTTCTCGCAGCGCGATCTCGTCGAGCGGGCGAGGGACGCCGGGGCGATGGCGTATCTGGTGAAGCCGTTCAGCAAGAGCGACGTGGTGCCGGCCATCGAGATGGCGGTGTCGCGGTTCGCGGAGCTGAAGGCGCTGGAGAGCGAGGTCGCGGACCTCGCGCAGCGGCTGGAGACGCGGAAGCTGGTGGACCGGGCGAAGAGCATTCTGCAGACGGACTACGGTCTGTCGGAGCCGGCGGCGTTCCGGTGGATCCAGAAGACGTCGATGGACCGGCGGCTGTCGATGCAGCAGCTGGCCGAGGCGTTGATCGCGGATGCCGAGGAGAAGAAGCGGGCGGCGGAGTAGCCGGTCCGTACGGGCACATGGTTGAGGCCCGCACCCCGGTCGACCGGGGTGCGGGCCTCAACCATGTGCGTGGGAGGGGGTCAGTCCTCGCCGAGGTAGGCCTTGCGGACGGACTCGTCGTGGAGGAGGTCCGCTCCGGTGCCGGAGAGGACGATCTTGCCGACCTCCATGACGTGGCCCTGGTCGGCGAGGGAGAGTGCCGCCTGGGCGTTCTGCTCGACGAGCAGGATGGTGGTGCCCTGGGCCTTGAGCTCGACGATGGTCGCCATGATCTTCTGCATCATGATCGGGGAGAGGCCCATGGAGGGTTCGTCGAGCATCAGGAGTTTGGGCTGGCACATGAGGGCCCTGCCCATGGCGAGCATCTGCTGCTCGCCGCCCGAGAGGGTTCCGGCGGCCTGCTTGCGGCGTTCCCCGAGGATGGGGAAGAGGTCGTAGGCGCGCTGGATGTCCTTCTCGATGCCGGCCTTGTCGCTGCGGAGGTATGCGCCGAGTTGGAGGTTCTCGGCGATCGTCAGCCGGGGGAAGATGTGGCGTCCCTCGGGGGAGTGGGCGAGGCCCAGGGAGACGACCTTGTGGGCGGGGACGTTGGCGAGTGGTTTGCCGTCGAAGACGATGCGGCCGCCGGCCGGTTTGAGGAGGCCGGAGAGGGTGCGCAGGGTGGTGGTCTTGCCGGCGCCGTTGGTGCCGATGAGCGTGACGACCTGGCCGGCTTCGACGGTGAAGGAGATGCCCTTGACGGCTTCGATCTTGCCGTAGGCGACGCGGAGGTCCTCGACCTCCAGAAGTGCGGTCATCGGGTGTCCTCCTCCTCGGTGCTGGTGGTGGCTGTTCTGGCGGCGTCGGCGTCCGCTTCGGCGGCTTCGACCTCGGCGGCCTCCTCGGCGCCGGGGGCGCCTTCGAAGGGGGTGCCGAGGTAGGCGGCGACGACGCGTTCGTCGCTCTGGACCTCGCCCGGGGTGCCTTCGACGAGTTTTTCGCCCTGGACGAGGCAGGCGACGCGGTCGCAGAGGTTGAAGATGAACCGCATGTCGTGCTCGATGACGAGGACGGCGATGCCCTGGTCCCGGATGGCGAAGATGAGTTCTTCGGTGACGCGGGTTTCCTGGGGGTTCATGCCGGCGGTGGGCTCGTCGAGGAGGAGGAGTCCGGGGTCGCTGGCGAGTGCGCGGGCGATTTCCAGCTTGCGCTGGTCTCCGTAGGGGAGGTTGCGCGCGAGGTGGTCCGCCTTGTTGGCCAGGCCGATGAACTCCAGGAGTTCCATGGCGCGTTCGCGGCTGGCGTTTTCGGCCTTGGTGAAGCCGGGGAGCCGCAGGAGGGCGGACCAGAGCCCTTCTTTGGTCCTGGTGTGGCGTCCGACGAGGACGTTCTCCAGGACGGTCATGTTGGCGAAGAGCCGGATGTTCTGGAAGGTGCGGGCGATGCCTGCCTGGGTGACGAGGTGGGGCTTGGGCGGCAGGACGGTGCCCTTGTAGCGGACCTTGCCCTCGGTGGGGACGTACAGGCCGGTGAGGCAGTTGAAGAAGGTGGTCTTGCCGGCTCCGTTGGGGCCGATGAGGCCGACGATCTCGCCCGCGTTGACGGTGAGGTCGACGCCGCGGACGGCGGTGAGGCCGCCGAAGCGCATGGTGACCCCGTTGGCGTCCAGGACGGTGGTGGCGGTTTTCGTGGTGGTCATGGTGGTCACGCCCCCGCCTTGGCGATGCCGGCGCCGGTTTCCTCGGACTGCCGTGGTTCGGGTACGTCGGGCTGGTCGTTCTCGTGGAATTCGAGCTGCTTCCTGCGGTCGGCGACCAGTCCTTCGGGGCGCATGCGCATCAGGAGGATGAGGGCGACGCCGAAGAGGAAGAGCTGGTAGTCCTGCATGAACTGCAGCTTGGCCGGGATGAGGTAGAGCAGTGCCGCGCCGACGAGGGGTCCGCTGAGGGTTCCCATGCCGCCGAGGATGACGGCGGCGAGGAGGAAGGCGGAGTTGGGCGGTACGGAGCCGGCGAACTGGTACTGCTCGGGCGTCACGGTGTAGTTGACGTGTGCCTGGACGGTTCCGGCGAGTCCGGCGAGGGTGGCGCCGAGGGCGAAGGCGATCAGCTTGAGGCGGAAGGCGTTGATGCCCATGGCGGTGGCTGCGGTCTCGTCCTCGCGGATGGCGACCCAGGCCCGGCCGATGCGGGATTCGCCGGAGCGGCGGAAGACGAGGACGACGACGGCGGTGAACAGGAGCATCAGCAGGTAGTAGTTTGCGGACCTGCCGAGGGTGAAGCCGAGGACGTCGTGCTTGGTCCCGAAGTCGAACCCGAAGAAGTTGAGGTCGGGGATGCTGGGGATGCCCTGGGAGCCGTTGGTGAGGTCGGGGCCGCTGTTGCCGTTGAGGTTGTTCACGGTGAGGCGGAAGATTTCACCGAAGCCGAGGGTGACGATGGCGAGGTAGTCGCCGCGCAGTCGTAGTGTCGGTGCGCCGATGAGGACGCCGAAGACGAGTGATGCGGCGGCTCCGGTGAGTACGGCGGCCCAGAAGGGGAACTCGACGCCGATGGCCGACATGGTGGAGCCGGAGACCAGGGCGGCGGCGTAGGCGCCGACGCCGAGGAAGGCCACGTAGCCGAGGTCGAGGAGGCCGGCGAGGCCGACGACGACGTTGAGGCCGAGGGCGACGGTGCCGAAGATGAGGATGTTGGCGCCGATGAGCGCGTATTCCTCTTTCTGCTGGGTGAAGGGGAAGCAGACGGCTGCGACGAGGGCCGCGGCGAGGGTGATGTTGCGGTGCTTCGTGGTCAGCGCGGTGAGGCGGGAGATGAGTCCGGCCCGGTGGAGTGCGGTGAAGGCGAAGCCGACGGTGATGAGGAAGCCGATGAAGAGTTCGGTGTATTCGGTGTCGATGCCGTAGGTGAAGACATGGAGGCCGATGCCGAACGCGGCGACGATGATGAGGATCTCGGTCCAGGAGGGCAGGGCGTTGGCGCGGGGGGCCGAGGGTGCGGCGAGGCCGTTGCGGAAGCGCTGCCAGGCGTTGGTCGAGGGTCCGGTGAGTGGCTGGTCGTCGGGGAGTCCGAGGGCGGCGACGGTGGCGAGGAGTGCGCCGATGCCGCTGACCCAGGCTCCGGGTTCCAGGTTGACGACGCCGCCGAGGTTGTAGGAGATGGCGCCGATGGTGTAGCCGGTGGTGCCGAGGGTGCCCAGTGCCAGGAGGCGGACGGGGCTGTTGGTGCCGCCGGGGGTGAGCCAGCGCAGTCCTCGGATGCCGTAGCCGGACAGGGCGAGGAGCAGGGTGAGTGCGGCGCTGGTGAGGGTGAGGACCTGGAGGCCGCCGGGGTAGCCGGTGACGGTGAGGTCGCCGGGGAATTCGGAGGTCCAGGTCCAGGCGAGGAAGGTGCCGGCGAGTGCGACGGCGGCGCCCGCGACGGTGCCGATGCGGGCCGCGGCGGCGGGGATCGGCAGGAGGGAGGTGGTGGGGTTGGTGGTCATCGGTATCACGCCCGATCCGCGACGCGTTCGCCGAGCAGGCCCTGGGGGCGTACCAGCAGGACGACGATGAGGAGGACGAAGGCCCATACGTCCTTCCAGGCGCCGCCGCCGAAGAGGTCCATGCCGGGGACGTTGCTCATGTAGCCGGTGGCGAGGGATTCGGCGATGCCGAGGACGACGCCGCCGAGCATGGCTCCGTAGATGTTGCCGATGCCGCCGAGCACGGCTGCGGTGAAGGCCTTGAGGCCCATGATGAAGCCCATTTTGAAGCCGATCTGGCCGTTTTTGAGCCCGTAGGCGACGGCGGCGACGGCTGCGAACGCGGCACCGATGGCGAAGGCCATGACGATGATGCGGTCGGTGTTGATGCCCATGAGCTTGGCGGTGTCGGGGTCCTGGCTGGTGGCCTGCATGCCGCGGCCGGTGCGCGTCTTGGAGACGAAGAGGCCGAGGGCGAGCATGCAGATGGGTGCGGTGATGAGGACGAAGAGGTCACCGCGCTGGATGTGGGCGCCGAAGATGTCGATCGCTTCGCCCTTGAACTGGGGGAAGGAGCGGTCCTTCTTGGCGTCGGGGTACCACTTCCAGATGGCCTGCTGGAGTGCGAGGGAGAGTCCGATCGCGGTGATCAGCGGGGCCAGTCGTGGGGCGGTGCGCAGGGGCCGGTAGGCGAAGCGTTCGGCGGCTGCGCTGACGGCGACGGAGCATATGACGCCGCCGATGATCATGATGGGGATGATCGCGAGGAGGGAGACGCCGGCCGGCATCCAGAGGTACACGGTGAGAGCTCCGAAGCCTCCGATCATGAAGATCTCGCCGTGGGCGAAGTTGATGAGCTGGATGATTCCGTAGACCATCGTGTAGCCGATCGCGATGAGTCCGTACATCGCGCCGAGGATGAGTCCATTGGCCAGCTGTTGCGGCAGTTCGTTCACCGCAGGGCCTCCGTGGAGTGGTTCGGATATGGCACCGCGCGGGAGCGCTGGTAGCGCTCCCGCGCGGTCTGGGTCAGGCTTGGGGGCCGGGAGGGCCGGTGGGGGTCAGGGCTTGTAGACCTCGCTGAGCTTGGAGGTCCACTTGCCGCCGTCGACCTGGTAGGCGGTCATCATGGTGTTGGTGGTGTCGCCGTACTGGTCGAAGGAGACGGGGCCGGTGACGCCGTCGAACTTGACCTTGGCCATGGCTTCGAGGACCTTGACGCGGCCTTCGTCCCCGCTGGGGAGCTTGCCGTCGTTCTCGGCGACGGCGAGCTTGACGGCCTCGATGATGGCCCAGGTGGCGTCGTAGGTGCCGCCGCCGTACGCCTCGTAGGCGTCCTTGTATCCGGCGGTCTTGTAGTCCGCGATGAACTTCTTGGCGGAGTCGAGTTCCTCGACGGGCTTGCCGACGGAGGTGGCGATGTCGCCCTGGGCCTTCTTGTTGAGCTTGATGAAGTCGGCGCTGTACATGCCGTCGCCGCCCATGAGGGGGATCTGGACGCTGTCCTTGAGCTGCTGGCTCAGGGGGGCGCCGGCGGGGTACTCGCCGCCGTAGTAGACGGCCTTGGCGCCGGACTTCTTGACCTTGGTGACGACGGCGTTGAAGTCGCGGTCGTCGGGGTTGACGTGGTCGGAGCCGACGATCTTGCCGCCGAGGGTGGTGAAGGTGTTCTTGAAGGAGGCGGCGAGACCGGCGCCGTAGGGCTTCTGGTCGTCGATGAGGTAGACCTGCTTGATCTTCGCGTTGTTGTAGAGGTACTTCGCGGCGAAGGCGCCCTGGATCTGGTCCGTGGTGGCGGTGCGGAAGTAGGTCTTGAAGGGGCGCTTCTTGTCGCCGGTCTTCCAGTTCTCGCCCTGGGTCAGCTCGGTGCCGGTGTTGGCGGGGGAGACCTGGGTGAGGTTGGCGTCGTTGAGCGGCTTCTGCATCGACTGGGAGACGCCGGAGTTCAGGGGGCCGACGACGCCGACGACGGTCTCGTCGTCGATGAACTTCTGGGCGTTCTGCTGGCCGACGGAGGGCTGTGCCTGGTCGTCGAGCGGCTTGACCTCGAATTTGATGCCGGGGACGGTCTTTTCCTTGTTGGCCGTCTTGACGGCGAGGTCGGCAGAGTTCTTGATGCCGAGGCCGAGGGCGGACAGGTCGCCGGTGATCGGCGCGTCGACGCCGATGACGACGGTCTGGGTGTCGCCTCCGCCGCCGCTGTTCTTGCTGTCGTCGCGCGACCCGCAGGCGGTGAGGGTCAGTGCTCCTGTGGTGAGCACTGTGGTGAGTATGAGCAAAGAACGGTGTCGCACGAAAGGTCCTTTCCCTGGCGCGGCCTCCTCTGCTGAGGTGCCGTGTCGTTCGCCGGGCCGTACTGGGGTGGTACAGGGCCGTGCTGCAGACGCGCCCGGCGGCGCGGTGACTGGCGGTGACTCTAGGCGCAGGTGAGGGAGTCCGGGATGGGTCCGCCGCAGGATGTGACTGTCTTGTTATGCCCTTGAGGAAGGCTTGAGGTGGCTGTGCGGACATGTACGGCTTTTTACCGGATGGAAAAGTGACCGCATTCTGAGAACGCGCAGCTCTGCTAAGGGGCTTGAGCCGATCTTGCTGCTGTCGCGTTTTGGGGGCCCGGCGGGGCGGGTGGGGGCGTGGCGAAGTGCCCGGCGGCCGCGGGGGGGCGGCCCGGGGTGTGGTGCGGGGGTGGGTGCGGACCGGTCGATGGTTACGCAGTGTTACGACGGGGGGAGTTGTGGTCGACGCGGTGTCGCGTACCCGAGGTGTGTGTGGGGTGCCGAGTTGGCCACACAACGGTGGTCGTGGTCAAGGGAGTTGCCGTATTCGGTTCCCAACTTCACTCGGTGTGGGGGTGGTTGTGGGTAGATATGGCACTGCCCGGACGGATGGTGATCCGGCCGGGCAGTGGGGTTCGGGGGTGTCGGTGCGTGTTCCGGTCCGTCAGGCGGCGTCGGGGCGCGGGGCGTCGCGGAGCATGCAGGTGAGGCGTGCGGTGCAGACCCGCTTGTCCTGTTCGTCCGTGATGGCGATCTCGTAGGTGGCGGTGGAGCGGCCGCGGTGCACGGGGGTGGCCACTCCCGTGACGAGGCCGCTGCGTACGCCGCGGTGATGGGTGCAGTTCAGATCGACACCCACAGCGAGCTTGGTGGCGCCGCCGTGGAGCATGGAGCCGATGGAGCCGAGGGTCTCGGCGAGGACGGCGGAGGCGCCGCCGTGCAGTAGTCCGTAGGGCTGGGTGTTGCCCTCGACGGGCATGGTGCCCACGACGCGGTCCGCGGATGCCTCGACGATCGTGACGCCCATGCGTTCGCCGAGGTGCCCGGCGGAGAAGAGGGCGGGCAGGTCCACGCCGAGTGCGGCGTACTCGTCGATGATCTCCTGGGGGAACGTGGGGGTGGTGTGCTCGCCCATGGGCCGGCTCCGATCGTCTGCGGTGGTTCACGGCGTCAGTGCTGTGTACATCGTTCTTATCAGACGGCTGAGCGGACGCTTAGGGCCGCTCGCGCAGTGCGCTGCCGGGTCCAGGCGCCGGGCTTCCAGGCCCGCGCGCGGTTCGGCCCCGGGCGGCTCAGGTCCGGGTCTTCTCGAAGCGGACGACGACGGACTTGCTGGCCGGGGTGTTGCTGGTGTCGGCGGTGGAGTCGAGGGGGACCAGCACATTGGTCTCGGGGTAGTAGGCGGCGGCGCAGCCCCGGGCGGTCGGGTAGTGGACGACGCGGAAGCCGGGGGCGCGGCGTTCCACGCCGTCCTTCCACTCGCTCACGAGGTCGGTGTACGCGCCGTCGGCCAGACCGAGGGCGTGGGCGTCCTCCGGGTTGACCAGGACGACGCGGCGGCCGTCCTTGATGCCGCGGTAGCGGTCGTCGAGGCCGTAGATCGTGGTGTTGTACTGGTCGTGCGAGCGCAGGGTCTGCAACAGGAGCCGGCCCTGCGGGAGTTCGGGGTACTCGACGGGGGCGGCGGTGAAGTTGGCCCGGCCGGTCGCGGTGGGGAAGCGGCGTTCGTCGCGCGGGGCGTGCGGGAGGGTGAAGCCGCCGGGGCGGGCGACGCGGGCGTTGAAGTCCTCGAAGCCGGGGACGACGCGGGAGATGCGGTCGCGGATCGTCGCGTAGTCCTTCTCGAACTCCTCCCAGGGCGTGGCCGATCCGGGGCCGAGGACGGCGCGGGCGAGCCGGGCGACGATGGCGGGTTCGGAGAGGAGGTGCGGGCTCGCGGGGGTGAGGTTGCCGCGCGAGGCGTGGACCATGCTCATGGAGTCCTCGACGGTGACGAACTGTTTGCCGCTCGCCTGGACGTCCTTGTCGGTGCGTCCCAGCGTGGGCAGGATCAGCGCGCGGGTGCCGGTCACGGCGTGCGAGCGGTTGAGCTTGGTGGAGACGTGGACGGTGAGGCGGGCGCGGCGCATGGCGGCCTCGGTGACGTCCGTGTCGGGGGTGGCCGCGACGAAGTTGCCGCCCATGGCGATGAAGACCTTGGCGTCGCCGTCGCGCAGGGCCCGGATGGAGCGGACGACGTCGTAGCCGTGGTGGCGCGGCGAGGTGATCCCGAATTCCTTGTCGAGGGCGTCGAGGAAGGCGGGGGAGGGGCGTTCGAAGATGCCCATGGTGCGGTCGCCCTGGACGTTGGAGTGGCCCCGGACGGGGCAGACCCCGGCGCCGGGCCGGCCCATGTTGCCGCGCAGCAGGAGGAAGTTGACCACTTCGCGGATGGTCGGCACGGAGTGCTTGTGCTGGGTGAGGCCCATGGCCCAGCAGACGATGGTGCGTTTCGAGGCGAGGACCATGGCCAGGGCCTTCTCGATGGTCTCGCGGTCGAGGCCGGTGGCGGTGAGGGTCTCCGACCAGTCGGCCTCGCGGGCGGCGGCCGCGAACTCCTCGAAGCCGTGGGTGTGTTCCCGTACGAAGGTCTCGTCGACGGCGCCCTCGGTCTGCAGGATCATCTTGTTGAGGAGGCGGAAGAGCGCCTGGTCGCCGCCGATGCGGATCTGCAGGAAGAGGTCGTTGAGCGCGGTGCCCCGGATCATGCCGAGGGGGGTCTGCGGGTTCTTGAAGCGCTCCAGGCCGGCTTCGGGGAGCGGGTTCACCGAGATGATCTTCGCTCCGGCGTTCTTGGCCTTCTCCAGGGCGGAGAGCATCCGGGGGTGGTTGGTGCCGGGGTTCTGCCCGGCGACGATGATCAGGTCGGCCCGGTGGAGGTCTTCGAGGGTGACGCTGCCCTTGCCGACGCCGATGGTCTCCGTCAGTGCCGAGCCGGAGGACTCGTGGCACATGTTGGAGCAGTCGGGGAGGTTGTTGGTGCCGAATTCGCGGGCGAACAGCTGGAACAGGAACGCGGCCTCGTTGCTCGTGCGGCCCGAGGTGTAGAAGAGGGCCTCGTCGGGGGAGTCGAGCGCGCGCAGCTCCTCGGCGATGATGTCGAAGGCGCGCTCCCAGTCGATCGCCTCGTACCGTTCGGCGCCCTCGGGGAGGTACATCGGCTGGGTGATCCGGCCCTGCTGGCCCAGCCAGTAGCCGCTGCGCGTGGCGAGGTCGGCGACGGGGTGCGCGGCGAAGAAGTCGGGGGTGACCCGGCGCAGCGTCGCCTCCTCGGCGACGGCCTTGGCGCCGTTCTCGCAGAATTCCGCCGTGTGCCGCTTGTCGCCCTCGGGCCAGGCGCAGCCGGGGCAGTCGAAGCCGTTCTTCTGGTTGACCTTGAGGAGGGTCTGCGCGGTGCGCCGCACCCCCATCTGCTGCCGGGCCACGAGCAGGCTGTGGGCGACGGCGGGCAGACCGGCGGCGGCGTGCTGCGCCTCGCCGACCTGCGGCGCGTCCTGGACCGGGTCACCTGTGGGCGGCTTGGTGGCCATTGCGTGCTCCCCTTCGAGCCGACTGCGAACCTGCGCGCACCGTACGCGCCGGTGCCGTGCGTGTTCCTCCCACGATCCTGTCACGCGGCACCGACAAGGGTGGGGGGAGCGGTGTCCGGTCGGGAATGTCAGTGGTCCGTGGCAGGATCGGGGGCGTGGCTGAGACGGCATCGAAGAAGACGGCAGACAACCGACCGCGCCTGCTCCTGATGGACGGGCACTCCTTGGCGTACCGGGCGTTCTTTGCGCTGCCCGCGGAGAATTTCACGACCGGGTCGGGGCAGCCGACGAACGCGGTGTACGGCTTCGCGTCGATGCTCGCGAACACCCTGCGTGACGAGGCGCCGACGCATTTCGCGGTGGCGTTCGACGTCTCCCGCAAGACCTGGCGCTCGGAGGAGTTTCCCGAGTACAAGGCGAACCGCTCGAAGACCCCGGACGAGTTCAAGGGGCAGGTCGAGCTGATCGGCGAGCTGCTGGACGCGATGCGCGTCGACCGGTTCGCGGTGGACGGCTTCGAGGCGGACGACGTCATCGCCACGCTGGCCACGCAGGCGGAGGCGGCCGGTTTCGAGGTTCTGATCGTCACCGGGGACCGGGATTCGTTCCAGCTGATCACGGACCACGTCACGGTGCTGTACCCGACCAAGGGCGTCTCGGAGCTGACCCGTTTCACCCCGGCGAAGGTCGAGGAGAAGTACGGGCTCACGCCGCAGCAGTACCCGGACTTCGCGGCGCTGCGCGGTGACCCGTCGGACAACCTCCCGGGCATTCCCGGCGTGGGGGAGAAGACCGCCGCGAAGTGGATCAACCAGTTCGGTTCGTTCGACGATCTGGTGGAGCGGGCCGAGGAGGTCAAGGGCAAGGCGGGCCAGAATTTCCGGGACCACCTGGACGCGGTGCGGCTGAACCGCCGGCTGACGGAGATGGTCCGTGACGTGGAGCTGCCGAAGGCCCCGCAGGACCTGGAGCGCGCGCCGTACGACCGCACGGCGGTGACGGGTGTGCTGGACGTGCTGGAGATCCGTAACCCGAGCCTGCGCGAGCGGCTGCTGGCCGTCGACCCGGGCGCGGCCGAGGACGAGGCCCCGGCGCCCGCCGCGGGCGTCGAGCTGGACGGTGCGGTGCTGGGCGCGGGCGACCTGGCGCCCTGGCTGGCCGAGCACGGCGACCGGCCGCTCGGCGTCGCGACGGTCGACACCTGGGCCCTGGGCAGTGGCGCGGTCACCGAGATCGCGCTCGCCGCGGCGGACGGTGCGGCGGCCTGGTTCGACCCGGCCGAGATCGACGGGGCCGACGAGCAGGCGTTCGCCGCGTGGATCGCGGATGCGGCCCGGCCCAAGGTGATGCACAACGCGAAGAGCGCGATGCGGGTCTTCCCGGAGCACGGCTGGCGGGTCGACGGCGTCACGATGGACACGGCGCTGGCCGCCTACCTGGTCAAGCCGGGGCGCCGTTCCTTCGCGCTGGACGCGCTGGCGGTGGAGTACCTGGGCCGGGAGCTGGCGCCCGCCGCCGCGTCCGAGGGGCAGCTGGCCTTCGGCGCGGAGGACCAGGCGGAGGCCGAGGCGCTGATGGCGCAGGCCCGCGCGATCCTGGACCTGGGCGAGGCGTTCACCGCACGGCTGGCCGAGGTCGGCGCGGAGCGGCTGCTGCACGACATGGAGCTGCCGACGTCCGCCCTGCTGGCCCGGATGGAGCGGTACGGCATCGCCGCCGACCGGGCCCATCTGGAGGGGATGGAGCAGCAGTTCGCCGGTGCGGTGCAGCAGGCGGTGAAGGAGGCGCACGCCGCGGTCGGCCGCGAGTTCAACCTCGGTTCGCCCAAGCAGCTCCAGGAAGTCCTCTTCGGCGAGCTGGGCCTGCCGAAGACGAAGAAGACCAAGACCGGGTACACGACGGACGCCGACGCCCTGGCCTGGCTCGCCGGGCAGACGGAGCACGAGCTGCCGGTGATCATGCTGCGCCACCGCGAGCAGGCCAAGCTGCGGGTCACGGTCGAGGGCCTGGTCAAGACGGTCGCGACGGACGGCCGCATCCACACCACGTTCAACCAGACGGTGGCGGCGACGGGCCGGCTCTCCTCCACCGACCCCAATCTGCAGAACATCCCCGTCCGTACGGACGAGGGCCGGGCCATCCGCCGGGGCTTCGTCGTCGGCGAGGGCTTCGAGACGCTGATGACGGCCGACTACAGCCAGATCGAACTGCGGGTGATGGCCCACCTGTCCGAGGACGAGGGCCTGATCGAGGCGTTCACCTCCGGCGAGGACCTGCACACCACGGTCGCATCCCAGGTCTTCGGCGTCGACAAGTCGGCCGTCGACCCGGAGATGCGCCGCAAGATCAAGGCCATGAGCTACGGGCTGGCGTACGGGCTCTCCGCGTTCGGCCTCTCCCAGCAGCTGAACATCGAGGCGGGCGAGGCGCGCGGCCTGATGGACACCTACTTCGAGCGGTTCGGCGGAGTGCGCGACTACCTGCACCGGGTGGTGGAGGAGGCCAGGGCCACCGGCTACACGGAAACGGTCTTCGGCCGCCGCCGTTACCTCCCCGACCTCAACAGCGACAACCGCCAGCGCCGTGAGATGGCCGAGCGGATGGCGCTCAACGCACCGATCCAGGGCACGGCCGCGGACATCGTCAAGGTCGCCATGCTCCAGGTCGACCGGGCGCTGACCGAGGCGGAGCTGAAGTCGCGGATGCTGCTCCAGGTCCATGACGAAATCGTCCTGGAGATCGCCGGGGGCGAGCGTGCCCGGGTGGAGGAGATCCTCCGCCACGAGATGTCCACGGCGGTGCAGTTGCGCGCCCCGCTGGACGTCTCGGTGGGCGTCGGAGCGGACTGGGAGTCCGCGGCGCACTGACGATCCGACCGTGCCGAACGGCCCGGGGCCCGTGCGGGCTCCGGGCCGTCCGTGCGCCGAGGGGGAGGCCGTGCCCGAACGGCCGCCCGCGCACCGAGGGGCCCGTCCGCGCGTCGGGCGGAAGGCTGTTCGTGCCGTCGTGCCGTTCCGTTGCGTCAGGGGCGGGCGGGGTCCCGGTCGTCCGTCCGGCGGCCGGAGGGCGCGGCCGGGCGGGGACGGCGCAGCCGCATCCACACCCCGTACGGCACCAGGCCCACCGCCAGCCCCGCCCCCGCCCCGAAGCAGATGGTCGGGATGATGTCCAGCGGGCTGTCGACCCGCCCGAAGTACGCGTACCAGCGCACGCACCGGTGGGCCACGCCGCCCAGTACGCAGACACCCAGCAGCGCCCCCGCCGCCCACCGCTCACGACGGCTCAGCACCGGCACGGACGGCGGGATCGGCCGCGCCCCGGCGGCGCGCAGCCCCGACACGGCGAACCGGGCGAGCAGCACCAGGGCCACGGCCGAACTGCCGTACTGCACCAGCTGGAACACCGGATGGCCGGCCACGCTCCCGGACAGCACCGGTACCAGGCGCACCCCCCACCGGTCGTGGTGGGTGAAGGCGTCCCAGCCGACATGGGTGGCCGCCCCGATGGCCGCCGACAGGGCGAACCACCAGCAGTCCCGGGGGCGCCAGGGCCCGTGCCGCCCCCTCAGGAACGTGTGCACCCGCCCCTGCCAGGCCGTCGGCAGCAGCGCCACCAGCGGTTCGCGCAACAGCAGCCACAGCGCGACCACGGCCGCGGTGATCAGCACGTCGACGGTGAGCACGCCCCACACCGCGTGGGTGACCTGTCCGAACTCCATGGCGCCGGGAACCGCGGTGTCCGCGTAGTACGTCATGTCGGGTGCGAACGAACCCGCCACGAGGGCGGACGCGAGGAGCGGGCCGCGCGCCGTCCCGTTCCGCCGCAGCACCGGCAGCACGGCGGCGGCATGACTGAGTGTGAAGGGCATGGCGGCAAGTATGCGTGAACGGTGAAGACCGTTCGCGGGTGCGTGGCCGCGGTGACCACCGCCGTACGGCCGCCGCCGTCACCTGCGGGCTCACCGCCGTACAACTTGCTGTCGGGAACGTGAAAAACAGGTAAGAACCGGTCGGCACGCGGTGTTCCGGCGGTACGAGTTGCCGTAGGGTCGCCTGAGTCCTGCCGCTGGGGGCGCGGACAGTCGTCGAAGGGGAGGGGCCAGAGGTATGGCAGCGCAGTTCGGTCGCCGGCTTCGCAAGGGAGCGACCACGACAGCCGTGGCCGCCGCCGTGGTGGCGGCACTCTCCGCCTCGGGGGCTCCCGGCTCGCCACTGGTCTCCGGGAGCGGCGACCAGCAGGCCGCCGGAACGACCCCCTCGCCCGACGAGAGCGCGGCCACCGGCAATTCGCCGTACTACACGGAACTGCCCCCGCTGAACACGCCCGACAAGCCGGGGACCAGCACCCGACTGCCCCTCGTCGGCGGTTCGGAGGCCGGCATACCGGCCTCGATCCTGGCCGCGTACAAGAAGGCCGAGCGGGAGATCTCCACGAGCGACGCCGCCTGCCGGCTGCCGTGGCAACTGCTCGCCGCGATCGGCAAGGTCGAGTCCGGCCAGGCGCGCGGCGGCCGGGTCGACGCGAACGGCACCACGTTCTCGCCGATCCTCGGCCCGGTCCTCGACGGCCGGGGCTTCGCCATGATCAAGGACACCGACAACGGGGCGTACGACGGGGACAGCACCCACGACCGCGCCGTCGGTCCGATGCAGTTCATCCCGTCCACCTGGGCGACCTGGGGTCAGGACGGCAACGACGACGGCCGCAAGGACCCCAACAACATCTATGACGCGGCGCTCGCCGCCGGGCGCTACCTCTGCGCCGGTTCCCGCGACCTGTCCCTGGCCGGGGACCTCGACCGGGCGGTCCTGAGCTACAACCACTCGAACGCCTATCTCCGTACGGTGCGTTCCTGGTTCGACTACTACGGGCGCGGCACCCACGAGATCCCCGACGGCACCGGCGCCCTGCCGCCCGGCCTCGGCGGCGGCACGACCCCGGACCGGACGGGCCCCGGCCCCTCGCCGTCCGGCTCCGCCAAGCCGAAGCCCGGGAACACGCCGAAGCCGGACCCGAAGCCGGGCGACGGCACGGGCAGCCCCAAGCCCGACCCCAAGCCGTCCGAGACCCTCGCGGCCGTGAAGAACGCCGGCACCGGCCCGCTGGCCGCCACCGCGGGCGAGGCATTCGCCGAGCGGATCAAGGTGCGGGCCGAGAACGGCCGCGGCGGGCCGCTCGCCAAGGTCTCCGTGACCTTCACGATCACCGGCGAGACGGACGCGGCGTTCGCCGACGGGAAGAAGTCGGCCACCCTCACCACCGGGACCGACGGCACCGTCACCGCCCCGGTGCTGCGGGCGGGCGAGAAGACGGGCACGTTCACGGTGCGGGCCGCCGCCACCGGCCGCTCGGTGTCCCCCGTCACCTACAAGGCGACCGTCACCGCCCGCCGGGCCGACGCGATCGCCAGGACCGACAGCAAGGCGCTGACCGCGGCGCCCGGCGCCGAGTTCGCCGACACCGTCGAGGCCAAGGCGACCTACAAGGGCAAGGCCGCGGCCGGGGTCGCCGTCACCGCCACCATGATCACCGACGCCGAGAAGCCGGCCGAGAACGACAAGGGCCCGTACTTCAAGGGCGAGGACGGCAAGGCGGTCCGCACCCTGGCGGGCCTGCGGACCGGCGCCGACGGCACCCTGAAGCTCCCGAAGATCTACGCCGACGGCACGGCGGGCACGTACCGACTGCGGCTCACCACCGAGGGCGGGGCCACCGTCGTCATCGAGCTGAAGGTCGAGGCGTCCGACCCCTCCGGGACGCCGGACCCCTCCGGGACCCCGGAGCCGTCCACGAGCCCCGAGCCGTCCACGAGCCCGGAGCCGTCCACGAGCCCCGAGCCCTCCGGGAGCACCGCCGCCTGACCGGCCGGCCGGCCGCGCACCCCGACAGCCCCTTCGCCACCGCGGCGGAGGGGCTGTTGCACGTGTTCTCATCTCGCGCCCGGATTGCTACGGTGCCCCAACCCTGACGGCCCATCAGATCGATGTTCTCCGGGAGGACCGGCATGCGTGCCCTCGTCGCCGCCGCCATCGGGCTGGCCGCAGCCCTCGCGCTCGTCTTCACCGTCGCCGCGATCGGCGCCCCGCCCGGGGAGACCTCGCCCGAACCCCTCCTGACCACCGTGCCGGGCCCCAAGAAGTAGCCACCGGAAGAAGCAACAGAAGCTGAGGGAGGGCACCACCATGCGCCGCCGAGCCAGCCTCGTACTCCTGGCCTTCGCCGTCTTCTTCGCCGCCATGTCGCCACTGCTGCGCTGGTACGCCTTCCCGAGGCTGGCGAAGATCCCGCCCAGCCAGTACCAGGAGACGGTGCTGGAGGCGAAGCCCGCCACCCTCCTCGACTACAACGACGGCATGAAGGTGAAGACGGTCCCCCGGGTCACCATCGTGCAGACCCTCAAGGGCAACGTGGAGGAGTCCGAACGGATCGAGCGCACCGCAGGCCGCGACGTCGTCGTCTGGGACGCCCTCAGCTTCGTGGCCGGACCGGACGGCAAGATGGTCTCCCAGATCCCCGAGCGGTACATCTTCGACGCGCACAGCCAGGCCCCCGTCCACGCCACCGGCGAATCCGTCGACGGCGACCCGGTCAGGCGCGAGGGCATCGAGTTCAAGTGGCCCTTCCTCACCGAGAAGCGCGACTACGAGTACTTCGACGCGCAGACCCGCACCAGCTCGCCCATCCACTACCGGGGCACCCGCACCTTCCACGGCATGGAGGTCTACTACTTCGAGCAGACCATCCCGTGGACCGAGGTCCCGATGCCGAAGAAGATGCCGATCGCGATCACCCCGGAACAGATCGCGAAGACCGGCCTGACCCGCTGGTACACCACCAGGCGGATGTTCTGGGTGGACCCGGTCACCGGAGCGCCCGTCAACGGTGAGGAGGTCCACCGGGAGGAGCTGCGCAACGCCAAGTCGCTGGGCCTGTCCGAGGAGACCGTCACCGTGTTCGCCGGACACGTGAAGATGCGCCCGGACTACGTCGACTCGGTCGTCGCCCTGGTCAAGTCCCAGCGGCTGCTGGTCCTGCTGCTCACCTCGTACCTGCCCGTGGGCTCCCTGGTCCTCGGCGTCGCGCTGTTCGGGCTCGCCCTGTGGCTGGAGGCCCGCTCCCGGCGGCCGGACGGGACACCGGACCCCGCCCCTATCCCTGCTGCCCCTGCTCCCGCCTGAGCCGTGACGTCGTGAACCGGGTCGCCGCCATCGTCGTCGGGTCCTCCGGCCACGGATGCCTCGGGTACCGGCCGCGCAGCTCCGCCCGGACCGCCCGGTAGCCGTCCCGCCAGAACGAGGCCAGATCGGCGGTGACCGCGGCGGGACGCCCGGCCGGGGACAGCAGGTGGACCAGGACCGGCACCCCGGCCAGCCGCGGGCTCTCCGTCAGGCCGAACATCTCCTGGAGCTTCACCGCGAGCACCGGCTGGGCCCCGCCGTACTCCACCCGGACGCGCGAACCGCTCGGCACCTCGATCCGCTCCGGCGCCAGCTCGTCCAGCCGGGCCGCCTCCCCCGTCGCCCACGGCAGCAACCGCCGCAGCGCCTGCCCGGCGTCGATCCGGCCCAGGTCGAGGCGGCGCCGGGCCCGGGACAGCTCGGGCTCCAGCCACTGCTCCGTACGGTCCAGCAACGCCCCGTCCGCCACGTCCGGCCAGGGCGCGCCCAGCTCCCGGTGGAGAAAGGCCAGCCGCTCCCGCAACTGCTCCGAATCCCGTGTCCAGCGCAGCAGTCCGAGCCCTTCCCGCCGCAGCCCCTCGACCAGCGCCCCGCGCACCGCCTCCGGCGCCGGTGCCTTCAGCGGGCGCACCGACAGCTCCACGGCGCCCAGCCGCTCCACCCGGCGGGCCACCACGTCGCCGTCCGCCCAGCCGACCTCCTCGCCGTTCCGGAGCAGGTGCCCGGCCGCCGCCCGCGCCGTGTCCTCGTCGATCACCGCGGCCAGCCGCACCCGCGCGGACGCCGCGTGCGCCGGCCGGTCGGCCACCGCGACCGCCAGCCAGGGCGCGCCCCGCAGCCCCGAGCCCTCCCCGGTTTCCGCACCCGTCCCCGACACCATCAAGAACGCCCCCTCGCCGCGGGCCCGCGCCACCCGCTCCGGGAAGGCCAGCGCGGCCACCAGGCCCGCGGCCGCGTCGTCCGGCCCCGAACCCCCGCCCGCGTCCGCGACGAAGGAGGACAGCCGCCGCACCTCCTGCCGCCACCGCGCCGCGTAGCCGTCCCCGCCCCGCCGCGCGGTCCGCAGCGCGGCGGCCAGGTCGTCCCCGTACTCCCGGGGCGGCTCCTCGCTCAGCAGCGCCACCACCTCGGCCGTCCGCCGCCCGCCCACCTCGGGCGCACCGTCCAGCAGCGCCCGGGCCAGCCGCGGGTGCAGGCCGAGCCGGGACATCCGGACACCCCGGCCGGTCACCCGCCCGTCCGCGTCCACCGCGCCGACCGCCGTCAGCACCTCGCGCGCCGCGCCCATCGCACCCGCGGGCGGCGGGTCGAGCAGCGCGAGGCCCGAGGCGTCCGGATCGCCCCAGCACGCCGCCTGGAGGGCGAACGCGGTCAGGTCTGCGACCCGGATCTCCGGGGACGGGAACGGGGCGAGCCGCCCGTCCTCCGCCTGCGCCCAGCACCGGTACACCGTCCCCGGCGCCTCCCGTCCGGCCCGGCCCGCCCGCTGCCGGCCCGCCGCCCGCGAGGCCCGTACGGTGGTGAGCGCGCCCAGCCCCCGGGCGTGGTCGGTGCGCGGCTCCCGGGCCAGCCCCGAGTCGACCACCACCCGCACGCCGGGCACCGTCAGGGACGACTCCGCCACCGAGGTCGCCAGCACCACCCGCCGGCCCTCCGAGGACCCGGCCAGCACCGCGTCCTGCACCGCCGCCGGGGCCCGCCCGTGCACCTGGAGCACCTCGGCGGCCACGCCCGCCAGCAGGCCCGCCACGCGCCCGATCTCACCGACACCGGGCAGGAAGCACAGCACGTCGCCGGCCCGTTCGGCCAGCGCCCGGCGCACCGTCGCGGCGACGTGCGCCAGCAGCGCCGGATCGACCCGCATCCCGTGCGGCGGGCGGACCGGCGCCGGGGGCGGCGCCCAGACCGTCTCCACCGGATGTGACACGCCCGACGCCTCGATCACCGGGGCGTCGCCCAGCAGCCGGGCCCAGCCCTGCGCGTCCGTCGTCGCGGAGGCCGCGACCAGCCGCAGGTCGGGGCGGAGCGCCTCGCGCACGTCGAGCAGGAACGCGGCGACGGTGTCCGCGTCCAGGTGCCGCTCGTGGCACTCGTCGATGATCACCGCGTCGATCCCGGCCAGCTCCTGGTCGCGCTGGAGCCGCTGGAGCAGCACCCCGGTGGTGACCACCTCCACCACCGTGCCGGGGCCCACCAGCCGCTCCCCGCGGACCGTGAAGCCGACCCGTCCGCCGGCCCGCTCCCCGAGGAGCCACGCCATCCGCCGCGCCGCCGCCCGGGCCGCGATCCGCCGCGGCTCGGCGACCACCACCCGGCGCACCGGGCCGCCGCCGGTCAGACCGGCCAGGACCAGCGGCACGAGGGTGGTCTTGCCGGTGCCGGGTGGCGCGCACAGCACCGCGACACCGCGGTCGTCGAGCGCCCGCTCCAGGGCGGGCACGGCGGTGCGGACGGGCAGTCGGTCCAGGGCGTCGGTACGGATCACGCCCCCAGTCTCGTACGGGCCGCCCCGCCCGCCGCACCCCGGGACCGGCCGCGCCCCCGCGGTCCCGTGTCCGCGCGGGCCGTCAGTCCCGCACGCAGACGAAGATCGCCGTGCCGGGGATCAGGTTGCCGCGCAGCGGGGACCAGCCGCCCCACTCCTGGGTGTTCCAGGCGGGCCACTCCGGTTCGACGAGGTCGACCAGCCGGAAGCCGCCGGCCACCACGTCGCGCACCCGGTCGCCGAGCGTGCGGTGGTGCTCGACGTAGACCGCGTCGCCTTGTTCGTCCTGCTCGACGTAGGGGGTGCGGTCGAAGTAGGAGGCCGCGACCGAGAGCCCCTCGGGCCCCGGCTCGTCCGGGAACGCCCAGCGGACCGGGTGCGTCACCGAGAAGACCCAGCGGCCGCCGGGGCGCAGCACGCGGTGCACCTCGCGGAACACCCGCACGGGGTCGGCGACGAACGGCACCGCGCCGTAGGCGGAGCACGCCAGGTCGAACGAGCCGTCGCGGAACGGCAGCGCCCCGGCGTCCGCCTCCACCAGCGGGACCCCGCCGCCGATCCGCAGCGCGTGCTGGAGCTGCCGGTGCGAGAGGTCCAGGGCCACCGGGCGGGCGCCCCTGGCGGCGAGCCAGCGCGAGCACTGCGCGGCGCCCGCGCCGATCTCCAGGACGGCCAGGCCGTCCAGCGAAGCCGCGGGGCCGAGCAGGCCGGCCTCGGCCTCGTCGAGCCCCTCCGGGCCCCAGACGAACCGGTCGTCGCCCAGGAAGGCGCCGTGGTCGCTCTGGTACTCGTCGGCGTTCCGGTCCCACCAGCCGCGACTGGCCCGGCTGCTCTCGGTCTCCGACGCCTGGCGACGGGTCGCTTCGGGTTCGGCCGCGTAGATCTCTTGGCTCATCGTGTCCGTCGTTGTAGTTTGCCTTCACCCCGCCGCACGCGGTACGTACTCGGGGGTATCCATGAGGGCGTTCCGTGCGCCCGGAGCGTCTCCCGGTGCCGAGGCGGCCCCGGGGGAACACGAGTTGTGCCGGATATGGGCCCTTGCGCCCCCGGTGTGCGCCTTCGCGCATTGACCGTGCCCGGCTGCCCCCGTATGCTACAAGTTGCGCTGCGAGCCTGTGCGCCTCAGACCTAGCAGGCCGCGCTCGCATCTGTTGTATGTCCCCTCGGTTCACGAGGCGCCTCCCGCCCGGCGGGTTCGGCACTTCCCGAGCTGTCCGGCTTCTGCAGAAGTGATAAGGGCTCCCGGCGTAGCAGTACCTACGACTCACTGTCCGTACCGGAGCCCTTTCCCACATGACGAGCAGCACCGAGACCACCGCCACCACCCCGCAGGTAGCGGTCAACGACATCGGTAACGAGGAAGCCTTCCTCGCCGCGATCGACGAGACGATCAAGTACTTCAACGACGGCGACATCGTCGACGGCGTCATCGTGAAGGTCGACCGGGACGAGGTCCTGCTCGACATCGGTTACAAGACCGAAGGCGTCATCCCCTCCCGCGAGCTCTCGATCAAGCACGACGTCGACCCGAACGAGGTCGTCAAGGTCGGCGACGAGATCGAGGCCCTGGTTCTCCAGAAGGAGGACAAGGAAGGCCGCCTCATCCTGTCCAAGAAGCGCGCTCAGTACGAGCGTGCCTGGGGCACGATCGAGAAGATCAAGGAAGAGGACGGCATCGTCACCGGTACCGTCATCGAGGTCGTCAAGGGTGGTCTCATCCTCGACATCGGCCTCCGTGGCTTCCTGCCGGCCTCCCTCGTCGAGATGCGCCGCGTCCGCGACCTCCAGCCCTACGTGGGCAAGGAGCTCGAGGCCAAGATCATCGAGCTGGACAAGAACCGCAACAACGTGGTCCTGTCCCGCCGTGCCTGGCTGGAGCAGACCCAGAGCGAGGTCCGCCAGACGTTCCTCACGACCCTGCAGAAGGGCCAGGTCCGCTCCGGCGTCGTCTCCTCGATCGTCAACTTCGGTGCGTTCGTGGACCTCGGCGGCGTCGACGGTCTCGTGCACGTCTCCGAGCTGTCCTGGAAGCACATCGACCACCCCTCCGAGGTCGTCGAGGTCGGCCAGGAGGTCACGGTCGAGGTCCTCGACGTCGACATGGACCGCGAGCGCGTCTCCCTGTCGCTCAAGGCGACGCAGGAAGACCCGTGGCAGCAGTTCGCCCGCACGCACCAGATCGGGCAGGTCGTTCCCGGTAAGGTCACCAAGCTCGTTCCGTTCGGTGCGTTCGTGCGCGTCGACGAGGGCATCGAGGGTCTGGTCCACATCTCCGAGCTGGCCGAGCGCCACGTGGAGATCCCGGAGCAGGTCGTCCAGGTCAACGACGAGATCTTCGTCAAGGTCATCGACATCGACCTCGAGCGTCGTCGCATCAGCCTCTCGCTGAAGCAGGCCAACGAGTCCTTCGGTGCCGACCCGGCCTCGGTCGAGTTCGACCCGACCCTGTACGGCATGGCCGCGTCCTACGACGACCAGGGCAACTACATCTACCCCGAGGGCTTCGACCCCGAGACCAACGACTGGCTCGAGGGCTACGAGGCTCAGCGCGAGGCGTGGGAGACGCAGTACGCCGAGGCGCAGCAGCGCTTCGAGCAGCACCAGGCCCAGGTCATCAAGTCCCGCGAGGCCGACGAGGCCGCTGCTGCCGAGGGCGCTGCCGCCCCGGCCGGTGGCGCCCCGGCTGCCTCCGGCGGCAGCGGTGGCGGCTCGTACTCCTCGGAGTCCGCGGACAACTCCGGCGCCCTGGCGTCGGACGAGGCCCTGGCTGCCCTGCGCGAGAAGCTGGCGGGCGGCCAGAGCTGACGCTCCGGTCCTCCGGTCGGTGACCGATCGCAGTAGCTGAAAGTGAGGCCCGCTCCCTTCGGGGAGCGGGCCTCACTCATGTCCGCGGCCGTCCCGCGCGAGCGGTCACGGCGTGACGGGAATGTTGGTCAGTCCCTTGCCGCCGGTCACCGTGTTACTGGCGTGGACCGTGGTCGGGCAGCTCTTGCCGTGGTTGGTGATGTTGAACGCGAGCTGCTTGTCCCCGGTGGCGCCGGTCAGGTCCGAGACGTTGTCGCGGAAGACGGTGCCGCAGCCCCAGCCGCTCTGCTGGGTGTGGGTCTCGTAGCCGTTGTTGGTGGTGCGGGAGCCCCGGTTGCCCTCGACCAGCACGTCGTTGCCCTTCACGTCGACCCAGGAGTCGTCGTAGTTGGCACCGGTCAGTCCGCCGCCGTCGAAGGTGTTGCCGATGATCCGCGCCCCGGTGGTGCCTTCCTTGATGTCGATGTTCTCGCCGCCCACGCCCGGTCCGATGGTGTTGTCCAGGATCTGCACCCGGTCGCTGCGGTCGGAGAGGTCGTTGGCCGTGCCGACGTAGACGCCCTCGCCCATGCCCCGGCCGTCGTGCCCGGTGTCGTAGATCCGGGAGTTCCTGAGGATGCCGTCCTTGCTGGACTTGCGGAAGTGGACGCCCTCCATGTCCAGGTCGTGGACGGTCACCGCATCGATGACGACGCCGGTGGCGGCGTCGGCCATGATGCCCTTCTGGCCGCCGGTGACGGTGATGCCCTCGACGGTCCAGTAGGAGGCGCCGTTGAGATGCAGTCCGTAGCCGCCGCCGGCCTCGAGGACCGCCCCGGCCGAACCGGTGAGGGTGATCCGGGCGGCGGCGGTGCCCGGGACGGTCGCCTTGAAGTTGCCGGTGTACGTGCCGTCGGCGAGCCGGATCGTGTCCCCCGGGGCCGCGGCGGCGAGGGCGGACTTGAGCTGGGCGGCGGTGCTCACGTCGACGACTTCGGCCGCGCCCGCGGTGGGGGCGGCGGCGAGGGCGGGGCCGCCGGTGGCGAGCGCGGTGACCAGCAGGGCGGGGAGCAGCGTGCGGGTGCGCATGGGGGGTGCCTTCCCGTCGAAGGAGTTCGAGGTTCTCGTACATGAATGTGGGGCGAGTCTCTGAACTTGCTGCCCAGAAACGCTAGGGACGGGGCCTGGCCGTGTCAATGTCTGGACCAATGTTCGGGTACGTGTACGGGGGCCTGCGCGCGGTGTGGGCGGGAGCATGGCTCCGTGGCAGTGGGGCGCGATGCGTGCGGCTCCGATGCGAGCGATCCCGGCAACGGGGAACGGGGGCGGTGTGGTGCGGTGCCGGTGCGAAGGACGATGCCGGGCTCCCGCTTCCGCGCAGATCCGGAGACTTGGATTCCGCACGAGGCGGGGCATGAACGGCCGGTCGAACGGGCACCGTTCGGGAATGCCCGTGCCCTGCCGGACGTTCTTGTGCAGGAATACGAGGAGGAGCGGTAACGGTGTCTGACCCGCAGAGTTTGTACGAATGGGAGCCGAAGGGCCTGGCCGTCGTCGACATGGCGCTCGCCCAGGAATCGGCCGGCCTGGTCATGCTCTACCACTTCGACGGATACATCGACGCGGGTGAGACCGGCGAGCAGATCGTGGACGGACTGCTCGAAACGCTGCCGCACCAGGTCGTCGCCCGCTTCGACCACGACCGGCTCATCGACTACCGCGCGCGGCGCCCGCTGCTGACCTTCCGGCGCGACCGCTGGAGCGCCTACGAGACCCCGACCCTGGCCGTCCGGGTCGTCCAGGATGCCACCGGGGCGCCGTTCCTGCTGCTGTCCGGGCCCGAGCCGGACGTGGAGTGGGAGCGCTTCGCCTCCGCCGTCGAGCAGATCGTGGAGCGCCTCGGCGTCCGCCTCGCGGTGAATTTCCACGGCATCCCGATGGGCGTCCCGCACACCCGCCCCGTCGGCATCACCCCGCACGGCAACCGCACGGACCTCATGCCCGGCCACCGCAGCCCGTTCGACGAGGCGCAGGTGCCCGGCTCCGCGGAGTCCCTGGTCGAGTACCGGCTGATGGAGGCCGGGCACGACGTCCTGGGCGTCGCCGCCCACGTACCGCACTACGTCGCCCGCTCCGCGTACCCGGACGCGGCGCTCACCGCCCTGGAGGCGATCACGGCGGCGACCGGTCTGGTCCTGCCGACCATCGCCCATGCGCTGCGCACCGAGGCCCACCGCACCCAGACCGAGATCGAGCGGCAGATCGGCCAGGGCGACGAGGAGCTGGTCTCGCTCGTCGAGGGGCTGGAGCACCAGTACGACGCGGTCGCCGGATCCGAGACCCGGGGCAATCTGGTCGCCGAGCCGGTGGACCTGCCGTCCGCCGACGAGATCGGCCTGGAATTCGAGCGGTTCCTCGCGGAGCGCGAAGGGGACGCCTGACCTCCGTCGGCCTTCCCGGCGGATCGTCCCGCCCCGCCCGGGGCCGTTCCACCGGACAGGCCCTAAGCTGCCGGTCATGCTGAAAGTTGGCCTGACCGGCGGGATCGGCGCCGGCAAGAGTGAAGTGTCACGGCTGCTCGTCGAGTACGGGGCCGTGCTGATCGACGCGGACCGGATCGCCCGCGAGGTCGTCGAGCCGGGCACGCCCGGGCTCGCGGCCGTCGTCGACGCGTTCGGGCCGGACGTCCTCACCGCCGACGGCACCCTGGACCGGCCGAAGCTGGGCGCGATCGTCTTCTCCGACGCCGACCGGCTCGCCGCCCTCAACGCGATCGTCCACCCGCTGGTCGGTGCCCGCTCGGCCGAGCTGGAACGGGCCGCGGGCCCCGAATCGGTCGTCGTCCACGACGTCCCCCTGCTCACCGAGAACGGCCTCGCGCCGCTGTACGACCTGGTCGTCGTCGTGGACGCGAGCCCCGGGACGCAGCTCGACCGGCTCGTGCGGCTGCGCGGCATGACCGAGGCCGACGCCCGCGCCCGGATGGCCGCCCAGGCCACGCGGGAGCAGCGGCGTGCCGTGGCCGACCTGATCATCGACAACGACGGGCCGCTGGAGGAGCTGGAGCCGCAGGTCCGCAAGGTCTGGTCGGAGCTGGCCCGGCGGGCCGCGGCCGGCTGATCCCCGTACCGCCCCGTCGGTCCACCGGCCCGCCCGCCTGCCGGTGGACCGGTCCGTGGCGGCGGCGGACCGGTGCGGAATACCGTTCCCCGGGCGGGCGTTGAGAGCTCCGGTAGCGAAGGGAAGGAAGCGAACGTGCCCGAGAGGACCCCGGAGACCGACGTCATCGACTTCCGCGCGGCCGAACGCCTGCTGGACGCGCGCGATCCCCGTGGTGCGGTGAAGCTGCTGGACTCGGTGATCGCGGCCCACCCCGAGAACACGGCGGCGCGGCTGCTGCGCGCCCGTGCCTTCTTCGCCGCCGCCCAGCTGCGTCCCGCCGAGCTCGAATTCGAGCTCGTCCTGGAGCGCGAACCGGACAACGCGTTCGCGCACTTCGCGCTGGCCCGCACCTTCGAGCGCTCCGGACGCTCCGACCGCGCCTCCCGGCACTTCCGGCTGGCGGCCGCGCTCGACCCGAACCCGGAGTATCTGAAGGCGGCCCGCTTCCCCGCGCAGGACTGAGCCCGCTGCCGGGCAGGGGCCCGTCTCGTGCTCCTGCCCCGGGCGGGCCCGGCTCAGTGCCCGTACCGGCCGCGCCCGTACCCGTGGTGTTCGTACCTGCCCGGTGCGTATCCGCCGCGTCCGCCCCGGTCGGGTTCGTACGGCGGGATGTCGCGGCCCGGCTGGTAGTGCGGTCCCTGGTGGATGTGGTGGACGATCACCGCCAGGTCCACCAGGACCAGCAGGAGCAGCAGGCCGCAGGCTACGGCCCAGCCCGGCCGGTCGGTCAGGGCGAAGGCGGTCACGCCGAAGACGGCCCAGGCCAGCCCCCATAGACTCAGCCCGAGCCGCAGTCGCAGAGCACTGCGGGCAGTCGTCGGTTCATTGCCGGTACGCATGGCGATCGCCTCTCCTACCAGGATGGACCACGACGGCGTTTCGGGACATGTCGAACGGATCGAGGGGATCGCGCGTGAACGGCGCATCGTGGAATGACCGCACCGGCCGCAGGGCGAGGGTCCGGGGCTGTCTGCTGGGCGGGGCGATCGGGGACGCGCTGGGCAACCCGGTGGAGTTCCTCTCCCTGGCCGGCATCCGCCGCGCCCACGGCGAGCACGGGGTGCAGGGGCTCCTCCCGGACGAGGAGGGGGTGGTCGGCCGGGTCACGGACGACACGCAGATGACGCTGTTCACGGCCGAGGGGCTGATCAGGGCCCATTCCCGGGAGAGGTCGAAGGGGGCGGGCGGCGCCGAGACCGCGCTCGTGCGGAACGCCTATCTCCGCTGGCTGGACACCCAGAACCACCCCGCCCCGCCCGCCGCGGGCGGCGACAACACGATCCGGACCGGCTGGCTCAGGCAGCAGCCCTGGCTGTACGCGCGCCGGGCCCCCGGCAACGCCTGTCTGACCGGGCTCGCCACCGGTCACGTCCCCGAGCCGGCCGACCGGCTGGGCACGCCGGGACCGGTGAACACCGGGTCCAAGGGGTGCGGCACGGTGATGCGCTCGGCGCCCTTCGGTCTGACGGGACAGGACGCCTCGGTGGGCTTCCGGCTCGCCCACTGGTGCGCCCAGATCACCCACGGCCACCCGACCGGCGCGTACGCGGCGGCGGCCCTCGCCGCGATCGTCGCCCACCTCCTGGAGGGCGACTCGATGCCCGGCGCGGTGCTGCGGGCCATGGACCTGCTGGGCCGCCACCCGGGGCACGAGGAGACCACGGCGGCGCTGCGGGCGGCCGTCGACCTGGCCGCGCAGGGCGCGCCGACCGGCGAGAAGGTGGAGACGCTGGGCGCGGGCTGGGTGGCCGAGGAGGCCCTCGCCATCGCGGTGTACTGCGCCCTCGTGCTGCCCGGCGCCGACCAGGTGGCGCAGGCGCTGCTGCTCTCGGTCAACCACTCGGGCGACAGCGACTCCACCGGCGCGATCTGCGGAAATCTGCTCGGCGCGCGCCACGGCGACGTGTGCCTCCCGGCGTCCTGGCTGGTGGCGACCGAGGGCCGGGCCGTGATCACCGAGGTGGCCGACGACCTGTGCGTGGAGTTCGAGCACGGGGTGGACTGGCCGGCCGGGCGGTACCCGGCGTGCTGACGGGCGGCCGCCCGCCGATGGACGGCGGGGGCACCACCCGTCGGCACACCGGGTGCTGACGGGTGGTCAGGCCGTCAGCAGCTTGGCGCGCAGCTTGGCCACCGTCGCGTCGTCGATCCGCAGGCCCTCGCGGACGTAGCTGTCGAAGTCGCCGTACAACTTGTCCACCTGGTTGAACGCGGCGTGCAGCCAGCTCAGTTCGACGGCCTTCGGGTTGCCCAGGTACTGGTTGCTGGCGAGGAAGTCCGCCTCGACGGTCTCGCGCGGGACGCCGAGCAGGGTGAGGAGGACGGCGGTGCTCCAGCCGGTGCGGTCCTTGCCCGAGCTGCAGTGGTAGACCGTCGAACCGGAGTCGTTGTTCGCGACGGCGGTGACCAGGTCGTGGAAGGCGTAGTCGGCGCCGATGAAGTTGACCATGAACGGGTAGCCGATGGACTGGCCGAGGTCGGACGAGCCGGAGAACAGCCCGGCCGCGATGGCCTCGGCCAGCGTCATCAGCGCCGAGTCGTGGAAACGGATGCCGTGGTCGAACGACACCACGTCGGCGACCTGGTACTTCACACCCGCGGGCAGCTTGTCGGGGGCCTCGTACCGCTCCACCGCGTTGCGCAGGTCGATGTCGAGGGTGAGCCGCTGGGCCAGCAGTCGCTGCTGCTCGGCATCGGTCAGCTTGTTGATCTTGTTGGAGCGGTAGACCAGGCCGGGCTTCACCCAGCGCCCGTCGGTGGTGCGGTAGCCGCCGATGTCCCGGAAGTTGCGGGCGGAGTCGATGCCGAGCGAGCGGTCGGCGACGACGAGCGGGGAACCGCTGTCCGGCACCAGCCGGAAGTACCAGCGTCCCGCCCCGTCGAGGGTTCCGGCGGGGACGGTCAGCGAGCCGGTGCCGGCGGCGGTGCCCACCGGGGTGCCGGTGGTGGCGTCGGGGGAGGTGACGGCGGTGACGGTCACCGATCCGGCGGGGGAGGACCAGGAGACCGTGTAGCCGCCGTCGGCGGCGCGCAGGGCGGTGGCCGCGGTGAACGGCACGGCGGCGGCCCGCGCGCCGACCGTGGCGCTCGCCGCGGGCGTGGGGGCGGGCGTGGCGGCGATGGCGGGCGGGACGAGGACCGTACCGGCGAGCAGGGCGGCCGCGACGGCTGCCTGGGTGATGCGGTGCGTGCGCATGGTGCTCCTTGTCTGCATCCCTGTCGGGGGGTGGGGGGTGTCAGGAGGTGGGGGCGGCGGTGCACGGCGTGGTGCCGCAGACATTGATGACACGGCCGGTGGTCAGGAAGGTGGCCTTCTGCTGACGGGCGGCCGACGAGTTGCGGGGGTCCGAGTGCGGGTCGTGGCCGTAGTCCGGCCCGGTGGGCGGGGTGTTGGTGAGCGGCGGGGCGGGCGTGCCGCTGTCCCACACCGTCATCGCGGAGCCCCGGTACGGCAGCCGGTCGCGCGCCACGGTCCTGATGCCCCAGTACGGGACGGTGTCCGGGCTGCGGCCCGGCGCCAGCGCGGGGGCGACCAGCCGGGCGCCGATGGTGCGCGCCTCCACGTCGGCCGCCGCGTTCGCGACCTGGTGGTCCCCGTACGCGATGTGCATCAGTACCTGGTGACGGTCGGTCAGGTGGTTCGCGTACGCGTTGGTCTCGCCCCGGTCCCACACCATCTGAAACAGCTGGAGGACGATCTGCTGGCGCAGCTTGTCCGGGTAGGAGCGGTCCAGGACCTGCTGGAACGGGGCGAAGTCGACGCTGCGGTTGAGGAGCAGGCCGTAGTTCATGCCGGTGACGCCGAGGACGCCGCGGCGGATGTCGGGCGAGGCGGCCACCAGGGCGCCGCCGAGGATTCCGCCCTGGCTGTTGCCGTCGTACCCGATGCCGTGCCGGATGTCGACGAGCGGGCGGCCGTCCGCGTCGCGGAAGGCCGCGTCGGTGGTCAGGCCGTCGGCGTGGATCAGGGCGCGGGCGAGGAGGAGGGCGTTCAGCATGCCCTGCTCGCTGCGTTCGGGTACGGCGGGGAAGAGGTTCGGATCGGCGAGCGCGCCGAGCACCGCGGGGATGTCCTCCTCGGCCATCCCGATCCAGTCCGTCGCGCAGAACGTGAAGTTGTGCTCCGCCGCCATCGCCTTGACGTTGCCCGCGCCGACCTCGGCCCGGCGGCCGAGGAGGCCGTGCCCGTAGAGGGCGGGGTGCGAGGGGGTGCGGAAGGCGGAGCGCGGTATCTCGCAGCGGAACGTGGCGAGCAGGGTGCTCCCGGGAAGCCGTCGTGGCAGGCCGTCGGGGCCGCGGTGCAGCACGGAGCCGGGGGGCCCGCCGGGCCGGTCCAGGTATCCGGGCACGCTGATCCGGCCGGTCACCTCCCGGGCGATCCGGGGGTCCTGCTCGGCCGTGAAGTCGGTGACGTCGGTGACGTCGAACGCGGGCGGGCGGCCGCCGAGCCGGCGGAACGCGTCGTCGCGGACGGTGAAGAGGTCGCCGGTGAGACCACGGGTGCTCGCGACGGTGAAGTCCCAGGCGAGGTACAGCCCTTCGGACCGCACCCCGGCCCGGTGCAGCGCCTTCAGCGCCGGGCGGAGCCGGTGCTGCCGGGCGCGCAGCGGATGCCCGGCGGGCAGCGGCTTCCCGGCGACGGCGGCGAACGGCGCGGCGGCCGGGATCGTGCGCCCGTCCCCGCCCTTGAGGTTCCGCAGGGCGACGGCGTAGTGGTGGCCGTCGCGGAAGTTGCGCGCGGGATGGATCAGCAGGGCGCGGCGGGCGGGGTCGGTGGCGTTGGCGTCGGGCTCGGCCCAGTACGGCCATCGCTCGCCGGTCCCGGTGTCCAGCAGCACGACGGGGGCGTCCGGGGCGAGGGAGCGGCCGATGTCGGTGAGCGGGGCCGCGCCGGTCGCCGCCGGGTCCAGGCCGGGGACGTGCGCGATCAGGGTCGAGCCGGGGGAGAAGCCGTCGGAGCGGTTCCAGGCCGTCGGGTCGATGGTCCGGCCGCTCGCGGTGGGCGGCAGTGCGGTGGCGTCGAAGGAGACCCGGCGGCCGGTGTCGGTGCCCGGGTCGGGCCGGGTGTACCAGTCGTTCGGGAACGGCAGCAGGCACTCGGTGGGGGCCAGCGGGTCGCAGCCGGCCCCGGACGCCCCGGCGGCACGGGCCGCCGGGGCGTCCGGGGCGAGCAGGACGGCGGCGCCGAGCGCCGCCGCCAGCAGCCCGCGCAGCAATCGGTGCCGCAACGCCGGTCAGCTCCCCTGGATGTGTGCGCCGATGATGGCGGCGTAGTTCGCCTCGCCGTTGCGGTTGGGGTGCAGCGGGGCGGCGAGCGAGGTCGGCACGTAGCCCTCGACCCACTTGTCCGACGGGGACTGGCAGGAGTCGTGGCCCTTGCTGGGCGTGGCGAGGTCGATGTACTCGGCGCCGTGCGCGGCGCTCTGCTGGGCGATCACCGCGTTCATCCGGTCGACGCTGCCCTGGAGGAAGTCGGCGTCCACCGGAAGCACCGGCTGCAGCGGCCAGCAGCCACCGGGCTTGATGTACAGGCCGTACCCCGTGACGACCACCCGGGCGTGCGGCGAGCGCTGGTGGATCGTGTCCAGGACGACGCCCAGCTTCGGCGCGAACTCCGCGATGCGCTGCCCCACCTGGTCCACGCCGCCCTCGTTGTACTTCTCCTTGCACGGGGTGGCGTTCGGGTCGAGGGTGGTGCACTTCTGCGCGATGCCGACCAGCCCGGCGTCGTTGCCGCCGATGGTCAGCGTCACCAGGTCGGTGTCCGGGCGCAGCGCGTCGAACTGCGGCGGCGCCGAACCCATCGGGATGTCGAGCAGCGACAGCGACTGCTTCTCGGTCATGTGCTTGGAGGCGGCGCCGCTGCACGTGACGTCGGTCAGCGACGCACCGAGGCGCGAGGCGAGCTCGTGCGGGTAGTTGTGCGTGGAACGGCCGCAGGCCAGCGGGCCCGTGATGTCCGGGACGAGCGGTCCGGAGGCCATGGAGTCGCCGAGCGCGACGTAGGACGTGGTGTCGTCCTCGGCGGTGGCGGATGCCGGGACGGCGCCGGCCCCCACGGCCAGACCGGCCAGGGCGAGCGAGCCCGCAATGGTCCTGACGGAACGACAGAAGCCCTTGTTCTGCGGCAGGTTCACGAAATCCTCCGACGGTGGGGGGCGGAACGCGGCGTGGCGCGTGACGCCGGTCATCATGCAGACTCAACTGCCGTCGTTTAACTGGTGGGTAACGCAGACTTCCGCGGGGGAACTTGTGACGCGTGACAACCGTCCACCGGTCGTCGAGGGGGACCGCGCTGCTTTCCGGGGCCCGAGGGACCGGCCGCTGTCCATCGCTGGGCGCCCGGTGGCCGCCCAACTGCGGGCTCGCGTACCGGCTCTGACGGTCCGTGTGGTCGACCGGCTCCTGGCCGACCTGCCGGTCTACGCCGAGCTCCCGCACGAGGAGATCTCCGGCGACATCGCCGACATCGTCCAGCACAACCTGCGGCTCTTCGCGGACGTTGTCGAGCACCGCCGCCCCGCCACGGACGCCGAACTCGCCCAGCAGCGGGACTCGGCGGCCCAGCGCGCGGAGGAGGGCGTGCCGCTGGACGCGATCCTCACCGCCTACCAGGTCGGCACGGCGATGTGCTGGCAGGAGACCGCGAAGGGGGCGCGGCCCGACGACCTCGCCACCGTCCTGGAGATCATGGACCGCATCATGGTGCTCCAGCAGCAGCTGACCTCGGCCGTCAGCAGCGCGTACCTGGAGGCCCGGCAGATCCTCGACAGCCAGGAGCACGGCGGCCGGCACGCCCTGATGGCCGCCCTGCTGACCGGCGAGCCCCTGGACCGCTTCGCCCACCGCACCGGACTGCGCCCGGCCGCCCGCTACCTCACGATGACGCTCGCGCTGGCCCCGCACCCCGACGAGTCGAACCAGTCACCGGGGCCGGGATCCGGCATCGCGGCCCGGCGCAAGATCCGCCGCGTCCGCACGGTCCTCGACCACTTCGCCGGTACGCCGACGCTCACCGCCCTCGACACCTCCGGCGGCACGGTGCTGCTGCCCCTCGCCGACGCGCCGCCGCCGTGGCGCGGGCCGGACGGCCTGTGCGCGCTGATCGAGGAGGCGGCCCGCGCGGCGGGCGTTCCGGTCACCGCGGCCGCGGAGACCGCCGAACCGGAGGAGGTGCCGGCCGCGGTGGCGCGCAACGCCGAGATCGTCGACCTGGTCGCCCGCACCGGCCGGCCGCCCGGCCTGTACCGACTGGCCGACGTCCTGCTCGAATACCAGCTCAGCCGGCCCAGCGAGGCCCTGCGCGGGCTCGCCCGGCTGCTGGGGCCGCTGGAGGCGAAGCCGGACCTGCTGCGCACCCTGGAGACGTACCTCGAACTGGGGCTGGACCGGCGGGCCACCGCCGCGGCCCTGCACATCCACCCCAACACCGTGGACTACCGCATACGCCGCATCGACCGGCTGACCGGCCTCTCCCCGGCCCGCCCGGCCGACCTCCAGCACATCAGCGCGGCCCTGGTCGCCCGCCGCTCGGTGTGAGGGGAACGGCGGGGGGCCGGGGCCGCGCGGTCGGTCAGTGGATCGTGCTGAAGCTGCGCCAGGGCAGGACGCCGGGGGGATTGAAGTCGCTGAGGCCGGTCGCGAGGTACGTCGTGCCCGGGCCGGTGCAGTCGAAGGTGCGGTACAGGACGATGTCGATCAGGGTCTCGTTGAACACGGCCTTGGCGCCCGAGGGGGCGAGGCGGTGGCAGCCCTTCACCGGCGGGCTGTTCACCGCGATGTCGACGTTCCGCTGGGTCGTGTAGACGATCGGCCCGACCGCGGTCCGGCCGAGGCCGGAGCAGCCTGCGACGGTGAGGGTCAGGAGCGCGGTCCCTGCGGCGATGCCGAGGCGGCGGCGTCGGTGATCGGTCACGGGCATGGGCGGGTCCTCGTCTGTCTCGTCCGGGCTGGTCCGTCGGCAGTGGTGCCGCGTGTGCCACGGAGTACGTGCTGACGCTGGTCACCCTGCCCGCTCCCCGCGGGCCCGGCACCCGGGGCGCGGCCGGGCGGGCGACAGTCGCGAGGACGGAGGCCCGAGCCGTGTTCATATCGGTTGATACTGGGCATACCGTGGTAATAGCGGCTGGCTTGCTCGGGTCAGATCGTTTCCGTTCTTCAGGGGGCCGTCATGGTCCAGGATCTCGTAATCGCGCTGGTGGCGGCGGCTTCGGCGGGCACGCTCTACCTGGCGGCGGCCGCCAAGATCGTCAAGCAGTACGAACGGGGCGTCGTGCTGCGGCTGGGCAGGCTCCGTGACGAGGTGCGCGGGCCCGGCTTCACCATGGTGGTCCCCGGCATCGAGCGGCTGCGCAAGGTCAACATGCAGATCGTGACGATGCCGGTGCCCGCCCAGGACGGGATCACCCGGGACAACGTGACGGTACGGGTGGACGCGGTCATCTACTTCAAGGTCGTCGACGCGGCGAGCGCCGTGATCCAGGTGGAGGACTACCGGTTCGCGGTGTCGCAGATGGCGCAGACCTCGCTGCGGTCGATCATCGGCAAGAGCGATCTGGACGACCTGCTGTCCAACCGCGAGAAGCTGAACCAGGGGCTCGAGCTGATGATCGACAGCCCCGCGGTCGGCTGGGGCGTGCAGATCGACCGGGTGGAGATCAAGGACGTCTCGCTCCCGGAGACGATGAAGCGCTCCATGGCGCGCCAGGCCGAGGCCGACCGTGAGCGGCGGGCCCGGGTCATCAACGCGGACGCCGAGCTCCAGGCATCGAAGAAGCTGGCCGAGGCGGCGGGGGAGATGTCTGCCCAGCCGGCCGCGCTCCAGCTGCGTCTGTTGCAGACGGTGGTGGCGGTGGCGGCGGAGAAGAACTCCACGCTGGTGCTGCCGTTCCCGGTGGAGCTGCTCCGCTTCCTGGAGCGGGCGCAGCAGTCCGCACCGCAGCAGTCGGCAACGCAGCCGTCCGCGCTGCAGCAGTCCGAGCCGCAGCAGGTGTCGCCGCCGCAGACGCAGCAGCAGTCGCAACCCCAGCAGCCGCAACAACAGCAGCCGCCGCAACAACAGCCCCAGCCGTCGCAGCCCCAGCCGTCGCAGGCGTCGGCCGTTCCCGCGCGGCCCAGCCGTTCGAAGCCGCTGGCCCGGCACTGAGCGCCGAGGTGTCGAGCCGCCGGACGGCCTCGTTCCGCTTCCCTTGTTCCCTGGCTTCCGTCCCGTACCGGCCGAGCCGGACCGTTATCAGCCATGTGGCTCTTGACCTGCTGAGACATGGGTGCGCGGCCGGTTGTCACACCCCCCGCCTAGACTCGGCGGGAGTCGTAAGGATCAAGGTGCCCATGAGGGTCGGAGCGGGAGGGGAGGGAACGGATGGCCACGCCACGAAGCCGGCAGGACGGCGCCGTCGTCCGTCTCCTGCGGTGCGCCGCGGTGTTCCTGCCCGCCTCGTTGCCGAGGGACGGACGCGTCGCCTTCTGGGATCCGGACGGCGGGTCGCTCCCGGAGCCGGGTGACGTCTGCGGACCTCCCGCGGAGCCCGGAGGGCCGGCGCCCGCCCCGAGCGCGTCCGAGATCGACGTCGTCCGCGGGGACGGCCCGCGGGGCGACGTCCGCCGGCACACGGTGCCCGCGGTGCTGCTGTCCGTGGCCGACGCCCTGCCCCTGCTGGTCCGGGGCAGGCACCAGGAGTCCGCCCACGCCGCCACGCGGTGCTGGGGCGCCGCCGCGCTCCAGGCGCTCAACCTGGTGGCGCGCGGCAGACTGCTCCCCGGGCTGACGGGTGACGACCACGACGCCTGGCGGGCCGGCCCGCGCGACGCCGAGGACATCGCCCACCTCCGGGCGATCGCCGCCGCCCTGCCGCCCGAGGGCCACGCCGTCCCGCTCCCGGACCGCGCACCGCTCCGGGTCCCCGACCCCGAGTGGCTGATCGGGGCGTTCCTCGACGCGGTGGCCGACACCCTGCCCCGTACGCCCGCCGCCGCGCACGCGATGGGGGCGCCCTTCGCGGCCCGCGAGGCCCAGCACCTGCCGGACGCGCGGGACTGGGCGGTCGAGGTCGCGTCCGGGCTCGACGCGGGGGTGCGGATCTCGCTGCGCCTGGACCTCTCGACGTACGAACTCTTCGACACGCATGCCCCGGCCGACACGTACGACCGGCCCGACGTGCAGGCCCATGCCGGTCCGCATCACCCGGCCGACGCGCACGGCCGCTCCGGTGGTGTGCGGCGCGCCGCCGCGGCCGTCGTCCAGGTGCACAGCCTCGCCGACCCCACGCACGTCACCGACGCCGCCGCGCTGTGGAACGGCGGGGCGGGCGAGCCGTTCGGCCCGCGGGCCAGGGTCGACGCCGTACTGGCCCTGCGCCGCGCCGCCCGCGTCTGGGCGCCGCTGGAACGCCTCCTGGACCAGCCGGTGCCCGATGTCCTGGCCATCGGGGAGGAGGAGCTGTACGAGCTGCTCGGCGATGCCGGGCCCCGGCTGGCGGCGGCCGGGGTCGGCGTCCACTGGCCCAGGGAGCTGGTCCGTTCCCTCACGGCCTCCGCCGTCGTACGGCCCGCCCCCGGATCGGCCACCGACGGCACCTCGTTCTTCGACGCCGAGCACCTCTTCTCGTTCCACTGGCAGCTGGCGCTGGGCGACGAACAGCTCACCGAGAAGGAGATGGACCTGCTCGCGGAGGCCCATCGGCCGGTGGTGCGGCTGCGGGACCGGTGGGTCGTCGTCGATCCCGCGCTGGTGCGCAAGGCACGCAAGCGGGAGCTCGGACTGCTCGACCCGGTCGACGCCCTCGCCGTGGCCCTGACCGGCAGCGCCGAGGTCGACGGCGAACGGGTCGAGGCGGTGCCCGTGGGGGCGCTCGCCGCACTCCGGGAACGCATCACCGCCGACGCCACCGCCGTCGCCCCGCCGCCCGGCCTGGACGCCACGCTCCGCGACTACCAACTGCGCGGCCTCGCCTGGCTGGACCGGATGACCTCGCTCGGCCTCGGCGGCTGCCTCGCCGACGACATGGGCCTGGGCAAGACGGTCACCCTCATCGCCCTCCACCTGCGCCGTGCCCACCCCGCGCCCACCCTGGTGATCTGCCCCGCCTCCCTGCTGGGCAACTGGCACCGGGAGATCAACCGGTTCGCCCCCGGCGTCCCCGTACGCCGTTTCCACGGCACCGACCGCACGCTCACCGGGACCGACGGCGGCTTCGTCCTCACCACGTACGGCACGATGCGGTCGAGCGCCGCCCGGCTCGCCGACCACGGCTGGGGGATGATCGTCGCCGACGAGGCCCAGCACGTGAAGAACCCCCACTCCTCCACCGCGAAGGCGCTGCGCACCATCCCGGCCCCCGCCCGGGTCGCCCTCACCGGTACCCCCGTGGAGAACAACCTCTCCGAGCTGTGGGCCCTGCTCGACTGGACCACCCCCGGGCTGCTCGGCCCCCTCAAGGCGTTCCGGGCCCGGTACGCCCGCACCGTCGAGAACACCGGTACGGCCGCCGGGCCCGAGGACGACGAAGCGGTCGAACGGCTCGCCCGGCTGGTGCGCCCCTTCCTCCTGCGCCGCAGGAAGTCCGACCCGGGGATCGCCCCCGAGCTGCCGTCCAAGACGGAGACCGACCACCCCGTCTTCCTCACCCGCGAGCAGGCCACGCTCTACGAGGCGACGGTCCGCGAGACGATGGCGTTCATCGAGGCGTCGGAGGGCATCGCCCGGCGCGGCCTGATCATGAAGCTGCTGGCCTCGCTCAAGCAGATCTGCAACCACCCGGCGCAGTACCTGAAGGAGGAGCCGACCCGCCTCGTCGACCGGTCGGGGAAGCTCGCCCTGCTCGACGAACTCCTCGACACGATCCTCGCCGAGAACGGCTCCGTCCTCGTCTTCACCCAGTACGTGACCATGGCCCGGCTCCTCTCCGCCCACCTCACCTCACGCGCCGTCCCCTCCCAGCTCCTGCACGGCGGCACGCCGGTCGCCGAGCGGGAACGGATGGTGGACCGCTTCCAGTCCGGCGAGGTCCCGGTCTTCCTGCTCTCCCTCAAGGCGGCGGGCACCGGGCTGAACCTCACCAGGGCCGCCCACGTCATCCACTACGACCGCTGGTGGAACCCGGCCGTCGAGGAACAGGCCACGGACCGGGCGTACCGCATCGGCCAGACCCAGCCCGTGCAGGTGCACCGGCTGATCGCGGAAGGCACCGTCGAGGACCGGATCGGCGAACTGCTGGAGGCGAAGCGGGCCCTGGCCGACACGGTCCTCGGCACCGGCGAGGCCGCCCTCACCGAGCTCAGCGACCGCGATCTGGCCCACCTCGTCTCGCTCCGGAGGCCGGCGTGAACCCCCGGCCGGAGAACCCTCCGCGCACCGGCCCCTCCCCGCGCACCGGCCGGGGAGCCGTGCGCACCGGGACCCGGGGGCCCGCCGCCCCCGCCGCTTCCCGGACCGCGGTGCGCCCGCGCCCCGGCCCCGACGACCTGCGGCGCACCTTCGAGGCCGTGCCGCCCCGCACCTGCGACGACGACCGGCCCTTCGCGGACAGCTGGTGGGGCCGCGCCTGGGTGGACGCGCTGGAGTCCCTGTCGATGGACGAGGGACGGCTCTCCCGCGGCCGTACGTACGCGGACAGCGGCAAGGTCGCCGCCATCACCGTCACCCCCGGCCGGGTCGTCGCCTACGTCCACGGCAGCCGCCCCCGCCCCTACCGCTGCGAACTGCGGCTGCGGACCCTCGCCGACCCCGACTGGGACACCTTCCTCGACGAGGTCGCCGCCCGGCCCGGCCACCTCGCCGCGCTGCTCGCCAAGGAGATGCCGCACTCGCTGGTCGACACCGCCGCCGCCGCGGGCATCGGGCTGCTGCCCGCCGCCGACGACCTCGACCCCGACTGCACCTGCCCCGACCACGGCTGGCCCTGCAAACACGTGGCCGCCCTCTGCTACCAGATGGCCCGGCTCCTGGACGCCGACCCGTTCGTCCTGCTGCTGCTGCGCGGCCGGGGCGAGCGGGAACTCCTCGAAGAGCTGGGCCGCCGCAACGCCGCGCACTCCGCCAAGGAGCGCCCGGCGAAGCCCGACACCCCCTCCCTGCCGGCCGACGAGGTCCTGACCCGGCGTTTCCTCCCGCCGCTCCCCGCCCCGCTGCCCGTGCTGCCGCATCCCGCGCAACCGCCGTCGTACCCCGGCCCGCCCGGTGCCCGTGATCCGCTCGCCCTGGACCACCTCGCCACGGATGCGGCGGCCCGCGCGCACGCGCTCCTCACCACCGGCCTCGACCCGCTCGCCGGACTCACGACCTGGCAGGACGCGGTACGGCTGGCCGCGTCCCGCCCCACCGCCGGGCTCACCGCGACCACCCGCGCCCTCTACCGCGAACTCGCCTACGCCACCGGCCGCACCACCACCGACCTGGCCCGGGCGGTCGCCGCCTGGCGCCAGGGCGGAGCCGAGGGGCTGGCCGTCCTCGAAACCCCCTGGGACCCTCCGGCCGGCCCCTTCGACCGGGCCCGCCCCGCGCTCGCGGCCGCCGGCTTCCCCCGCTTCCACCCCTGGCACAACCACCTCACGCACCCCGGCGGCACGCTCCAGCTCCGCTTCGGCCACGACGGACGCTGGTACGGCTACGAGTCCGAGCCCGGGGAGGACGACTGGTGGCCCCGTGCCGCCCCGGACTCCGACCCGGTGAGCGCACTCATGGAGCTCGGCGGCTGACCCCTGCCGCGCGGCGCGGCAACCCGGCGGGCCCGCTCCGGTCAGCGGGGCAGCACGGCGTCGACGACGTCCCGGGCGAAGTCCGGCGGCACCGGCTCGCGGCGGAGCAGCACCCGCATCCAGACGGCCCCGGCGATCAGGTCCAGCAGCAGCATCGGGTCGGCGTCCGCGGGGAGTTCGCCGCGGGCACCGGCACGGGCGAAGACCGGCTGCTCGCGGGAGAACCGGTCGGCGAAGAAGTCACGGGTGAGGGCGGCGAGTTCGTCGTCGGGCAGGCCGGTGCCCGAGGTCAGGGCGCGGGCGACGGGTTCGGTGCGCCCGTTGGTGAGCAGGCCGATGACCTGTTCCACGAGGGCGATCAGGTCGCCGCGGAGGCTGCCCGTGTCGGGGATGTCGACGTCGAGCACCCGGGCATGGATGAGCGCCGCCCGCAGCAGGGCCGGTTTCGAGGGCCACCAGCGGTAGATCGTCGTCTTGTTGACCCCGGCGTCCTGGGCGACGGACTCGATGGTGAGCCGGGCGTACCCGCGCTCCGCGAGATGGCGCAACGTGGTGTCGAAGATCGCTTGGGCGGCGCGGGGCCCCTTGCCCGGACGGCGGTTCACGATCGGGTCGGGCATGAGCACTCCAGAGAAAAGCAACGCAACGTTGCGTTGCATTATAGAGTGAGGTCACTTCACTACGAGATCACGGGGGTCCGGCATGGCGGAGACGACGGTTTCCAAGACGGTGACCTGGGGGCTGTTCGCCGCCTGGGTGGCCAATGACCTGGAGGAGCTGGTCACCATGGCCCGCTGGGCGCGGTCCGCCCGACCGCGGCTCCAGGAGCGGTTCCCGGCGGTGCCCGAACGGATCTGGGAGCGGATGGAGCTCTCGCAGCGCGATGCCGCCGTCGCGATCGGGCTCATGGGCGGGATCGTGGCGGCGGCGTCGGCGGACGGGGCGCGCACCGGCGGCCGCAGCCCGTTCTTCCGGTCGGTGCTGGTCGGCTTCGGGTGGCACGGCGCCGTGCACATGGCGCAGACACTGGCGTACCGCGGCTACACACCGGGGGTCCTCACGGCGCCGACGGTCGTCGTCCCGTACTCGGTCTGGGCCGTGCGGAAACTGAAGGAGGCCGGTATCCGGACCGACGGCGGCGCCGGGGCGGCCGCGGCGACCGCGGTGCTCTTCCCGGCGGCCGTCATCGGCGTCCACGCGCTGGCGCACCGGATCAACCGGCCGCGCGGCCGCGACGGGGCGCGACGGAGTGCCCCGCTGTTCCGGGGACGGCTGCCCCGGACGGGCCGTCCGGGCGCGTGAGGAGCCGGGGAATCCCGGTGCGGTCGGGTGGGCGAGGGACGGGCGCCCGGCCGGAGGGACCGTCCGGGCACCCGGGATCGCGGGGTCAGAAGTCGGCGGTCGTGCGCTCTTCGAGCCGGGCCACCGAGTCCTGCGCGTATGCCTTCTCGTAGGCGTCGCGGATCCGCTCGATCTGGGAGTCGCGCACCCGGGCCTCGGACGCGGGGTAGAGCAGGGTCAGTTCGTAGCTGCGCTCCCGCTCGATGACCCCGTTGGAGTCCCGCCACTGTCCCCGGCCGTCCTGAACGGTCAGCCCGTTGGGGAAGCGCGGGGTGACTTCCTCGTCGATGAACGCCATGAACTGGCCGTCGGTCACGTCCGGTCCGCCGTCGGGCCGTTCGGTGCCGAAGAAGAGCCGGGTCTCGATGTAGTCCTTGCCGCGCGTGGCGCCGGCCGCCGCCGCGGAACGCGCGGCCGAGGAGGGTTCGCCGCCGAGGGTGGCGTAGGCGACGGGGGTTCCCACCGCCAGTACGGCCACCGCGACGGTCGCCGCGGTGAGCGCGCCGCGCCGTTTCGGACCGGTGTGCCGGTCGGTCCCGACGCGCGGCTCGGCTTCGACGAGCAGGTCGGGGGCGGCGGACCGGTCGGGGGCGGTGGACCGCTCAAGGGTGAGGTGCTGCCGGGAGCCGGTGTGCGGTGCCGGGGCGGAGGGGCGGTTCGGGCCGGTGGGGCGGGGGAAGCGGGACAAGGCGGGCCCTTCGTTCGGCGCCCGTGGGGGCGGTGTCCGTACGGGAACGGGGGAGCCGCGCCCGGCCGGGCGGTGGCGGGCGCGGTGCGCGGGGGCCGGCGTCGCGGACGCGCGGGCCCACTGTGGCAAGCAGTCCCCGCCGGGCGGCGGCAGGACATGGACAACCGGCGGAAACCACCCGTACGGGTCGGCCGGGCGGCCCTGCCGGAATCCCGTGGCACCCCGGTGCCCGGCCGGGCAGAATCGCCCCCATGACCGAGAGGATCAGCCGGATCAATCCGGACGGAATGCATTCCACCCCCGGCTATCACCACATCACCGTGGTGGAGGCGGGCCGGACCGCCCACCTGGCCGGGCAGTGCCCCCTCGACCGTTCCGGCACCCTGGTGGGTCCGGGCGACCTCGATGCCCAGATCGATCAGATCGCGGCCAACGCCCTCGTCGCGCTCACGGCGGTGGGAGCCGAACCGGCCCATGTCGTCCGGTCGGTGATCTACGTGGTCAGCGACGGGACCACGGCCCTTGGGCCGGCCTGGCGACGGCTCACCGGCTCGGTCATCGGGCCCGCGTTCACCACCGCGAGCACCCTGCTCGGCGTCGTACAGCTGGGTTTCACCGGGCAGTTGGTCGAGGTCGACCTCACCGTGGCGCTGCCCGGCTGACTTCCCGCGGCCCTTCCGCCGTGCGGCCGGAGGACACCAAAATCGTTGGCCAAGGCCAGAACGGCACTGTTAGGTTCCTCGACGTGGCGAAACTCAATCAGATCATCGCAGTGGAGAAGGGCGTCAAGTCCAAGGCCCACCAGGACCTGACGGCGGCGCATCACGGCCTCCAGAAGACCGGGCTGCTCGCCGGGATCTCCCGGACGTACCAGCCGAAGGACGAGGAGGGCGAGCAGCTGCCGCCCGAGTCGACACTGGTGCAGATCAAGGCCGAGGACGTGCTGCGGGACACCGCGGTGACCCTGACCCGGCTCTTCGATGTGACCGCCACGAAGGACTGGGCGAACTGCTCGGCCCGCGCGGACGTGAAGGTCGACGGCCGGGTGATCGTGGGCGACGTGCCGGTCTCGTACCTGCTCTTCCTGGAGAAGCAGCTCACCGACCTCAACACCTTCGTCCGCAAGCTGCCGGTGCTGGACGCCGCCGAGGCATGGGTCCAGGACCCGTCGACGGACTCCTGGAAGACCGAGCCGGTACGGACCCTCCGTACGAAGAAGGTGCCCCGCAACCACGTGAAGGCGGAGGCCACCGACAAGCACCCGGCGCAGGTCGAGGTGTACTACGAGGACGTCCCGATCGGGTACTGGACGACGGTGAAGTTCTCCGGGGCCCTTCCCGCGCGCCGCGTCAACGAACTGCTGGACCGGGTCGAGAAGCTCCAGCAGGCCGTGAAGTTCGCCCGCGAGGAGGCCAACGGAGTGGACGTCACCGACCAGCGGGTGGGTGATGCGGTATTCGGTTACCTCTTCGGGTGACCGACCATTGACTCCCCGGCCGTCACTTACGGCCGGGGTGCGCGAGGAGCGCAAGCTGAAACTGAAGCTTGTCGTGAACGACGCGGTTCCGGTGGAGGTTCGAGTCCTCCCCCCGGCACTCGGGGTGCTTCCCAGCACCCCCACGGGCCGGGGTGGCCCAAATGGTAGAGGCGACCGCGATCAATCTCAGACTCTTGCTCCAGACTCAGCATTCGCCACCGATCGCCGAATCAAACGGGCCCGTGCCCATGGGCGTCGAGATGCCGGTTCGACTCCGGCCCGCAGAGCTTCGATCTGCGGTCGTCTAAAGGCAGGACGCGGCGACATAAACCTGACACGGGTCCTTAAAAGTGTCGGCGTGCCGAATGGGTGGCACTCCAGGGCTCGGGGGCCGGCTACGCCCCCGGGCCCGCTCCCGTTCTCCGGCCCGATTCCGTTCTCCGGCCCGCGGGTCACTGGCGGTACCCGGTCAGGAAGCGGCCGATGCGGCTGATCGCCGCGTCGAGGTCGTCGGCGTGCGGAAGCGTCAGGATCCGGAAGTGGTCGGGGCGCGGCCAGTTGAAACCGGTGCCCTGCACGACCTGGATCTTCTCCCGCAGCAGCAGGTCGAGGACGAACTTCTCGTCGTCGACGATGCGGTGCACCTTCGGGTCGAGGCGCGGGAACGCGTACAGCGCGCCCTTCGGCTTCACGCACGACACCCCCGGGATCTCGTTCAGCCGCTCCCAGGCCCGGTCGCGCTGCTCGCGCAGCCTGCCGCCCGGTGCGACAAGTTCCCGGATCGACTGCCGGCCGCCGAGCGCGGCCTGGATGGCGTACTGCGCGGGCGCGTTGGGGCACAGCCGCATGGAGGCGAGCGTGGTCAGCCCCTCCAGGTAGCTCCGGGCGTGCTGCTGCGGACCGGAGACGACCAGCCAGCCGGAGCGGAAGCCCGCCACGCGGTACGTCTTCGACAGCCCGCTGAACGTGAGGCACAGCAGATCGGGGGCGAGCGCCGCCACGCTGTGGTGCTCGGCGTCGTCGTACAGCACCTGGTCGTAGATCTCGTCGGCGAACACCATCAGACCGTGCCGGCGCGCCAGGGCGAGGATGCCTTCGAGGACCTCGCGCGGATAGACGGCACCGGTCGGGTTGTTGGGGTTGATGATCACGACGGCCCTGGTCCGGTCGGTGATCTTCGACGCCATGTCCGCGAGGTCCGGATTCCAGTCCGCGGCCTCGTCGCAGACGTAGTGCACGGCCCTGCCGCCCGCCAGCGTCGTCACCGCGGTCCACAACGGGTAGTCGGGGGACGGTACGAGCACCTCGTCGCCGTCCTCCAGCAGCGCCTGTACGGCCATCGAGATCAGCTCGGAGACGCCGTTGCCGAGGAAGACGTCGTCGACCCCGACGTCGGTCAGCCCCATCGCCTGATAGCGCTGCGCGACGGCCCGCCGGGCGGAGAGGACGCCGCGCGAATCGGTGTAGCCGTGGGCCTGCGGAAGCATCCGGATCATGTCCTGGACGATCTCCTCCGGCGCCTCGAAACCGAAGAGCGCGGGGTTGCCCGTGTTGAGGCGGAGCACGCTGTGGCCCGCCTCCTCCAGGGCGTTGGCGTGCTCGATGACCGGGCCCCGGATCTCGTAACAGACCTCGTCGAGCTTGCTGGACTGCCGGAACTCCATGCGTGGCCTCCCCGACCTGATTGCGATACTTGGTTTTACCAAGTTCGAGCTTGGAAAGTCCAACAACATGTCTAGACTGCGTCGCATGCCACGTCAGCAACAGCCCGCAACGCGCCCGGCCCGCCGCCGGAGCTACGACCAGTTCTGCGCCGCCGCGCGTGCCCTCGACTCCGTCGGCGACCGGTGGACCCTGCTGATCGTCCGTGAACTGCTGGCGGGCCCCCGCCGCTACACCGACCTCCACGCCGACCTGCCGGGGGTCAGCACGGACGTCCTCGCCTCCCGGCTCAAGGACATGGAGCAGGGCGGCCTCGTCACCCGCCGCCGGCTTCCGCCGCCCGCCGCGGCCTCGGTGTACGAACTGACCGGACGGGGCCGGGGGTTGCTGCCGGTGCTCGCGGCGCTCGCCGAATGGGGCGCGCCCGCCCTGGCCGAGCGGCGGCCCACCGACGCGGTGCGGGCGCACTGGTTCGCGCTCGTGCTGCTGCGCGCGCTGGAGGGGACGGCCCACGAGGGAATCGTGGAAGTCCACCTGGACGAGGGCGAGTTCCACGTGCGCGCCGGGGGCGCGAAGGGCGACGGGATCGTCTACGGGGACGGCCCCGCCGCCCGTGCCGACGCGCGCCTCGCGCTCGACGCCGAGGTCTGCCTCGCGCTGGGGCAGGGGGAGTTGACGCTTGCCGAGGCGGTCGGGGCCGGGCGCGTGGAGGTGTCGGGGGACGGGCCGCTCGCCGCCGAGCTGCGCGGCGAGTGACCACGCCCCCCGCGACGGCCGCACCGATGGTGGCGGTCGGGCGCCGGGTGTCGTGCGACGGGCGGCGGCCGCCGCCCGTCAGTTGGCGAGCTTCTCGCCGTACGCCCCGAAGCCGGAGATCACCAGGCCGTCGCGGAAGATCAGCACCTCGCTGACCCGGCCGCCGATCTGGTTGCGGTAGTCGATCACCAGGGCGTGCACGCTCACCCGGACGTCCACCAGCTCGAACCGCAGCTCGGGGATGCGCTCCAGGCCCGCGGCCCAGTAGGCGCGCAGTGCCTCCTTGCCGTGCACCGTGCCGGACGCGTCGCCGGTCATCTGCGCGATGACGGGCGAGCTGAACGTCACGTCCTCGTGATAGTGCGTCAGAATGCGTTCCAGATCATGGGAGTTCCAGCCGTCCAGCCACTCCGCGGCGAATGTGCGGGCGAATTCGAGATCCATGGGGAAGAGCGTAGGACGGACCTGTCCCGGGCGGGGCGCCGCGTTCGTGCGGGCGTCGCATCGCGTCGCCGCGGGGCGATGATGGTCGGGTGCGTTTTGAAGCGATCACCTGGGAACGGCTGGCCGAAGCCTTCGCCGTACGCGCGGACGCCCTGGAGCCGGCCGACGGCGGTCCCTGGCTGAGGACCGCCGTCGACGGCGCCCCGGCGGCCCGTACCGGGGAGTTCGCCGAGCGGGTCGCCCAGGCCCTGCGGGTCCGGGGCCGCGCGGTGCTCGTGGTGTCCACCGAGGGGTTCCTGCGACCCGCCAGCCTCCGGTACGAGTACGGCAAGGAGGACCCCGACTCGTACTACGGCAGCTGGTTCGACACGGGCGCGCTGTGGCGCGAGGTCTTCGGGCCGCTGGAGCCCGGCGGGAGCGGCCGGGTGCTGCCGGACCTCTGGGACCCGGTGACCGACCGGGCCACCCGCAGCCCGTACCGGCTCCTGCCCGAGGGCGGGGTGCTGGTGGTGCACGGCCCGCTGCTGCTCGGCCACTGGTTCCCGTTCGACCTGAGCGTCCACCTGCGGCTGTCGCCGGGCGCGCTGCGGCGGCGCACCGAGGACGGCGGGCACTGGACGCTGCCCGCCTTCGCGCGGTACGAGGAGGAGGCGGAGCCCGCGAGCCGCGCGGACGCGGTCGTGCGCGCCGACGATCCGCGGCATCCGGCGTGGACGGGGTGGGAGCGGGACGGGTGACGGGCCGACCGGGGGCTCCCGCCCCGAAACGGCCGACCGGACCCCGGCCCGGCCCGGCCCGGCCGGACCGGGCCGGTGCGACTGATCCTGTCCCGGTGAGGCCGACCCGGTGGGTGCGGCCGGGGCGTCACGGGCCGGGCCGGCCGCCCACGGTCGTGACCGCCTCCGCCCCGGCCCGGCAGCCCGCGGCCACGGCCGAGGCGTCGTCCGCCCCGGCCAGGTGGGCCGCCAGGAAACCGCCGGTGAACGCGTCGCCCGCACCCGTCGAGTCCACGGCGCCGCCCGCCCGGACGCCCGGGACGTGCCGGATCACCGCACCGGCGGCGGCCAGCAGCGCCCCGTCCGCGCCGAGCGTGACGACCACCCGGCCGGCCAGGAGGCTCAACTTGGCCGCGGCGTCCGCCGGTTCGGGCAGACCGGTGAGGAACCGGGCCTCGTCCGCGTTGGGCAGCAGCAGATCGACACCCTCCACCGCCGTCAGGAACCGGTCGGCACCCAGTTCGGCGAGGAAGCCGGCCGAGGCCGGGTCGACGCTCACCGGCACCCGGCGCCGCCGGGCCTCCCGCAGGGCGAGCAGCGCCGTCGACCGGCTCGTCGCGGCGAAGAGGAGGTACCCGGAGAGGTGGAGGTGGGCCACGCCGTCCAGCAGCGACGGCGACCAGTCGTCGGGGGAGAGGCGGAGCACCGCGCCGCTGTCGGTGAGGAAGGTGCGCTCGGCGGCGGAATCGACGAGGGCGACGACGGTGGCGGTCGGCTCCTCGTCGTCCACGGCCAGCAGGCAGCGCACCCCCGCCCGTTGCAGCGCGTCCCGGTGCCAGTCCGCGCTGTCGGCGCCGACCCGGGCCAGCAACCGCACGTCGCGGCAGCCCGAACGGGCCGCCCAGCACGCGACGTTGGCCCCCGCGCCGCCGGGGAGGGTGCGGATGCGGGCCGGGGTGTCCGTGCCGTGGACCAGCGCCGTCGCGTGCCGGGCCACCACATCCGTGACCACGTCCCCGATGACGAGCAGCCCGCCGCCGGTCATCGCCCGGCCGCCGGGTCCGAGTGCGATGCCGGGTTTCGTACGGTGGCCGCCCACGCGCCGGAGATCCGTGCGGCGAGCGAGACGTTCCCCCGTACGGCCGCCAGATTGGCCTCCAGCGAGGCGCCCCCGGTCCCGCGCACCAGGCGCTCCAGGAGGAAGGGGGTGACGGCCTGCCCCTCGATGCCGCGCTCCCGGCACTCCTCCAGGGCCTCGGCCAGCACCCGGTCGTGGAGCTCCGGATCCAGCTGTTCCGCCACGGGCACGGGGTTGGCGACCACGAGCGCGGTCCCGGGACCGCCGAGCGCGTCCTGCGCCCGCATCACGTCCGCGACCTCCCCGGGCGACCGCACCGTCCAGTCGACCGGCTCGCCCGAGCTGTTGAGGTAGAAGCCGGGGAAACGGTCGGTGCCGTAACCGAGCACGGGGACGCCGAGCGTCTCCAGGCGCTGGAGCGTCGCCGGGACGTCCAGGATCGATTTCACCCCCGCGCACACCACGGTGATGCCGGTCCGGGCGAGGAGCCGGAGGTCGGCGGACTCGTCCTGGGTCCGCGTCCACTCCCGGTGCACGCCGCCGAGCCCGCCCGTCGCGAAGACGCGCAGCCCCGCGCGGGCGGCCAGGAACGCCGTCGCGGACACGGTCGTGGCCCCGCTCGCGCCCGTCGCCAGGGCGGGAGCGAGGTCGCGATGTCCCAGCTTCCGCATCGCCGGGTCCGTGGCGACCCGTTCCAACTGAGCCTTGTCCAGGCCGATGTGGGCCCTTCCGTCGAGCACGGCGATCGTGGCGGGAACCGCCCCGGCGGACCGTACGAGCCCTTCGAGCTCCTCGGCCACCCGCAGATTGCGGGGGCGCGGCAGACCGTGGGCGATGATCGTCGACTCCAGAGCCACGACGGGGTGGTGCGCGGCGAGGGCCGCCCGTACCTCGGTGGAGAGGGCGGGGGCGTGGGAATCTGCGCTGTGCGACGCATTCGATGACATGTCCACATCCCTGTCGCGGGGGTGGCCGCCTCAAACGTGGCACAGGGGCAACGGGTCCGCGCGGCGCGGCCGGTGCGCACGGAGGGTTCTCCACGGGGCGGGTGGTGCGAGTGGCGGCCCCGGTGAAGGGCGGGGCGGGCGCGACGCGGGTGCCCTGCGGTTCGCCGATGCCGCTTCCATCGCGCCGGTGCGGCTTCCGTTACGGTGCCGTGGCCGACGGTTCTGCCGGGGGGAGGACTAGGGTGACCGGGCATGACCACTATTGATCAGTCTTCTGCCTCGTTCGTCGTGCACATTCCGGATGCCGAACTCGAACCCGAACCGCTCGACCCCGCGCAGATCGTCTCGGGCGAGCCCGTGGTGACGGGCAAGGTGCTCTGGGAGTCGCCCGACGGGAAGCAGGTGCGCGGAATCTGGCAGATCACCCCCGGGGTGGTCACCGACACCGAGGCCAACGAACTCTTCGTGGTCGTCAGCGGGCGTGCCACCGTGGCCGTCGACGGCGGGACGACGATGGAGATCGGTCCGGGCGACGCCTGCGTGCTGCGCGAGGGCGACCGTACGACGTGGACCGTGCACGAGACGCTGCGCAAGGCGTACCACATCAGCTCCTGAGACCCTCCGGTACAGCTCCTGAGGCCCTCCCGGTCCACCGGGCCCCACGCGTCACACCGTCACGGGCCCTCGCCCCCGTTCCCGCCCCATACGTCATCGCGCATGTCCTTCGCCCCGTACGTCACTGCTTCCCGGCCGTGTCGGCCGGGGCCGGGGCGGTGGCGGTGGGGCGGGCGAGCGCCCGGCGCAGTGTCAGCGCCGCCATCGGCAGCAGCAGGCACACCCCCACCGCGTTCAGCCAGCCGTAGCTCGCCCGCGCGACGATGACCCCGGCGACCGCTCCGCCGATGCCCGCCGCCGTGTTCATGGTCAGGTCCGACAGGCCCTGCACGGCGGCGCGGGCCGCCTGGGGCACGGAGTCGGTGAGCAGCGCCGAACCGGCGACGAGCCCCGCCGACCAGCCCAGTCCGAGCGTGAAGAGACCGGCCGCCGTCTGTCCGTGGCTGGGGCCCGCGGTACCGGCCAGGAGCGCTGCGCAGCAGAGCAGCCCGGCCGCCAGGCCGATCACGGCGAGCCGCCCGAAGCGGTCCGACAGCCAGCCCATCACGGGGGAGAACGCGTACATGCCCATGATGTGACCGCTGATGACCAGGCCGATCAACTGGAGACCGGCGCCGTGGTGGCCCAGGTCCACCGGGGTCATCACCATGATCGAGACCATCGTGGTGTGCGAGACGGCCACGGTCACCAGCGCCAGCCGCGCCATCGGCGAGGCCCGGACCGCCGCGATGCCCGCCCGCAGCGACCGGCCCGCCGGCGAACCGTCGTCCTGCGGGGCCAGGGCCCGCGCGGTGAGCAGGGGGTCGGGCCGCAGCAGTGCCCCGACCACCACGGCGGCCAGCAGGAAGATCCCGGCCGCGAAGAAGAACGGACCCGCCTCCTCGGATATCGCGGTGCCGCGGAAGAGACGGCCCACCGGGGCGGCGATGTTCGGCCCGAGGACGGAGCCGATCGTGGTGGCCCAGATGACGGTGGAGATCGCCCGGGCCCGCCGGTCCGGCTCGGCCAGGTCCGCGGCGGCGAACCGGGCCTGCAGATTGGCCGAGGAACCGGCACCGAACGCGGCCATGCCGAGCAGCAGCAGGGGGAAGCTCTCCACGAGGGTGGACACGACCACGAGCCCCGCGCCGATCGCACCGATCAGATAGGCCAGCACGAGTCCGGGGCGCCGGCCGCGCGAGGTCATCAGCGCCGCCAGCGGCAGCGAGAGCAGGGCGGTCCCCGCCACCGAGGCGGTGGGGGCCAGCCCGGACAGGGCCTCGGAGCCGCTCACCTCCGTGGCCAGCACGGGGGCCAGCGCGATGCCGATCGGCACCCCGAGGCCGCCGAGTATCTGACTGGCTATGAGCACCACGGACGTTCTGCGTTGCAGCGCGGGCAACTCGGCCGCCGTGACCCGGGCGGCTTCGGGGCGGCCGGACTCGGCGGGGGTGTCAGGTGCGTCAAGGCTGTTGGTCACTGACGCAGTGTGCCAGCCCGTACACAGGTACGAAACCGGGTTCGGGCCGATCCGGGCGACCCCGGCCGGTACCGAGGGGTGCTCGGAAGCCGGTATCGAGGGGCGTTCGAAACCCGGCGGCGAAGGGTCCCGGCGCCGGGTGCCGAGGGAGGCGCCGGGAGCAGGGAGGCCCCCGGAACGGGGACGCTCAGAACAGCGGCTGCGGCAGGACGCCCTCCAGGGCCAGCAGCTTCCGCTTCGTTTCGAGTCCGCCGCCGAACCCGCCGAGCCCGCCGCCGCTCTCCACCACCCGGTGGCACGGCACCACGACCGGAAGCGGGTTGGAGCCCATCGCCGCCCCGACCGCCTGCGCGGCCCCCGGCTGCCCGACCCGCTCGGCGAGGTCCCCGTACCCGACCACCGTCCCGTACGGCACCCCCGCCGCCAGCTCGCGGAGCACCTGGCGGTTGAAACCGGAGGTCAGCGACCAGTCCAGGGCGAGCGAGAACTCCCGCGACGAACCTGCGAAGTACGCCGCGAGCTGCCGTATCGGCTCGGCGAGCCGGGCGGAACCGGGACTCTCCACCGGTTCCGCGCCCAGCCGCGCCCGCAGCTGCCCGACGGTCCTCTCGCGCACCTCGGGCAGGGCGTGGAACGCCACGCTCACCAGGCCCGTGCCGGTCGCGGCAAGGAGCAGCGGACCGATGTCGCTCCCGACGACGGCCCACTCGACGACCCCGTTGCTGTTCATGGGAACCACGGTACGGCCGGCCACTGACAACCGGCCTCGGCGCCGGGTCCGGCCGATCGGCCGGACCCGGGACCGGGGTCTCAGCCCCGGCCCGTGGCGTCGCGCACCACGTCGGGGTTGTTGGTGATGATCCCGTCCACGCCGAGGCCCGCCAGCCGCGTCGCGGTCGCCGCGTCGTTGACCGTCCAGGTGTTGACCCGGAGCCGCTTGTGGTGAGCGCCCTTCAGCGCGTGCACCGCGCTCACGTAGTCGGCCGTGACCGAGGAGTGGGAGGGGTTGATCTGGTCGGTGAAGGCCGCGTACGAGGGAAGGTCGGCCACCGCGGGAGTGCCGAGGAAACCGGTCGTGACGTCGGGGCGCTGCTGGTGCACCTTCTTCACGCTGTCGGCACCGAAGCTCTGGATGACGAGCCGGTTCTTCACGTGGTCGCGGTCGAGCCACCCCTGCCGGCCCAGCACCCGCAGGGTCGCCTTCTCGATGCCCGGATAGATCTCGGGGCTCTTGATCTCCAGCAACAGCTTCTGCCGGTTGCGCTCCACCCGGTTCAGGTACTGCTTGAGGGTGGGCACCCGGGCCCCGGTGAACTCCGGCCCGAACCAGCTGCCCGCGTCCAGCCGGGCGATCTCCGCGGCCGTGAAGTCCTTCACCGCCCACGAGGTCCGGTCCGGGAAGACCTCCTCGACGTTCGTGGTCCGCTTCAGATCGGTGTCGTGCACGACCACCAGCACACCGTCCTTGGAGAACTGGACGTCGTTCTCGACCCAGTCGATGCCCAGCTCGTCGGCCTTGTCGACGGCGGCCAGGGTGTTCTCCGGCGCGTACGCCGAGGCACCCCGGTGGGCGAAGACGACGGGGGCGCCCCGCTCCGGGCCCTTGGTCCGGGTGCTGACGGGCCGGACGTCCGTGACCGTGGTCATGTGCCCGGCCGCGGCCGTGGTCCTGTCCGTGGTCCGGGTTTCGGCGGACGACATCAGCAGCGCGCCGGCCCCCATCACGGCTGCGGCGGTGAGGACGGCGGTTGCGGTACGTGCGTACACGGGTACTCCTCGCGTCAGAGTTGCGGCAGGGCCGAGAGTGACAGCCGTGCCCCAACGGGGGACAGGCGAAGGATGGCCACAACGTGAACGCCGCCGTCGACACCGGGTCACGGGCCGATTTCCATGTCTATAAGATGCAGCTCTTCTGTCTGTCGGCCGGGCCTCGCGCCTCAGGGTCACCCCCGGACCCGGGCTTCCGCGAAGGGCGTACGAGCATGCAGGGCACGATCGACGGTTTCAGCTACGGGGCGGTGACGCCCGTCGCGGCCTTCCTCATGGCCTGCCTCGGTGCGGCTCTCGGACTGCGCTGCACGACCCGTTCGCTGCGCACCGAACGCTCCTTCAAGGCCGGCTGGCTGGCCCTCGGCGCGACCTCCATCGGCTCCGGCATCTGGACGATGCACTTCATCGCGATGATGGGCTTCTCCGTGGACGGCGTGGTGATCGGCTACGACAGGCCGATCACCTTCGCCAGCCTCGCGGTCGCGATCGGCATGGTCGGCGTCGGGATCTTCCTCGTCGGATACCGCGGCGCCACCCGTATGGCACTGGTGACGGGCGGCACCATCACCGGACTCGGCGTGGCCACCATGCACTACCTGGGCATGGCCGGAATGCGTCTGGACGGACAGCTGGAGTACGACACGGTCACGGTGGCCCTCTCCGTCGTCATCGCCGTGGTGGCCGCCACCGCGGCGCTCTGGGCGGCCGTCTCCATCCACGGCTTCCTGCCCAGCCTCGGGGCCAGCGTCGTGATGGGCGTGGCGGTGAGCGGCATGCACTACACCGGCATGGCGGCGCTCAGCGTCCATCTGCACCCCGGTTCCGGCAAGGTCTCCGGCACCGCGGCCGCCCCGCTCGTGCCGCTGCTGATCGGCCCCGGCTGCTTTCTGGTCATCGCCGCGGTGGTCGTGATGTTCGACCCCCTGATGGTGCTGGGCACCCCGGACTGGAACGACCCCGGGGCCGCGAACGGGGCGGGACGCCCGCCCGGGATACCGGCCCAGCGGCAGGTGCCGCGGTTCGGGACCCACGCCGACCCGGCGTCCTTCCACTCCCGTCCGCGCGACCCCGCACCGCCCGGGGAGTGGTGACCAGAGGCCGCCGGAACGGCCGGCCGGACCCGGTTGTCAGTGGGGGGTCGTACGGTGGTTCCATGCGGCCCGTTTCGAAGATCGAACGTTCGGTGGCGCCTTTCGAGGTCGTCAGTCCCTACCAGCCCAGCGGCGACCAGCCCGCGGCCATCGCCGAGCTGGAGCGGCGCATCCGCGCGAACGAGAAGGACGTCGTCCTGCTCGGCGCGACCGGCACCGGCAAGTCCGCGACCACCGCGTGGATGATCGAGAAGCTGCAGCGCCCCACCCTCGTGATGGCGCCGAACAAGACGCTCGCGGCCCAGCTGGCGAACGAGTTCCGTGAGCTGCTGCCCAACAACGCCGTCGAGTACTTCGTCTCGTACTACGACTACTACCAGCCCGAGGCGTACGTCCCGCAGTCGGACACCTACATCGAGAAGGACTCCTCGATCAACGAGGAGGTCGAGCGGCTGCGCCACTCCGCGACGAATTCGCTGCTCACCCGGCGCGACGTCGTCGTGGTCGCCTCCGTCTCCTGCATCTACGGCCTCGGCACGCCCCAGGAGTACGTGGACCGGATGATCCACCTCAAGGTGGGCGACGAGATCGACCGCGACCAGCTGCTGCGCCGCTTCGTCGAGATCCAGTACACCCGCAACGACCTCGCGTTCACCCGGGGCACCTTCCGGGTCCGCGGCGACACCATCGAGATCTTCCCGGTCTACGAGGAGCTCGCCGTCCGCATCGAGATGTTCGGCGACGAGATCGAGGCGCTCTCCACCCTCCACCCGCTCACCGGCGAGGTGATCAGCGAGGACCAGTCCCTCCACGTCTTCCCCGCCAGCCACTACGTCGCGGGTCCCGAGCGCATGGAGAAGGCGGTCAACGGCATCGAGCAGGAGCTGGAGCAGCGCCTCGCCGAGCTGGAGAAGCAGGGCAAGATGCTGGAGGCCCAGCGGCTGCGGATGCGCACCACGTACGACATCGAGATGCTCCGGCAGATCGGCACCTGCTCCGGCGTCGAGAACTACTCGATGCACTTCGACGGCCGCGCGCCCGGCACCGCCCCCCACACCCTCCTCGACTACTTCCCCGAGGACTTCCTCCTCGTCCTCGACGAGTCGCACGTCACCGTGCCGCAGATCGGCGCGATGTACGAGGGCGACGCCTCCCGCAAGCGGACCCTCGTCGACCACGGCTTCCGGCTGCCCTCCGCGCTCGACAACCGCCCGCTGAAGTGGGAGGAGTTCCAGGAGCGGATCGGCCAGACCGTCTACCTCTCCGCCACCCCCGGCACGTACGAGCTGTCCCGGGGCGACGGCTTCGTGGAACAGATCATCCGCCCCACCGGCCTCGTCGACCCGGAGGTCGTCGTCAAGCCCACCGAGGGCCAGATCGACGACCTGGTGCACGAGATCCGCATCCGTGCCGAGAAGGACGAGCGGGTCCTGGTCACCACCCTCACCAAGAAGATGGCCGAGGACCTCACCGACTACTTCCTGGAACTCGGCATCCAGGTCCGCTACCTGCACAGCGACGTCGACACGCTGCGCCGCATCGAGCTGCTGCGCGAACTGCGCTCCGGCGAGTACGACGTACTGGTCGGCATCAACCTCCTGCGCGAGGGCCTCGACCTGCCCGAGGTGTCGCTCGTCGCCATCCTCGACGCGGACAAGCAGGGCTTCCTGCGCTCGGGGACGTCCCTGATCCAGACCATCGGGCGCGCCGCCCGCAACGTCTCGGGCCAGGTCCACATGTACGCCGACACGATCACCCCGGCGATGGCCCAGGCCATCGACGAGACCAACCGCCGCCGCGAGAAGCAGATCGCCTACAACACCGAGCGCGGTCTCGACCCGCAGCCCCTGCGGAAGAAGATCAACGACATCGTCGCGACGATCGCCCGCGAGGAGGTCGACACCGAGCAACTGCTCGGCACCGGCTACCGCCAGACGAAGGGCGCCAAGGCACCCGTTCCCGCGCTGGCCAAGCAGACCGGCGCCAAGCGGGCCGGGGACGGCACCGCGACGGTCACCGACCGGCCCGCCGCCGAACTCGCCGGGATCATCGAGGAGATGACCGACCGGATGCGGGCGGCCGCCGCGGACCTCCAGTTCGAGGTGGCGGCGAGACTGCGCGACGAGGTGGGGGAGTTGAAGAAGGAGTTGCGCCAGATGCGCGAGGCGGGTCTCGCCTGACCGCGTGGCGTTCGGTGTGTTGCAGGACCGACACAAAATGGCCCCGAACGGTCGCACTGTCGGTGTGACTGCGTAGGGTGCTGGGAAACCGCGCACGGATGGTTGCGGGGAAAGCGGAGAGGGGACAGCGCGTGACGGTCAATATGACCAAGGGTCAGGCCATCAGCCTGCAGAAGGGCGACGGAGGGACCCTGACCGCGGTGCGGATGGGGCTGGGCTGGCAGGCGGCGCCGCGCCGTGGTCTGTTCGGTTCGCGTACACGGGAGATCGACCTCGACGCATCGGCGGTGCTCTTCGCCGACAAGCAGCCGGTCGACGTGGTCTTCTTCCGTCACCTCGTCAGCGACGACGGCTCGGTCCGGCACACCGGGGACAACCTGGTCGGCGGCGCCGGCTCCGGCGGCGACGACGAGGCGATCCTCGTCGACCTGCAGCGGGTGCCGGTCCACATCGACCAGATCGTCTTCACGGTGAACTCCTTCACCGGCCAGACGTTCCAGGAGGTGCAGAACGCCTTCTGCCGCATCGTCGACGAGACCAACGGCCAGGAGCTCGCCCGCTACACGCTGGACGGCGGCGGCCAGTACACCGCTCAGATCATGGCGAAGGTGCACCGCGCGGGCAGCGGCTGGCAGATGACCGCCCTCGGCAACCCGGCCAACGGCCGGACCTTCCAGGACCTGATGCCGTCGATCCTGCCGCACCTGTGAGCAGGACCTGAACGGACCGGTACACACCGGTAACCGCAGCTCCCGGCGGCATCGGCCGCCGGGAGCTGCACCGCATGGCGCCGTACCGTACGCGGCGCACCGCACGGTGCCGCGGCGCCCTGCGGCACACCGCACGGCAGTGAAGCGAATCGTCGAGGGGACAGGGCAATGACGGCCGAGCTGGTCCGGGGGCAGAACCACACCTTGCCCCAGACCCGTCTGGAGATCCGGGTATCGGCCGGCACGCCCGTCGTGGCCGGTGCCACGCTCGGCGACGAGAACGGCACGGTGCACGGCACCGAATGGGTCGCCCACCCGGGATCGCCCCAACTGCCCGGCCTCGAAGTGTCCCGCCAGGCCGCCGCCGACCACCGGCTCGCCGTCGACCTCGACGCCCTGCCGGACGCGGTGCACCGGGTCACCGTGCTGCTGGCCCTGCCCACGGGCATCGGCGGTCCGGTCCGGTTCGGCGCGGTCGCCTCGCCGTTCGTCGCGGTCACCGGACTCGACGGCACCGAGATCGCCACGTTCACCCTCACCGGCCTGGACACCGAGTCCGCGGTAGCGGCCCTGGAGCTCTACCGCCGCCAGGGCGCCTGGAAGGTCCGCGCCGTCGGCCAGGGCTACGCGGGCGGCCTCGCCGCCATGCTCGCCGACCAGGGCTTGTCCCGGGCGGCCGAACTGGCCCACTCGATCCAGGAAGCGGTCACCCGCGCGACGGCCCGCGCCGTCACCCCGCCCCCGCCGCGCACCCCGGACACCGGCCGCGTCGGCCACGGCGCGGGCCCCGTACCGCCCCCGCACGACCCCCGGCCCGCCGAGCCGCTCACGGAGCCCGCCGCCCCGCCCGCACCACCCGCCACGGGCGGCGGCCGCATCGACTACGCCCACCCCCGCCGCCAGGCCGCCGCGCCCCCGCCGCCCCCGCCCGCCGCCCCGCCCGCGGAGCCGGGCCGGCCCGCCCAGCCCGTCGCCGGGGACGCGACCGGCTGGTCCATGGACGAGCGCCTCTACAACCAGATCTGGGGCATGTTCGAGGACCTGGCCCGCACCACCGCCGCGTACCGCAGCGCCGTGGAGTTCGCCGAGTCCCGCATGGACCAGGAGCTCGACCGGACCCTGTCCGACCCGCGCAGCCGGATCGGGGGCGCGGGCGACCGGGCCCGCGAGGAGGCCCGCGCCAAGCGCGACGAGCTGACCGGCCGCGCCCGCGAGACCCTCGACCGCGACCTCGCCCAGCTCGCCGCCGAGTCCGACGTCGTGGAGCCCGCGCTCCCCGCCGCGTTCGCACGCTGGGACAACCCCGTCTGGCACGCCTACCGCGTCCCGATGGAGATCCCCATGGCGCTGCGCATCGGCGACCTCCACCTTCCCGAGAAGCCCGACCTGCGCATCCCGCTGCTGGTCCGGCTGCCTCTGGAGCGGGGGATCTGGATCGACAGCGGCCGCACGGCTTCCGACGCCGCGGCCCTGATGGACACCACTCAGCTGCGTACCCTGGCCATGGAGAGCGCGGTCGCCCACGCGGCACGCCTGCTGGCCGTCTACCCGGCCGGCGAGTTCTCCGTCCACGTCATCGACGCCGCGGGCTCCGGGGCCGGGGCGCTCGCCCCGCTGGTCCACTCCGGGGCGCTCGCCGGGCCGCCCGCCGCCGGTGCCCAGGGGGTCGCCTCGGTCCTCGCCCATCTCACCCGGCGCGTCGATCTGGTGCAGATGGCGATCCGGGCGGGCGCCGCCGACTCGCTGCCGCCGGACCTCGACACGGGCGAGCAGCTGCTGATCGTCAACGACTTCCCGCACGGTTTCGACGACCGGGCCGTCACCCAGCTGCGCTATCTCGCCGACGAGGGCCCCTCGGTCGGCGTCCACATCCTGATGGTCGCGGACCGGGAGGACGCCGCCGGGTACGGGCCGGTGCTCGACCCGCTGTGGCGTTCGCTGCTCCGGCTCACCCCGGTCCCCGACGACCACCTCGCCGACCCCTGGGTGGGGCACGCCTGGACGTACGAGCCGCCGGTGATGCCGCCCGGCAGCCGGGTCCTGGAGCAGGTGCTCGCCGCGGTGGCCGCCGCCCGCCGCACCCAGCAGTACTGATCCACGGATCGACCGACCTCTCCCATACCGCCCTGACCAGGGCTTTTGAAGGAGATTTATCTTTCTCTTTACCTTTCCTTGGGATTCCCTGTACTGTTCTTTGGGCGGAGGGGAGTATTCCCGTACGCGGCGTTCCCGTCAGTACGGACCGTGACCGGTCCCGGGGCGCCGGCCCGTGGCGCAGCCCGCGCCCCCGGGTGGAAGAGACCTCCGGCAGCGACGACGCTGATCAGTAGCCGTAGCGAACTGCCGGAGGCGCAGTGGACGTTTCATGGACCCTCTGGGCGCTGACCATCCTTGGTCTGTCAGCCCTCATCGCCGTCGACTTCTTCATCGGGCGCAAGCCCCATGACGTGACGACCAAGGAAGCCGGGATCTGGACGGTCGTCTGGATCGCGCTGGCCGTCCTCTTCGGGCTCGGCCTGCTGGTCTTCGGCGAGAGCCGGGCGTCGGGCGAGTTCTTCGCCGGCTTCATCACCGAGAAGTCGCTCAGCGTCGACAACCTCTTCGTCTTCGTCCTGATCATGGCGAAGTTCTCGGTGCCCTCGCACCTCCAGCAGCGGGTGCTGCTCGTCGGGGTGCTGATCGCGCTGGTGCTGCGGGCCGTCTTCATCGCCGCCGGCGCCGCCGTGATCGCCAACTTCTCGTGGGTCTTCTACATCTTCGGCGCGTTCCTGATCTACACCGCCTGGAAGCTCATCCAGGAGGCGCGGGCCGGTGAGGAAGAGGAGGAGTTCGAGGAGAACCGTCTCCTCAAGACGGTCGAGCGCCGCTTCGGGGTGGCCGACCGCTACCACGGCACCAAGCTCTTCATCCGGAACAACGGCAAGCGCGTGCTGACCCCGCTGATGGTGGTCATGCTCGCCATCGGCACCACCGACGTGCTGTTCGCCCTGGACTCCATTCCCGCGATCTTCGGCCTGACCCAGGACCCGTACATCGTCTTCACCGCCAACGCCTTCGCCCTGATGGGGCTGCGGCAGCTGTACTTCCTGATCGGCGGGCTGCTGAAGAAGCTCGTCCACCTCAGCTACGGGCTCTCGGTCATCCTCGGCTTCATCGGCGTGAAGCTGGTGCTGCACGCGCTGCACGAGTCCGGGGTGCACGTCCCCGAGATCTCCATCCCGGTGTCGCTCGGCGTCATCTGCGGCGTGCTGGTGATCACGACGATCACCAGCCTCGTCGCCGGACGGAAGCAGGAGCGGGCCGAGGCCGCCGCGCGGGCGGACGAGATCACGGACAAGGCCGTGGACAAGGGGGCGGGCGTCGACGCCTGAGCCCGCGGGCCGGCCCGGCGATCGCCCGGCCGGCCCGACGGGACACGACACCGGCCGGGGCGGGCAACACTTCGTTGCCCGCCCCGGCCGGTGTTCCGGGGTCGAGGAAGTCCCCGGGGCGGGGTGCGGCGGTCCGCCGATGGCGGCCGCGGCCCGGATCACCAGCCGCGGGCGCGCCACTGCGGCAGCTGCGGACGTTCGTCGCCGAGCGTGGTGTCGTGCCCGTGTCCCGGGTAGACCCACGTCTCGTCGGGCAGCCGGTCGAAGAGCTTGGTCTCCACGTCGTGGAGCAGGCTCACGAAGGCCTCGGGGTCCTGGTGGGTGTTGCCGACCCCGCCCGGGAAGAGACAGTCCCCGGTGAACAGGTGCGGGGCCCCGTGCGGGTCGTCGTAGACCAGCGCGATGGAGCCCGGGGTGTGGCCGACGAGGTGGCGGGCGGTCAGGGCGACCCGGCCCACCCGGATCGTGTCGCCGTCGTCGACCAGGACGTCGGTCGGGACCGGGATGCCCTCGGCGTCGTACCGTCCGGCGTGGGTCCGCGCCCCGGTGGCCGCGACGACCTCGCCGAGCGCCTGCCAGTGGTCGGCGTGCCGGTGGGTGGTGACGACGGACGCGATGCCGTCGTCGCCGATCAGCCGCAGCAGGGTCCCGGCCTCGGCGGCCGCGTCGATCAGCAGCTGCTCGCCGGTGGCCCGGCAGCGCAGCAGGTACGCGTTGTTGTTCATCGCGCCGACGGCGACCTTGGAGATCATCAGGTCCGTCAACTCGTGCACATCGGCGGGCCCGCCGACCTTGACCGCTCCGCTGTACGTCATGCGACTCAGCCTATAGCGGGGGGAGAGCGGGGAGGGGGCCGTCCTCGACGGTCAGCGCCGACCCGTCGCGGCGCCCGCAGAGCCAGCCGAGCAGCTCGGGGGCGGTGCCGCGGACGGTGACGGGGGAGCCCGCCGCGCCGCCACCGGTCGTCCGGGTACGGCCCGTCCCGTCGACCACGCTCGTGGCCACGACGTCGGGGTGCCCGTCGAACCGCTCGACGAGGAAGTCGATCTCCTTGGACACGAACTCCTCCGGCAGGTCCTCCAGCTCGTAGCCGATGCCCAGGTCGACGTGGTGCAGCTCGACCTCGACGCGGCGCCGGAAGGGGACCCGGGAGGCCGAGTCCGTCACGCCGTTGCGCAGCGTGACCGTGCGGGACCAGTCGGCCGGGGCCGAGGCGGCCTCCGCGAAGCGGGCCGCGCTGTCGGTCAGGTCGGCCAGCTGTTCGGCCTGCGGCCGGGGCGCGTCGCGCTCGATGTCGCGGTCGCGGGTTTCGCTGTCTGCGTACATGGGCCGGGCCCGGAGAACGTTCACGAGCGCGTCGGCGTTACGGGAGATGTGCGCGAGGACGTGTCCCCGGCTCCAGCCCGGCAGCCGGGACGGCAGGGCGAGCGCGGCGTCGTCCAGTTTTCCGGCGGCGCCGAGCAGCCGATCGGTGGCCTCACGAAGGGCTTCCAGGTCGTGCGCATGATCGTTCATGGGGCCGAGCCTAGCCCCGCCACTCGTTCGGGTGAAGGAGATTGCGGACGTCCGTAAATCGAATGCGCGTGCTATACGCTCGGAGTCGAAAGCTTCGTACAACGCTGTGGCGCCCCCCATACCCTGGGACGGGGGCTCAGTTCCCCCATTTCTCTCCAGAAAGGTGCGGACCGGCGTGGCCGACCGTCTCATCGTCCGTGGCGCTCGCGAGCACAACCTCAAGAACGTCTCGCTCGACCTCCCCCGCGACTCCCTCATCGTCTTCACCGGGCTTTCCGGGTCGGGCAAGTCCTCCCTCGCGTTCGACACGATCTTCGCCGAGGGCCAGCGGCGCTACGTGGAGTCCCTCTCCTCGTACGCCCGCCAGTTCCTCGGCCAGATGGACAAGCCGGACGTCGACTTCATCGAGGGGCTCTCGCCCGCCGTCTCCATCGACCAGAAGTCGACCTCGCGCAACCCGCGCTCCACGGTCGGCACCATCACCGAGGTCTACGACTACCTCCGCCTGCTCTTCGCCCGGATCGGCAAGCCGCACTGCCCCGAGTGCTCCAGGCCCATCTCGCGCCAGTCCCCGCAGGCCATCGTCGACAAGGTGCTCGGCCTTCCCGAGGGCAGCCGCTTCCAGGTGCTCTCGCCGCTGGTGCGCGAGCGCAAGGGCGAGTTCGTCGACCTCTTCTCGGACCTGCAGACCAAGGGCTACAGCCGGGCCCGGGTCGACGGCGCGACCATCCAGCTCTCCGAGCCGCCCAAGCTGAAGAAGCAGGAGAAGCACACCATCGAGGTGGTCGTCGACCGGCTCACGGTGAAGGACAGCGCCAAGCGCCGGCTGACCGACTCGATCGAGACCGCGCTCGGGCTCTCCGGCGGCATGGTCGTGCTCGACTTCGTCGACCTCCCCGAGGACGACCCCGAGCGCGAGCGGATGTACTCCGAGCACCTCTACTGCCCGTACGACGACCTCTCCTTCGAGGAGCTGGAGCCGCGCTCCTTCTCGTTCAACTCGCCCTTCGGCGCCTGCCCCGACTGCACGGGCATCGGTACGCGGATGGAGGTCGACCCGGAGCTGATCGTCCCCGACGAGGAGAAGTCGCTCGACGAGGGCGCGATCCACCCCTGGTCGCACGGCCACACCAAGGAGTACTTCGGCCGGCAGATCAACGCGCTCGCCGAGGCCCTCGGATTCCGTACCGACATCCCCTGGGCCGGGCTGCCGCAGCGTGCCAGGAAGGCCCTGCTCTTCGGCCACAAGATCCAGACCGAGGTCCGCTACCGCAACCGCTACGGGCGGGAGCGCGCGTACACCACCCCCTCGTTCGAAGGGGCGGTGCAGTTCGTCAAGCGGCGGCACTCCGAGGCCGAGAGCGACTCCAGCCGGGAGCGCTTCGAGGGCTACATGCGCGAGGTGCCCTGCCCGACCTGCGAGGGCACCAGGCTCAAGCCGATCGTGCTCGCCGTGACGGTGATGGAGAAGTCCATCGCCGAGGTCTCCGCGATGTCGATCAGCGAGTGCGCCGAATTCCTCGGCCGGCTGAAGCTGAACGCCCGCGACAAGAAGATCGCCGAACGGGTCCTGAAGGAGGTCAACGAGCGACTGAAGTTCCTGGTCGACGTCGGCCTCGACTACCTCTCGCTCAACCGCGCCGCGGGCACCCTGTCCGGCGGCGAGGCCCAGCGCATCCGGCTCGCCACCCAGATCGGCTCCGGCCTGGTCGGCGTGCTGTACGTGCTGGACGAGCCGTCCATCGGCCTGCACCAGCGGGACAACCACCGGCTGATCGAGACCCTGGTCCGGCTCCGCGACATGGGCAACACGCTCATCGTCGTCGAGCACGACGAGGACACCATCAAGGTCGCCGACTGGGTCGTCGACATCGGCCCCGGCGCCGGTGAGCACGGCGGCAAGGTGGTCCATTCCGGATCGCTCGAGGAACTGCTCGGCAACGACGAGTCGATCACCGGCCAGTACCTGAACGGCAAGAAGTCGATCCCGACCCCCGAGATCCGCCGGCCGGTGGACCCGGAGCGCACGCTCACGGTGCACGGCGCCCGGGAGAACAACCTCCGGGACATCGACGTCTCCTTCCCGCTCGGCGTCCTCACCGCCGTCACCGGCGTCTCGGGTTCCGGGAAGTCGACGCTGGTCAACGACATCCTCTACACCCACCTGGCCCGGGAGCTGAACGGCGCCAAGTCGGTCCCCGGCCGTCACACCCGGGTCGACGGGGACGACCTGGTCGACAAGGTGGTGCACGTCGACCAGTCGCCCATCGGCCGCACACCCCGGTCCAACCCGGCCACCTACACCGGTGTCTTCGACCACGTCCGCAAGCTGTTCGCGGAGACGATGGAGGCGAAGGTGCGCGGCTACCTGCCGGGCCGCTTCTCCTTCAACGTCAAGGGCGGCCGCTGCGAGAACTGCTCCGGCGACGGCACGATCAAGATCGAGATGAACTTCCTGCCGGACGTCTACGTCCCGTGCGAGGTCTGCCACGGGGCGCGCTACAACCGGGAGACCCTGGAGGTCCACTACAAGGGCAAGTCCATCGCCGAGGTGCTGGACATGCCGATCGAGGAGGGCCTGGAGTTCTTCGAGGCCGTCCCGACGATCGCCCGCCACCTCCGCACGCTCAACGAGGTCGGTCTCGGGTACGTGCGGCTCGGCCAGTCCGCGCCGACGCTCTCCGGCGGCGAGGCGCAGCGGGTGAAGCTCGCCAGTGAGCTGCAGAAGCGCTCCACCGGCCGCACGGTCTACGTCCTGGACGAGCCGACCACGGGGCTGCACTTCGAGGACATCAGCAAGCTCATCAAGGTGCTCTCCGGGCTGGTCGACAAGGGCAACTCGGTGATCGTCATCGAGCACAACCTCGATGTGATCAAGACCGCGGACTGGGTCGTCGACATGGGACCCGAAGGGGGCAGCGGCGGCGGTCTGGTCGTTGCCGAGGGCACCCCTGAGCAGGTCGCCGCGGCTCCCGCCAGCCACACCGGGAAGTTCCTCCAGGACATCCTGGACCCGGACCGGGTGAGCGAGGCCGCGGTGCCCAGCGCCCGCAAGCCGGTGCGGAAGACGGCCGCGAAGAAGAAGACGGTCGCCGCGAAGTCGGCCCCGGCCAGACGGACGGCCACGGCCCGGACGGGCACGGGCAAGACCGCCGGGTCCACCGCGGCGGCGAAGAAGCCGGCCGCGAAGAAGCCCGCGACGAAGCGGACGACCCGCGCCCGCGAGGCCTGAGCCGGGAAGCACGCGGCGCACGGGCGGGACGTCGAGGACGACCCGCCCGTGCGAGCCCCGGCCCCGACCGGAGAAAGCCGGGAACGGGCGGCGCCGGGCCGGGACGGCGGGGCTCGGGTGGGCCGGGGGCGGGGGCGGTCGGGGGCGCCGGTATCGTCGGTTCCGTCACCGATGGCGCTGATGCCCAGGTACTCCCGGTGCCTCAGCCGTCCCCGGTGTCCCCCCGTTCCTCCGACCAGTGGAGACCGCATGTCCGGCCAGCCCGCCGCCCGCCGTACCGTGCTGAAGGGCGCCGCTCTCGCCGGCGCCGCCGGGCTGGGAGTGGCCGCCTGCTCGACCGAATCGAAGCTCGGCCACGCCGAGACGCCGACGCCGACCGCCCCCGTGACGCTCGGCGCGCCGGAGGAGGTCCCGGTCGGCGGTTCCAAGCTCTACCGCGAGCAGCGGCTCGTCGTCACCTGCCCGGCCAAGGGCCAGTACAAGGCGTTCAGCGCCCAGTGCACCCACGGCGGCTGCCTGCTGGACAAGGTCGAGGAGAACGTGGGCAACTGCCCCTGCCACGGCAGCCACTTCGACACCACGACCGGCAAGGCGACGCGCGGCCCGGCCACCGCGCCGCTGCCCGCGGTCCCGGTCCGGGTCGAGGGCGGGAAGCTGATCGCGGGCCCCGAGGCCTGACCCGCCCGGCGCGTCCCGCACCTGCCGGGGGCCGGCCGCCGGCTCCTGTACGGTGCCGTCCCCGCCGGACCGCGCCCGCACTCGCACCGTGCCTGCCGGCCCGCACCGTGCCTGCCGGCCTGCACCGCGCCCGCCGGGTCGGCCCGTGCTCGTCGGGGCCGGAGTCACTCCCAGTCCCAGTCGATGCCGACCAGGCCGGGCCGCACCCCCTGCTCCACCAGGTGGACGGTCCGGTGCCTGCCGGTGAGTGTGAGGTCCGTACGGGCGCCGCGCGGCGCCCCCGCCGAGACCTGGGCGAAGCGCCGGCACCGTACCGGCAGCGCCGCCTCGTCGAACCCCACCTGCAACACGTACTGCCCGCCGCCGAAGCTGAAGCCGCGCACGTACTCGCCGCACGGACCTCCCGTACCGTCGTCGAAGCCGTAGCCGAAGAGGTACGTGTCGCCCGACCTCAGCCGGGTGTCGAAGAGCAGCTCGGCGACGAGCACCCCCGTCCCGTCGTCCCAGCGGACCCGCCCCGTCCGGCAGTTCTCCCGGGCCGCCACCGTCACCCGCGCCGGATCGCAGCCCGGGTCGCCCCGGTAGACGGCGAGGTAGCGGTCGATGTCGTCCCGGTGCGCCCGCACCACGTGCTGCGACTCGCGCTGCCGCAGCTCCCGGCCGGGGCCGAGCCGCACCCGCTCGTGGTGCCCCACCGTGTGCAGCCCGCCGTCCACCGGTGATCCCAGCTCGGCGAGCAGCCGCTCCACCGCACCGGACGACTCCAGCAGCGAACGGTACGACCGCGCGGCCGGGCGGTCGGTCTCCGGACGGCCGCCGCCGGTGCCCAGCAGCCGGAGCAACGAGTTCCCCGGCAGTTCCAGTACTTCCTCCAGCGCCTTCACGGCCCGCAGGGACTCGGCGCGCTGCGGGCGCCTGGCCCCCTGCTGCCAGTAACTCAGGCTGGTCACCCCGACCTTGACCCCGCGGTGCGCGAGATGGTGCTGCACCCGCTGGAGCGGCAGCCCGCGCACCGAGAGCGCGGTCCGCAGCGCCAGATGGAACGGGCCGGTGTGCAGCACCTGCGACAGTTCGGCCTCGGTGTGCCGCATGGGACCTCCAGATGACCGGGTGAACGTTCACGACGCGGCGTGGGAGGACCGCGTCGGCGGGGGTGGTTCCGCAGGTGGCCGGGGGAGGGCCGTTCACGTGTCCGCCACGCCGTTCACACCGCGATGTTCCCCCGCATTGAAGCGTGTTGACCCGGTCCCGACAACGGTTGATGCTCCTCGGGCAGCGTCCGGACGCGCTCCCGCGAACACCCATCCCCCGCAACGGGAGGAACGTCATGCGCAACCGAAGAATCCGACCGGGCCGGCTCTCCGCCACGGCCGTCCTGGCCGCCGTGCTCCTCGCGCTGCCGACGGCGACGGCCTCGGCGGCCCGGCTCTCCGCACCGGCCGCCCCCGCACCGGCCGCCCCCGCCCCGCGGGCCGCCGCGGCACCGGCGGACACGGCCGCCCCCGCGAACGGCATCGCCGCGACCCGGCGCCTGGACATCACCATGCAGGCCCAGCAGAAGAGCAACTGGTGCTGGGCCGCGTCCGGCAACACCATCGCCACCTGGTTCGGCCGGAACTACTCGCAGAACCAGTTCTGCAACGCCGCCTTCGGCCGTGCGCAGGGCTACGAGTGCCCCAACTCGCAGGCCACGCTCGGCAATGTCCAGGACGGGCTGTACTGGGCCGGGGTCACCCCCGGTTCGTACGTCACCGGCTGGCTGCGCTACCCCACCGTCCAGGCCGAGATCGCCGCGGGACGCCCCGTGGAGACCCGCATCCAGTGGTCCTCGGGCGGCGGGCACATGCACGTCCTGTACGGGTACGACGACTCGGGCAGCTGGGTCTACTGGGGCGACCCCTGGCCCTCCAGCAACCGCTACAACTGGGCCTCGCACGCCTGGTACGTCAACAACGCCGAGTTCTCCTGGACCCACTCGCTCTACCGGATCGGGGCGTGACGAGATGAGCCGCACCACCGCCCGCACCGCCCGCACCGCCCGGTCCACGGCTGCGGCCCTGGCCGCCGTCGGCGTCCTGACCGGCGCCGCCCTGCTCACCGTCGCCGCTCCCGGGGCGAGCGCCGCCCCAGGACCCGCCACCGGACCCGAGGTCGGCCCGGCCGCGCTGAGCGCCGCCCGGCACGCGGCGGCCGACGCCGGGACGCTGGACACCCTGTCCCGGTTCTTCGCCCGCGAAGGCGCCGTCACGAAGTCCGCGGCGGCCCCGCGCCTCGTCGGCGAGACCGTGCCCGTGTACACCCTCGCCCCCGACTTCGTCGCCGGGAAACCGGGCGCGCCCGTGGCCGGACTGGACTACCTCGCCACCACGGCCGTCTCCTCGGACGGACAGAAGGCGTCCCTGTGGACCCTTCCGAAGGAAGGGAAGGACGGTGGCTGGCAGGTGGTGAACATGGCCACCGGCGACGACGAGGCGCGGTACGCCGCCGCGGGCGCCCGCAAACTCCCCGGCGGGACGGTCTTCCGCGAACCGCAGACGGACGCCTGGTTCGTGCAGAAGGGGGCCAGGGTGCTCCCGCTGGACCGGGACGCGGTCCGCGCGGTCGGCGCCCGCGGCACCACGCTGGCCGCCTATCGCGCCCGGGTGCGGGAGGCGTACGGCGACAAGCTCCCCGGCTCCGGGTACGCGCGCGCCGGGAAGGCGGGCGGCTACGCGCCGTCCGCACCCGCCACCGGATCCGCACCCGCGTCCGCGCCCGCCGGCGGGGAGTCCCGGGTCGTCACCGCGAGCACGGTGCCCGGCCCGGCCCTGACCGCCGCCTCGGCCGCAGCCGGGGCCGGTGCCCTCGCCGTGCTGGCCCTCGGCGGCGCCGCGGCCCTGCGCGACCGGCGCCGCCGGGCGCCCCGCTGACCGGCGGCATCCCCCGACCCGTGCTCCGGGGCGCGCTCCCACCGTCCGCGCCCCGGAGCACGGCACCGTTTCGGGACCGGCCGCGCTGTCACTGCCCGCAAGTAGGGTGGGGCACATGGCAGACCCCTCCAGCTACCGCCCCAAGCCGGGACAGATCCCCGACTCCCCGGGGGTCTACAAGTTCCGGGACGAGCACCGCCGGGTGATCTACGTCGGCAAGGCCAAGAACCTGCGCCAGCGCCTGGCCAACTACTTCCAGGACCTGGCCGCGCTCCACCCGCGCACGCGCACGATGGTCACCACCGCCGCCTCGGTGGAATGGACGGTCGTGTCCACGGAGGTCGAGGCCCTCCAGCTGGAGTACTCCTGGATCAAGGAGTTCGACCCGCGGTTCAACGTCAAGTACCGCGACGACAAGAGCTATCCGTACCTCGCGGTCACGCTCGACGAGGAGTTCCCGCGCGTGCAGGTCATGCGCGGGGCCAAGAAGAAGGGCGTGCGCTACTTCGGTCCGTACGGCCACGCCTGGGCGATCCGCGAGACGGTCGATCTGATGCTCCGGGTCTTCCCGGTGCGCACCTGCTCCGCCGGGGTCTTCAAGAACGCCGCCAGGACCGGCCGCCCCTGCCTCCTCGGCTACATCGGCAAGTGCTCGGCCCCCTGCGTCGGCCGCGTCACCGCCGAGGAGCACCGCGAACTGGCGGACGCCTTCTGCGACTTCATGGCCGGCCGCACCGGTACGTACATCCGCCGCCTGGAGAAGGACATGATGGCGGCGGCCGAGGAGATGGAGTACGAACGGGCGGCCCGGCTCCGCGACGACGTGGAGGCCCTCAAGCGGGCCATGGAGAAGAGCGCCGTCGTCCTCGCCGACGCCACCGACGCCGACCTGATCGCGGTCGCCGAGGACGAGCTCGAAGCGGCGGTCCAGATCTTCCATGTGCGCGGCGGCCGGGTGCGCGGCCAGCGCGGCTGGGTCACCGACAAGGTGGAGAACGTCGACACCGCCGGCCTGGTCGAGCACGCCCTGCAGCAGCTGTACGGCGAGGAGGCGGGGGACTCCGTCCCCAAGGAGGTCCTCGTCCCGGCCCTGCCCGAGGACCCGGAGGCGGTCTCCCAGTGGCTCGCCGGACGGCGCGGCTCCCAGGTCAGCCTGCGCATCCCGCAGCGCGGCGACAAGAAGGACCTGATGACGACGGTCCAGCGCAACGCCCAGCAGGCCCTCGGCCTGCACAAGACCAAGCGCGCCTCCGACCTCACGACCCGCTCCCGAGCCCTGGAGGAGATCGCCGAGGTGCTCGGCCTCGACTCGGCCCCGCTGCGCATCGAGTGCTTCGACATCTCGCACCTCCAGGGCGACGACGTGGTCGCCTCCATGGTCGTCTTCGAGGACGGGCTCGCCCGCAAGAGCGAGTACCGCCGCTTCCAGATCAAGGGCTTCGAGGGCCAGGACGACGTCCGCTCGATGCACGAGGTGATCGGCCGCCGGTTCAAGCGGTACCTCCAGGAGAAGGAGCGGACGGGGGAGTGGGAGGAGGCCCCCGAGACCTCCGGAACCCCTGCCGCCCCCGAGACCTCCGGAACCCCTGAGATCCCTGTGACCTCCGAGACTTCCGGAATCCCCGCCCCGGAGGGTGAGGCCCGCGAGGACGACGGCCGTCCCAAGCGGTTCGCCTACCCGCCGCAGCTCGTCGTGGTCGACGGCGGCCGGCCGCAGGTCGCGGCGGCCAAACGGGCCCTCGACGAGCTGGGCATCGACGACGTCGCCGTCTGCGGCCTCGCCAAGCGCCTCGAAGAGGTCTGGCTGCCCGATGACGACGACCCCGTCGTCCTGCCCCGCTCCAGCGAGGGGCTCTACCTCCTCCAGCGGGTCCGTGACGAGGCCCACCGCTTCGCGATCACGTACCAGCGCGCCAAACGGGCCAAACGCATCCGCTCCAGCCCCCTGGACGCCGTCCCCGGCCTCGGCGAAACCCGGAAACAATCGTTGATCAAGCATTTCGGCTCCGTGAAGAAGCTGAAGCAGGCGACAATCGACGAGATCTGCGAGGTTCCGGGGATAGGCCGCAGAACGGCGGAATCGGTGGCTGTCGCCCTCGCATCGGCCGCCCCGGCCACGCCTGCCGTGAACACGGCGACAGGAGAGATCATTGAAGAGGACGACGGGGGCAGCACGACATGACCGAGCGTGAACACGAGCACGAAGCCGGCACCGGGAACGAAACCGGGACCGGCGGCACCGACCGAGCAGACGGAGCAGGACACGTGAGTACGGGCACCACCATCGAGACCGGGGACGGGAACGCGGCCATTCCCGAGCTGGTGATCATCTCGGGGATGTCGGGCGCCGGGCGCAGCACCGCGGCCAAGTGTCTGGAGGACCTCGGCTGGTTCGTCGTCGACAACCTGCCGCCCGCCCTGATCCCCACCATGGTCGAGCTCGGCGCCCGCTCGCAGGGCAACGTGGCGCGGATCGCCGTCGTCGTCGACGTACGCGGCCGCCGCTTCTTCGACAACCTCCGCGAGTCCCTCGCCGACCTGGAGGCCAAGCACGTCACCCGGCGCATCGTCTTCCTGGAGTCCTCCGACGATGCCCTGGTCCGCCGCTTCGAGTCGGTCCGCCGCCCGCACCCGCTCCAGGGCGACGGCCGGATCGTCGACGGCATCGCCGCCGAGCGGGACCTGCTGCGCGAGCTGCGCGGCGACGCCGACCTGGTGATCGACACCTCCAGCCTCAACGTGCACGAACTGCGCGCCAAGATGGACGCCCAGTTCGCCGGCGAGGAGGAGCCGGAGCTGCGTGCCACGGTCATGTCGTTCGGCTTCAAGTACGGCCTGCCGGTCGACGCCGACCTGGTGGTCGACTGCCGCTTCCTGCCCAACCCGCACTGGGTCCCCGAGCTGCGCCCGTTCACCGGGCTCAACGAGGAGGTCTCCGCCTACGTCTTCGACCAGCCCGGTGCCAAGGAGTTCCTCAACCAGTACACCGAGCTGCTCCAGCTCATCGCCGCCGGATACCGCCGCGAGGGCAAGCGCTACGTGACGATCGCCGTCGGCTGCACGGGCGGCAAGCACCGCTCGGTCGCCATGTCCGAGAAGCTCGCCGCCCGGCTCGCGACCGAAGGCATCGAGACCGTCCTCGTGCACCGGGACATGGGGCGCGAGTGACCAGCCGCAACCTGCGCCTGCGGCGCCTGCGCAGAGCCACTCCCGCGCTGTCCGGCCGCAAGCGCGGCGCCCAGCCCAAGGTCGTCGCCCTCGGCGGCGGCATGGGGCTGTCCGCTTCGCTCGCCTCGCTCCGCCGGATCACCGGCGACCTCACCGCCGTGGTCACCGTCGCCGACGACGGGGGCTCCAGCGGACGGCTCCGCGAGGAACTCGGCGTCCTGCCCCCCGGCGACCTGCGCAAGGCGCTTGCCGCCCTGTGCGGGGACGACGACTGGGGCCAGACCTGGGCCAGGGTGATCCAGCACCGCTTCCAGTCCAAGGGCGACCTGCACGAGCACGCGGTCGGCAACCTGCTGATCGTCGCCCTCTGGGAGCAACTCGGCGACCACGTCCAGGCCCTGGACCTGGTCGGCAAGCTGCTCGGTGCGCACGGCCGGGTGCTGCCCATGTCCGCCGTGCCGCTGGAGCTCCAGGCGCTGGTCCGGGGGCACGACCCGGACCGCCCGGGCGACGTGGACACGGTGCGCGGCCAGGCCACCGTGGCGCTCACCCCCGGTGAGGTGCAGTCGGTCCACCTCGTCCCGCACGACCCGCCGGCCGTCCCCGAGGCGGTCGCCGCGGTGCTGGACGCCGACTGGGTGGTGCTCGGACCGGGATCCTGGTTCTCCTCCGTGATTCCGCACCTGCTCGTCCCCGAACTGCTCGACGCGCTCGTCGAGACCAAGGCCCGCAAGGTCCTCTCGCTCAACCTCGCACCGCAACCCGGCGAAACTGATGGCTTCTCCCCGCAGCGTCATTTGGAGGTTTTGGGACGACACGCCCCTAAACTCGCCCTGGACGTGGTGCTGGCCGACGAAGCCGCCGTGCCCGATCGCGAGTCCCTCGCCGATGCCGCCAAGCGGTTCGGCGCCGCGGTCGAGCTGGCGCCGGTGGCCTCACCCGACGGCGTTCCGATCCATGATCCGGAGCTGTTGGCCGCCGCGTACGACCGTATTTTTCGGATGCATGGAAGGATCGGCCCATGGCGATGACGCCGGCGGTGAAGGACGAAATTTCCCGGCTTCCCGTGACCCGGACCTGCTGCAGAAAAGCAGAGGTCTCGGCGATTCTTCGGTTCGCGGGTGGACTGCACCTGGTGAGCGGCCGGATCGTGATCGAGGCGGAGCTGGACACCGCGATGGCGGCGCGCCGGCTGAAGCGGGACATCCTTGAGATCTTCGGGCACAGCTCCGAGCTGATCGTGATGGCCCCCGGCGGTCTGCGGCGCGGTTCCCGCTACGTCGTACGGGTGGTGGCGGGCGGCGACCAGCTGGCCCGGCAGACCGGGCTGGTGGACGGCCGCGGCCGCCCCATCCGCGGACTGCCCCCGCAGGTGGTCTCGGGGGCCACCTGCGACGCCGAGGCCGCCTGGCGCGGAGCCTTCCTGGCCCACGGTTCGCTCACCGAGCCCGGCAGGTCCTCCTCCCTGGAGGTGACCTGCCCCGGCCCGGAGGCGGCGCTCGCCCTGGTCGGTGCCGCCCGCCGGCTCTCCATCGCGGCCAAGGCGCGCGAGGTGCGCGGGGTGGACCGGGTCGTCGTCCGCGACGGCGACGCGATCGGTGCCCTGCTCACCCGGCTCGGCGCCCACGAGTCGGTGCTGGCCTGGGAGGAGCGGCGGATGCGCCGCGAGGTCCGCGCCACCGCCAACCGGCTGGCCAACTTCGACGACGCCAACCTGCGCCGCTCGGCGCGCGCAGCGGTCGCCGCGGGCGCCCGGGTGGGACGCGCCCTGGAGATCCTGGGCGAGGAGGTGCCCGAGCACCTCGCGGCGGCCGGCCGGCTGCGCATGGAGCACAAGCAGGCGTCCCTGGAGGAGCTGGGCGCGCTCGCCGACCCGCCGCTGACCAAGGACGCGGTCGCGGGCCGTATCCGCCGCCTGCTGGCCATGGCCGACAAGCGGGCCCAGGACCTGGGCATCCCGGGCACGGAGTCCACCCTCGGCGAGGAGCTCGCCGACGGCCTGGTGGGCTGATCCGGAACCCGGCGAAACCGGTCCTCATCGGAACGCGCGGCACCCTTCGGGGTGTTGACGCTCCGTAATCAAAACTCGTGCGGACCATTGTCCGGAGACCCGTACTCCTACTGGGGAGTACGGGTCTTCGTGGTTCTTTCCGTGGCTCCTACGGCCCTGCTCGATGTCACTCCGTAGCCCTCGGAGAGGTAGGGTCGGAGACGGTCGGGGACATCTCATACAACTCGCCGGGGTGAAAATCCCGCGTATTCAACGAGGAGATCGGTTCGTGACGATCCGCGTAGGCATCAACGGCTTTGGCCGCATCGGACGTAACTACTTCCGCGCGCTGCTGGAGCAGGGTGCGGACATCGAGATCGTGGCTGTCAACGACCTGGGCGACACTGCGACCACGGCCCACCTGCTGAAGTACGACACCATCCTCGGTCGTCTGAAGGCGGAGGTCAGCCACACCGACGACACCATCACCGTCGATGGCCACGTCATCAAGGTGCTTTCCGAGCGCAACCCCGCCGACATCCCCTGGGGCGACCTGGGCGTCGACATCGTCATCGAGTCCACCGGCATCTTCACCAAGAAGGCCGACGCCGAGAAGCACATTGCCGGCGGCGCCAAGAAGGTCCTCATCTCGGCCCCCGCCAAGGGCGAGGACATCACCGTCGTCATGGGCGTCAACCAGGACCAGTACGACGCGGCCAACCACCACGTCATCTCCAACGCGTCCTGCACGACCAACTGCGTCGCCCCGATGGCCAAGGTTCTGGACGAGAACTTCGGCATCGTCAAGGGCCTCATGACGACGGTTCACGCCTACACCAACGACCAGCGCATCCTGGACTTCCCGCACTCGGACCTGCGCCGCGCCCGCGCCGCCGCCGCGAACATCATCCCGACGACCACCGGTGCGGCCAAGGCCACGGCCCTGGTCCTCCCGCAGTTGAAGGGCAAGCTGGACGGCATCGCCATGCGCGTCCCGGTTCCGACCGGATCGGCCACCGACCTGGTCGTCGAGCTCCAGCGCGAGGTCACCAGGGACGAGGTCAACGCCGCGTTCAAGAAGGCGTCCGAGGACGGCGACCTCAAGGGCTTCCTGTCCTACACCGAGGACGCCATCGTGTCCTCGGACATCGTCGGCGACCCGGCTTCCTGCACTTTCGACTCCTCGCTGACCATGGTCCAGGAGGGCGGGTCGGTGAAGATTCTCGGCTGGTACGACAATGAGTGGGGCTACTCCAACCGCCTCGTCGACCTGACCGTCTTCGTCGGCAGCCAGCTCTGACCGTCGAACCGGCAGGCACTTCGATGTGAGCACGGGGCTCGAACAGCGCAACGCCGCGCCGTTCGAGCCCCGTCGCATGCTCTCCCGCCTCCCAAGGAGTCCAGCAAGATGAAGACGATCGACCAACTTCTCACCGAAGGGGTCACCGGAAAGCGCGTATTCGTCCGCGCCGACCTCAACGTGCCGCTCAGTGGCACCACCATCACCGACGACGGCCGCATCCGGGCCGTCCAGCCGACCGTGGAGAAGCTCGCCGCGGCCGGCGCGCGGGTCGTCGTCGCCTCGCACCTGGGCCGCCCCAAGGGCGCCCCGGATCCCGCCTTCTCCCTGGCGCCCGCCGCCGCCCGCCTCGGCGAGCTGATCGGTGCCGACGTGGCCTTCGCGACCGACACGGTCGGCGAGTCCGCGCACGCCACGGTCGCCGCGCTCGCCGACGGCGAGGTCGCCGTCCTGGAGAACCTCCGCTTCAACCCCGGTGAGACCTCGAAGGACGACGCCGAGCGCGGCGCGTTCGCCGACCGGCTCGCCGAGCTCGCCGACCTGTACGTGGGCGACGGCTTCGGGGCCGTGCACCGCAAGCACGCCTCGGTCTTCGACCTCCCGGCCCGGCTGCCGCACGCCGCGGGCGACCTGATCGCCACCGAGGTCGGCGTCCTGAAGAAGCTCACCGAGGACGTCGAGCGCCCGTACGCCGTCGTGCTCGGCGGCTCCAAGGTCTCCGACAAGCTCGGTGTCATCGACCACCTGCTGGAGCGCGCCGACCGCATCCTCATCGGCGGCGGCATGGCGTACACCTTCCTCAAGGCCCAGGGCCACGAGGTCGGCAGCTCGCTCCTCCAGGAGGACCAGATCCCGGCGGTGCTGGAGTACCTCCGGCGCGCCGGGGAGAAGGGCGTGGAGTTCGTGCTCCCCGTCGACGTCGTGGTCTCCGAGCAGTTCCCGGACCTCGAGGCCAAGGCGCCGACCGAGCACCGCACCGTGCGCGCGGACGCCATGCCGGCCGGTTTCATCGGCCTGGACAACGGCCCCGAGACCAACAAGCTGTACGCCTCGAAGCTCGCCGACGCCGCCACCGTCTTCTGGAACGGCCCCATGGGCGTCTTCGAGCACCCCGACTACGCCGGGGGCACCCGGGCCGTCGCCCAGGCCCTCGTCGACTCCCCGGGCTTCACCGTCGTCGGTGGTGGCGACTCCGCCGCCGCCGTCCGGACCCTGGGCTTCGACGAGAACGCATTCGGACACATCTCGACCGGTGGCGGTGCCAGCCTCGAATACCTCGAGGGCAAGACGCTCCCCGGCCTCGCCGCACTGGAGGACTGACCTTTCATGACCACCCGTACCCCGCTGATGGCGGGCAACTGGAAGATGAACCTCAACCACCTGGAGGCCATCGCCCACACCCAGAAGCTCGCCTTCGCCCTCACCGACAAGGACTACGACGCCGTCGAGGTGGCCGTCCTGCCGCCCTTCACCGACCTGCGTTCCGTCCAGACCCTCGTCGAGGGCGACAAGCTGAAGATCAAGTACGGCGCCCAGGACATCTCGGCGCACGACTCCGGCGCGTACACCGGCGAGGTCTCCGGCCCGATGCTGGCCAAGCTCCGGTGCACCTACGTGGCCGTCGGTCACAGCGAGCGCCGGCAGTACCACGGCGAGACCGACGAGGTCTGCAACGCCAAGGTGAAGGCCGCCTACCGGCACGGACTGACGCCGATCCTCTGCGTCGGCGAGGGCCTGGACGTCCGCAAGGCCGGTGACCAGGTCCCCCACACCCTCGCGCAGCTCGACGGCGCGCTGAAGGACGTCCCGGCCGAGCAGGCCGAGTCCATCGTGATCGCCTACGAGCCGGTCTGGGCCATCGGCACCGGCGAGGTCGCCACCCCGGAGGACGCCCAGGAGGTCTGCGGAGCGATCCGCGGCCGGCTGGCCGAGCTGTACTCGCAGGAGCTGGCCGACGCGGTCCGCATCCAGTACGGCGGCTCGGTGAAGGCCGGAAACGTCGCCGCGATCATGGCGCAGCCCGACGTGGACGGCGCGCTGGTCGGCGGTGCCGCACTGGACGCCGACGAGTTCGTCAGGATCGTACGCTTCCGCGACCAGTGAGTATGCGGTAGCGCGGATCCGTCGTACCCTTGCGGGGGCCGAGGAGGGTACCGCCTCCCGGCCCCCGTTGTTCGCACATGCAGTCCAGAGGATTCCGGAAAGTAGGGACCAGCCGTGGTTTTGGCGTTCGAGATCGCCCTGATCGTCTTCAGCCTGCTGCTGATGCTGCTGGTGCTGATGCACAAGGGGAAGGGTGGCGGCCTCTCCGACATGTTCGGCGGCGGCATGCAGTCGTCCGTCGGCGGTTCCTCGGTCGCCGAGCGGAACCTCGACCGGATCACCGTGGTCGTCGGCCTGGGTTGGTTCGCGTGCATCGTCGTGCTCGGTCTGCTGATCAAGCTGGACAGCTGACCCTCGTACGCGATTCCCGGTGAGGGTGTAACTCCTTTCACTGGACGCGCGTTGGGCCTTACGTAGACTGGGGCATCTTCGAGCACCATCACGCAGGGAGTTACGCCGTGGCAAGTGGCAACGCGATCCGGGGGAGCCGGGTCGGAGCGGGGCCGATGGGGGAGGCCGAGCGGGGCGAGTCCGCGCCACGCCTCCGCATCTCCTTCTGGTGCTCGAACGGGCACGAGACGCAGCCGAGCTTCGCCAGTGACGCGCAGGTACCGGAGACCTGGGACTGTCCGCGCTGCGGCTTCCCGGCCGGCCAGGACCAGGACAGCCCGCCGGACCCGCCGCGCACCGAGCCGTACAAGACCCACCTCGCGTACGTGCGCGAGCGGCGCAGCGACGCGGACGGCGAGGCCATCCTCGCCGAGGCCCTGGCGAAACTCCGGGGCGAGATCTAGCGGTTCACCGGCCGGGCACCCACAGGGTGCCCGGCCGGACTGCTTCCCCCTCGTGCCGCGGCTTCGCCGTGCCTCGTGCGCCGGTCCGATCAATTAGGTTGGAGGGGCAGCGGGGCAACTGCAGGCACGAGAAGAATTGGGCTGATATCCCGGATGAACACACCAAGCCGAACCAGGCTCAACCAGACGCCCGAGTGGACCGCTCTGGGCAAGCACCGCGAGCAGTTCGGGACGACCCATCTGCGGCAGCTCTTCGCGGACGACCCGCGGCGCGGCACCGGATACGCCCTCAGGGTCGGCGACCTGTACATCGACTACTCCAAGCACCTGGTGACCGACGAGACGCTCCGGCTGCTGCGCGAGCTCGCCGCCGCCACCGACGTGGTCGGCCTGCGGGACGCCATGTTCCGGGGCGAGAAGATCAACACGACCGAGGACCGCGCCGTCCTGCACACCGCGCTGCGCGCCCCGCGCGACGCGGTGATCGAGGTCGACGGCGAGAACGTGGTGCCCGGCGTGCACGCCGTGCTCGACCGGATGGCGGCCTTCTCCGACCGCGTCAGGTCGGGGGAGTGGACCGGGCACACCGGCAAGCGCATCAGGAACGTCGTCAACATCGGCATCGGCGGCTCCGACCTCGGCCCCGCCATGGCGTACGAGGTGCTGCGCTCCTTCACGGACCGCTCGCTCACGGTCCGCTTCGTGTCCAACGTCGACGGCGCCGACCTCCACGAGGCCGTGCGCGACCTCGACCCGGCCGAGACGCTCTTCGTCATCGCGTCGAAGACCTTCACCACGATCGAGACCATCACCAACGCCACCTCCGCCCGCGACTGGCTGCTGACCGGCCTGAGGGCCGGTCAGGAGGCGGTCGCCAAGCACTTCGTGGCCCTGTCCACGAACGCCGGCAAGGTCGCGGACTTCGGCATCGACACGGCCAACATGTTCGAGTTCTGGGACTGGGTCGGCGGCCGCTACTCCTACGACTCGGCCATCGGCCTCTCGCTGATGATCGCCATCGGCCCCGACCGGTTCCGCGAGATGCTCGACGGCTTCCACCTGGTCGACGAACACTTCCGCACCGCCCCCGCCGAGGCCAACGCCCCGCTGCTCATGGGGCTGTTGGGCATCTGGTACGGCGCCTTCTTCGACGCCCAGTCGCACGCCGTGCTGCCGTACAGCCACTACCTGTCCAGGTTCACCGCGTACCTGCAGCAGCTGGACATGGAATCCAACGGCAAGTCCGTGGACCGGGACGGCAATCCGGTGGACTGGCAGACCGGCCCGGTCGTCTGGGGCACCCCGGGCACCAACGGCCAGCACGCCTACTACCAGCTGATCCACCAGGGCACCAAGGTCATCCCGGCCGACTTCATCGGCTTCGCCGAGCCGGTCGCCGACCTGCTGCCCGGCCTGGTGGCCCAGCACGACCTGCTGATGGCCAACTTCTTCGCCCAGACCCAGGCCCTGGCCTTCGGCAAGACGCCGGACGAGGTCCGCGCCGAGGGCGTTCCGGAGGAGCTGGTGGCGCACAAGACCTTCCACGGCAACCACCCCACGACGACGATCCTGGCCGACCGGCTGACCCCCTCCGTCCTCGGCCAGCTCATCGCGCTGTACGAGCACAAGGTCTTCGTCCAGGGAGCCGTCTGGAACATCGACTCCTTCGACCAGTGGGGCGTCGAACTGGGCAAGGTCCTCGCCAAGCGGATCGAGCCGGTGCTGACCGGCGGCGGGGGCGGCGAGCAGCTGGACAGCTCGACCGCCGCGCTCACCGAGGCGTACCGCACCCGCAGGGGGCGCTGAACCCATGACCAGGGGGGAGGGGACGGAAGCGGTACGGCTGAGGCCGCCGAACAACGAACTGGACGCGAGAGCCGTCAGATGGTGGCGGACCCGGTGGCTGCTGCTGACCGCGGCACCCGTGGTGGTCCTGGCCGTCCTGGGCCTGCTCATCGAGCCCGCCCGGTTCTGGCTGCTGCTGCCCGCGGCGGTCCTGGCGGTCCTCGGCACCGGCTGCGCACTGATCCTCCCCGCCTGGTGGTACCGCACCCACCGCTGGGAAGTCACGGACGAGGCGGTGTACGTCAGGACCGGGGTCCTCCGGCAGGAGTGGCGGATCGCGCCGATGTCCCGGATCCAGACCGTGGACACCGTGCGCGGCCCGCTGGAGCAGCTCTACCGGCTCGCCACGGTCACCGTGACCACGGCCTCGGCCAGGGGCGAGGTGCGGATCGAGGGCCTGGACCACGAGGCGGCGGCCGAACTGGCCGAACGGCTGACCCGGATCACCCGGGCCACGCCCGGGGACGCCACATGAGCACCGGGGCGGCCGTCCCCCCGGCCGAGGCGGGCGACGACCACCGCGCCGTCGGCCCCGTCGGCCCCGGCCCGGCCACCGTCGTCGACTGGCGGCGGCTGGACCGGCGCACGGTCCTCGTCAACGCGCTCGTCGTGGCCGGGGTGGCGGCCGGCGCGGCCGTGCCCACCACGCTCGGCCTGTCCGGCCGGTTCGGGTTCGCGACGGCGGTCGCCTGGGTCCTGGCCGGCGCCGTCCTGCTGATCGGCTGCGCCGCGGTCGGCGACTACGTCCGCTGGCGCCGCACCCGCTACCGCATCGGCACCGAACGGGTCGAACTCCACACCGGACTGTTCCTGGTCAAGAAGCGCTCGCTGGCCCGCGAACGCATCCGGAGCGTCGACCTCACCGCCCATCCGCTGCAACGGGTCCTGGGCCTGGTCACCGTCCGCATCGGCACCGGGGAGCACTCCGGCGGCGACTCCACCCTGGAGCTCGACCCGGTGTCCGGGGCGGAGGGCGAACGGCTCCGCCGCGAACTGCTGGCCCGGGCGACCACCGACGCCCCCGGCACCCACCGCGAGGGCGAACTCGTCGTCCTCGACCCGCGCTGGATCCGCTACGCCCCGGTCTCGTTCGTCGCCCCGGCGCTCGGCGGCGCGGCGGCCGGAGCGGTGATGCAGGTCAGTGACTGGTTCGGGGCCCAGGGCCGGGTGATCGCCTGGGTCGGCGACCGCTTCCGGGACACCTCGCTGCTCACCATGGTCGTGATCCTCGCCGTCGGCGCGGTGGTCGTCGGTGCCGTCGGCGCGCTCGGCCTGTGGATCGAGATGTGGTGGGGCTACCGGCTGGAACGCGAACCGGGCGGCACCCTGCGCGTGCGACGGGGACTGCTGACCTCCCGGTCGATATCCATCGAGGAGCGGCGGCTGCGCGGCGTGGACCTCGTCGAGCCGCTCGGCGTCCGGATGTGCGGCGCGGCCCGGGTCGACGCGATCACCACCGGCCTGGCCAAGGACGACGAGGAGCAGCACGGCGACCACAACACCCTGCTGCCCCCGGCGCCCCGGTCCCTCGCCGACACGGTGGCCGCCGAGGTGCTGCGCGAGGCCGCGTCCCCGACCGGCGCCCCGCTCGTCCGCCACCCCGTGGCGGCCCGCGGCCGTCGGCTGCGCCGGGCGCTGTGGGCGGTGCTCGTCCCGGTGGCCGTCCTGGCCCTGCTGGGCGCGCTGCTCACCCCCGTGCTGCTCTGGACCGCGCTCGCCTGCGCGGCCCTCGGACTGCCCGTCGGGCTGCTCCTGGCCCGCGACGCGTACCACGGTCTCGGGCACGCCGTCAGCGGTGACTACCTGGTGGTCAGGTCCGGCACGGTGCGGCGCTCGACCGCCGCGCTGGAACGGGCCGGGGTCATCGGCTGGACGATCCGGCAGACGTACTTCCAGCGCCGGGCCGGGGTGCTGAGCGTCACGGCGACGACGGCCGCCGGCTCGGGCGCGTACACGGCGCACGACGTGGACCGGAGCGAGGGCCTCGACTTCGCCGCCGGGGCCGTCCCGGGCCTGCTGGAGCCCTTCCTGGAACGCACCCCGCCCACCGGCTGACCGCGCGGCACACCCGGTACGCCGAGGGCCCGGCACGCTCCGAGGAGCGTGCCGGGCCCTCCACGCATGAGGCGTCGACGACCGCCGGGGTCAGGCCGAGGCCGGCGGGTACAGGGCGCGCGGCAGCCGGGAGGCGGCCGCCGCGTCCATCAGCCACAGGGTGCGGCTGCGCCCGTACGCACCGGCCGCCGGGGCCTGGATCTCCCCGGCGCCCGAGAGCGCGATCTCCGCGGCCTCCGCCTTGTCCTCGCCCGCGGCGAGCAGCCACACCTCGCGTGCCGCCCGGATCGCGGGCAGCGTGAGCGAGACGCGGGTGGGCGGCGGCTTGGGGGCGCCGTGCACACCGACGACGGTGCGCTCGGTCTCCCGGACCGCGGGCAGTTCCGGGAAGAGCGACGCGACATGCGTGTCCGGGCCGACACCCAGCATCAGCACGTCGAACGTCGGCACCGGACCGTGGTCCTCCGGACCGGCCGCGGCGGCCAGCTCGGCGGCGTACCCGGCCGCCGCCGCGTCGGCGTCGTTGCCGAACGGACCGTCCGACGCGGGCATCGCGTGCACCCGGGACGGGTCCAGCGGCACCGAGTCCAGCAGGGCCGCACGGGCCTGCGTGACATTGCGCTCCGGATCGCCCTCCGGCAGGAACCGCTCGTCGCCCCACCACAGGTCGAGCCGCGACCAGTCGATCGCGTCCCGGGCGGGCGCGTCGGCGAGCGCGGCCAGCAGGCCGTTGCCGTTGCGCCCGCCGGTCAGCACCACCGAGGCGTGACCGCGCGCGCTCTGGGCGTCCACGACCCGGGTGATCAGCCGGGCCGCGGCGGCCCGGGCCATCAGCTCCTTGTCGCGGTGCACGACGAGCTGGGGGGTGCTCACTTCGACGCCGCCTTCTTGGTCGCCGACTTCTTCGCCGGAGCCGGAGCGGTGGCCGCAGCGGCGGCGGGAGCGGGCTCGGCCTGCTGCGGCTCCGCCGCCCCGCCGAGCTTCTCCGTGCCGAACCGCACCGTCGACGCGTACGTGTTGTCCGGGTCCAGACGCCGCAGCTCCTCGGCGAGCAGCTCGGCGGTGTCCCGCCGCTTGAGCGCCACCGCGCGGTCCGGCTGGCCCTGCATCGAGAGCGTGGCCAGCGAGCCGTCGGGACGGTCCAGGACGATGACGCCGTTCTTGGTCTCCATCCGCACGGCCGTCAGACCGGGGCCGGCGGACACGGTGCGCTCCACCGGGACCCCGAGCCGGTCCGCGAGCCACATGGCGAGCAGCTCGCAGCTCGGGTTCTCCGACTCGCCCTCGACGGTCGCGGAGACGACCTGGGCGGACTGCTGGTCGAGCGAGGCCGCCAGCATCGAGCGCCACGGCGTGATGCGGGTCCAGGCCAGATCGGTGTCGCCCGGGGTGTAGGAGGCGGCGCGGACGGCCAGCTCCCGGCCCGGGTGCTCGGCCGCGTACGCGTCCGTGATCCGGCGCTGGGCGAGCGCGCCCAGCGGGTCCTTCGCCGGGTCGGCGGGCGCGTCCTGGGGCCACCAGACCACGACCGGGGCGTCCGGCAGCAGCAGCGGCAGGACCACCGACTGGGCGTGGTTGGCCAGCTCCCCGTGGAGCCGCAGCACGACCGTCTCGCCGGTGCCCGCGTCGGAACCCACGCGCACCTCGGCGTCGAGCCGGGCGTCCCGGCGGCTGCGCGGCGAGCGGCTGACCCGCTTGATCACCGCGATGATCCGCGAGGGGTGCTCGCGCGAGGCGTCGCCGGCCGACTTGAGCGCGTCGTACGCGTTCTCCTCGTCGGTGACGATGACCAGGGTGAGCACCATGCCGATGGCCGGGGTGCCGATGGCGCGGCGGGCCGACACCAGCGCCTGGTTGATCTTGCTGGAAGTGGTCTCCGTGAGATCGATCTTCATGGCCGGCGCCAGCTCCGTCCGTCTCGTGCGAGCATCTCGTCGGCCTCGGCCGGGCCCCAGGTGCCCGCCGGGTACTGCGCGGGCTTGCCGTGCTTGTCCCAGTACTCCTCGATCGGGTCGAGGATGTTCCAGGAGAGTTCGACCTCCTGGTGCCGGGGGAAGAGGTTGGCGTCGCCGAGCAGCACGTCGAGGATGAGCCGCTCGTACGCCTCCGGGCTGGACTCCGTGAAGGACTCGCCGTACGCGAAGTCCATCGTGACGTCCCGGACCTCCATCGAGGTGCCGGGCACCTTGGAGCCGAACCGCACGGTCACGCCCTCGTCCGGCTGGACCCGGATGACCAGGGCGTTGCCGCCCAGTTCCTCGGTCGCGCCGGACTCGAAGGGCAGGTAGGGGGCCCGCTTGAAGACGACCGCGATCTCCGTGACCCGGCGGCCGAGCCGCTTGCCGGTACGGAGGTAGAACGGCACCCCCGCCCAGCGGCGGTTGTTGATCGTCAGCTTGATCGCGGCGAAGGTGTCGGTCGTCGACTTGGGGTCGATGCCGTCCTCCTCCAGATAGCCGAGGACCTCCTCGCCGCCCTGCCAGGCGTGCGCGTACTGGCCGCGCACGGTGTGCTTGCCCAGGTCCTCCGGCAGCTCCACCGCCGTGAGCACCTTGAGCTTCTCGGCGACCAGGGCCTTCGGGTGGAAGGAGCCGGGCTCCTCCATGGCGGTCAGCGCGAGCAGCTGGAGCAGGTGGTTCTGGATGACGTCACGGGCGGCGCCGATGCCGTCGTAGTACCCGGCACGACCGCCGATGCCGATGTCCTCGGCCATCGTGATCTGCACGTGGTCGACGTACGACCGGTTCCAGATCGGTTCGAACATCGTGTTGGCGAACCGCAGCGCCAGGATGTTCTGGACCGTCTCCTTGCCCAGGTAGTGGTCGATCCGGAAGACCTCGTTGGGCGGGAACACGTCGTGCACGATCTGGTTGAGCTCCTGAGCGCTCGCCAGGTCGTGGCCGAAGGGCTTCTCGATGACGGCGCGCCGCCAGGAGCCCTCCTTCTGGTCGGCGAGTCCGTGCTTCTTGAGCTGCTGGACCACCTTGGGGAAGAACTTCGGCGGCACGGACAGGTAGAAGGCGAAGTTGCCCCCCGTGCCCTGTGCCTTGTCGAGCTCCTGGATCGTGGTCTTCAGCTGATCGAAGGCCTCGTCGTCGTCGAAGTTGCCCTGGACGAAGCGCATCCCCTGGATGAGCTGTTGCCAGACCTCCTCGCGGAACGGCGTGCGGGCGTGCTGCTTGACGGCGTCGTGGACCTCCTGAGCGAAGTCCTCGTCCTGCCACTCGCGGCGGGCGAAGCCGATGAGCGAGAAGCCCGGCGGCAGCAGGCCGCGGTTGGCCAGGTCATAGACGGCGGGCATCAGCTTTTTGCGGGACAAATCGCCCGTGACCCCGAAGATCACCAGACCCGACGGCCCCGCGATGCGCGGGAGCCGTCGGTCCTGGGGGTCACGAAGCGGATTGGCTCCGGGAACACCAGACAAGGTGGTCAGCCCTCCGAAGGGGCGAGGCGCTTGAGCTCCGCCTCGGTCGAGTTGAGCAGGTCGATCCAGGACGCCTCGAACTTCTCCACGCCCTCGTCCTCCAGGAGCTGGACGACGTCGTCGTAGGAGATGCCGAGCGCCGCCACGGCGTCCAGCTCGGCGCGGGACTGCTGGTAGGTACCGGTGACGGTGTCGCCGGCGACCTCCCCGTGGTCCGCCGTGGCGTCCAGGGTGGCCTCGGGCATGGTGTTCACCGTGCCGGGGGCGACCAGGTCGACGACGTACAGGGTGTCCTTGTACGCGGGGTCCTTGACGCCGGTCGAGGCCCACAGCGGACGCTGCTTGTTGGCGTGTGCCCGGTCCAGGGCGGCCCAGCGCTCCGAGGAGAAGACCTCCTCGTACGCCTGGTAGGCGAGACGGGCGTTGGCGAGCGCCGCCTTGCCCTTGAGGGCCTTGGCCTCGTCGGTGCCGATCGCGTCGAGCCGCTTGTCGATCTCGGTGTCCACGCGGGACACGAAGAACGAGGCCACCGAGTGGATCTCGGACAGGTCCAGGCCCGCGGCCTTCGCCTTCTCCAGACCCGCCAGGTAGGCGTCCATGACCTCGCGGTAGCGCTCCAGCGAGAAGATCAGCGTGACGTTGACGCTGATGCCCCTGCCGATGACCTCGGTGATCGCCGGGAGACCGGCCTTCGTCGCCGGGATCTTGATGAGCGTGTTGGGCCGGTCCACCAGCCAGGCCAGCTGCTTGGCCTCGGCGACGGTGGCGGCGGTGTGGTGGGCCAGCCGCGGGTCGACCTCGATGGAGACCCGGCCGTCCTGGCCGTCCGTGGCGTCGAAGACCGGACGCAGGATGTCGGCCGCGTCCCGCACGTCGGCCGTGGTGATCATGCGGATCGCCTCGTCGACGGTGACCTTGCGGGTGGCGAGGTCGGTGAGCTGCTGCTCGTAGCCGTCGCCCGAAGAGATGGCCTTCTGGAAGATCGACGGGTTGGTGGTGACGCCCACGACGTGCTGCTCGTCGATCAGCTCGGCCAGGTTGCCCGAGGTGATCCGCTTGCGCGACAGGTCATCGAGCCAGATCGCCACGCCCTCGTCGGAGAGGCGCTTGAGTGCGTCTGTCATGAGAATTGCATCTCCTACTAGTCGTATAACGGCGTCAGCGCGCGGCGGCGGCGAGGGATTCCCGCGCGGCGGCGGCGACGTGCTCGCCGGTGAAGCCGAACTCGCGGAAGAGGACCTTGGCGTCGGCCGAGGCACCGAAGTGCTCCAGCGACACGATCCGGCCGGCGTCACCGACGTACCGGTACCAGGTCAGGCCGATGCCGGCCTCCACGGCGACGCGCGCCTTCACCGACGGCGGCAGCACGCTGTCCCGGTACGCCTGGTCCTGCTCCTCGAACCACTCGACCGACGGCATCGAGACCACCCGGGTCGGGATGCCGGCCGCCTGGAGCTCCTCGCGCGCCTCCACGGCGAGGTGCACCTCGGAGCCCGTGCCGATCAGCAGGACCTGGGGCTCGCCGCCCTCGGCCTCGCGGAGCACGTAGCCGCCGCGGGCCGCGTCCTCGTTCACCTCGTACGTCGGCACGCCCTGACGGGTCAGCGCCAGGCCGTGCGGGGCGCCCTTGCCGAACTCCTTGGTGTACCGGCGCATGATCTCGCGCCAGGCGATGGAGGTCTCGTTGGCGTCGGCCGGGCGGACGATGTTCAGGCCCGGGATGGCGCGCAGCGAGGCCAGGTGCTCCACCGGCTGGTGGGTCGGGCCGTCCTCGCCCAGACCGATCGAGTCGTGCGTCCACACGTACGTCACCGGCAGGTGCATCAGCGCGGACAGGCGCACGGCGTTGCGCATGTAGTCGGAGAACACCAGGAAGGTGCCGCCGTAGATGCGGGTGTTGCCGTGCAGCGCGATGCCGTTCATGGCCGCGGCCATGGCGTGCTCGCGGATGCCGAAGTGGATCGTGCGGCCGTACGGGTCGGCCTCCGGCAGCGGGTTGCCCGCCGGGAGGAACGACGACGTCTTGTCGATCGTGGTGTTGTTCGAGCCCGCCAGGTCGGCGGAGCCGCCCCACAGCTCGGGGACGAGGTCGCCGAGCGCCTGGAGCACCTTGCCGGAAGCTGCACGGGTGGCGACGGACTTGCCCGGCTCGAAGACCGGGAGCCTGTCCTCCCAGCCCGCGGGCAGCTCACCGGCGGAGATCCGGTCGAACTCGGCGGCGCGCTCCGGGTTGGCGGTGCGCCACGCGGCGAAGCCCTTCTCCCACTCCGCCCTGGCCTCGCGGCCGCGGTCCAGCGCCTCGCGGGTGTGGGCGATGACCTCGTCGGCGACCTCGAAGGTCTTCTCCGGGTCGAAGCCGAGGACCCGCTTCGTGGCGGCGATCTCCTCGTCACCGAGGGCCGAGCCGTGCGATGCCTCGGTGTTCTGGGCGTTCGGCGCGGGCCAGGCGATGATCGAGCGGGCCGCGATGAACGACGGGCGCCCGGTCTCGGCCCTGGCCGCCTGCAGCGCCGCGTACAGACCCGCCGGGTCCAGGTCGCCGTTGGGCAGCTGCTCCACGCGCTGGACGTGCCAGCCGTACGCCTCGTACCGCTTCAGGGTGTCCTCGGAGACCGCGGTCTCCGTGTCGCCCTCGATGGAGATGTGGTTGTCGTCCCACAGCAGCACCAGGTTGCCGAGCTTCTGGTGCCCGGCCAGCGAGGACGCCTCCGCGGAGATGCCCTCCTGGAGGCAGCCGTCACCGGCGACGACCCAGACCATGTGGTCGAAGGGGGAGGTGCCGGGGGCGGCGTCCGGGTCGAACAGACCGCGCTCGTAGCGGGCGGCCATCGCCATGCCCACGGCGTTGGCGACACCCTGGCCCAGCGGCCCGGTGGTCGTCTCGACACCGGTGGTGTGGCCGTACTCCGGGTGGCCGGGGGTCTTCGAGCCCCAGGTGCGGAAGGCCTTCAGGTCGTCGAGCTCCAGACCGTATCCGGCCAGGTAGAGCTGGATGTAGAGGGTCAGGCTGGTGTGGCCCGCCGAGAGCACGAACCGGTCCCGGCCGACCCAGTCCGCGTCGGCGGGGTCGTGCCGCATCACCTTCTGGAAGAGGGTGTACGCGGCGGGAGCGAGGCTCATCGCCGTACCAGGGTGGCCGTTTCCGACCTTCTGTACGGCGTCCGCGGCCAGGACGCGGACGGTGTCCACGGCCCGCTGGTCCAATTCGGTCCACTGGAGGTCTGTGGTGGTCGGCTTGGTGCTCACCCTGAGTCAGGGCTCCTCTCCACTGTCGTAAACCGGTGACTGGTGACCGCACCGGGCGCTGTCGAGCCTACCCCTGACGGAACACGCAATTTCCGAGTGCTTTCAAGGGTGCGGGCGACCTGCGAGGTTCGCCTCCCGGCGGAGCCGCTCCTTCTTTCGAAGAGCCACCCCAACACGACCACACCCCCGCGAAGAACGGCCTGTACCCAACGTCTACAGTGGTCTGGTTCGCGCAAGTCTTTACCGGGCCTTCACGCCCGGAGCTTGCTGGGATTTCTCTGTCAGGGGTGTGCGTGACGGCCGTCGAGTCCCGACCCGCAGGGGTCGCCTTGACTCCGAGCCCAGGGGGCCATCGCCCGTTCGGGGCCCGTGTCAAGGCATTCGTGGCACTGACCAAGCCTCGGATCATCGAGCTGCTGCTGATCACCACGGTCCCGGTGATGTTCCTCGCGGCCCAGGGCGTTCCCGATCTGTGGCTCGTTCTCGCTACCACCATCGGCGGATATCTCTCCGCGGGCGGTGCCAACGCGCTGAACATGTACATCGACCGCGACATCGACGCGCTGATGGACCGTACGGCGCAGCGCCCGCTGGTCACCGGCATGGTGAGCCCGCGCGAGTGCATGGTCTTCGGGATCTCCCTCGCGGTGATCTCGACGGTCTGGTTCGGCCTGCTGGTGAACTGGCTCTCGGCCGCGCTGTCACTCGGCGCACTGCTGTTCTACGTGGTCGTCTACACGATGCTGCTCAAGCGCCGGACCTCGCAGAACATCGTCTGGGGCGGCATCGCCGGCTGTCTGCCCGTCCTCATCGGCTGGTCGGCGGTGACCAACTCGATGTCCTGGGCCGCGGTCATCCTGTTCGCCGTCATCTTCTTCTGGACGCCGCCGCACTACTGGCCGCTCTCCATGAAGGTCAAGGACGACTACGCCCGGGTCGGCGTCCCGATGCTCCCGGTCATCGCGTCCAACCGGGTGGTGGCCCGCCAGATCGTCATCTACAGCTGGGTGATGGTGGGCGTCTCGCTGCTGCTCACCCCCCTGGGCTACACCGGCTGGTTCTACACGGCGGTGGCGCTGCTGACCGGCGGCTTCTGGCTCTGGGAGGCGCACGGTCTGCAGAACCGGGCCAAGGCCGGGGTGACCGGCGCCAAGCTCAAGGAGATGCGGCTGTTCCACTGGTCGATCACCTATGTGTCGCTGCTCTTCGTCGCTGTGGCGATCGACCCCTTCCTGAGGTAGTCAGCCCCTTCCGACCCCTGCCGACGGGCGGGGTACGTGGCCCATGCCACGTACCCCGCCCGTCGCCGGTTGATCTACCCGTCGGTAGCATCCTGGACATGGCAGAGACGGCAGAGACCCAGGTTGAGAGCGGCAAGCAGGCGGCCCGCGCGGAGCGCAGGGCGGCGAAGCTCGCCAAGCAGATCGGCGCCTTCTCCAAGGCGCACGGCGGCGCCGAGGGGCAGCTCGCCTACATCGGGGAGCACGGCACCCGCATCGTGCTGGTGGGCGAGGACGGCGGCTGGGGCGACCTGGTGGCCCCCTCGTACGCGGTCGCCGAGAGCGCCACGCGCAAGGCCGGGATCACGATGCACGAGGACTTCGACGGCGAGTTCGCCGCGAAGGTGCGCACCGGTCCGTACGAGTGGACGCGGATGGCCGGCATCCAGGTGGGCGGCCCCTCCGACAAGGCCTGACGAGCAGACCCCCGTACGCCGATCGCCGGACGGGCCCGCACTCGGGCCCGTCCGGCGATCGGCATACGGGGGAGGGGCCGGGGCGGCCCAGGGGGTTCTCAGCCCGCGGTGGCGGGCTCCGGGCGCTCGACGGCGGGGCCGGGCACCGGGGCCCCGTCCACCGGCCGCTCGCGCAGCGACAGCAGCACCCGCACCACCGCGATCCACACCAGGCACGAACCGAGCATGTGCAGGCCGACCAGCAGCTCGGGGGTGTCCAGGAAGTACTGGACGTAACCGATCACGCCCTGGGCCATCAGCACCAGGAAGAGCTCACGGGCGCGGTGCCGCGGGCCGGCCGGCGCGTCCACGGCCTTGAGCACGAACCAGAGCGCGACGGTCAGCGCCACCACGACCCAGGCCAGGTCGGCGTGCAGCTGGGAGACCAGCTTCCAGTCGATCGGGATGCGGTGCACGTCGCTGGAGTCGCCCGCGTGCCGTCCGGCGCCGGTGACCACCGTGCCGACCGCGACCAGCAGCCCCGCGGCGACCGCGAGCAGCCAGGCCAGCTGGGAGACCGCCTTGCCGACCAGCGGCCGGGGCTCCCCGTCGCCCTCGTCGATCCGGTGCCAGGTCACCATCGCGACGGTCAGCAGCGCCGTGGAGAGCAGGAAGTGCGCCGCGACGGTGTACGGGTTGAGGCCGACCAGCACCACGATCCCGCCTAGTACGGCGTTGCCCATGACGATCCAGAACTGCAGCCAGCCGAGCCGGGTGAGGGCGCGCCGCCAGGGCTTCGCGGACCGGGCGGCGATGATCGCCCACCCGACGGCCGCGCACAGCACGTAGGTCAGCAGCCGGTTGCCGAACTCGATGACGCCGTGGAAGCCCATCTCGCTCGTGGCGGTGAGGCTCTCGTCGGTGCACTTGGGCCAGGTGGGGCAGCCGAGGCCGGAACCGGTCAGCCGCACCGCGCCACCGGTCACGACGATGAGCACGGACATGACGACGGCCGACATGGCCGCCCGGCGGACCGTGCGACGGGTCGGGGTCCATCGCTCGGCGATGTAGAGGAGCGGGTTCCGCGCGGCTTGAGCGACTTCGGCTCGGGTCAGCTTGGGCACGCGCACCATCGTAGGCGGCGGCTTGTGCAAGCTTTCACGAGGGGGACGAGTCGCGCGAAACGTCGACGGAACGCATCCGCCCGCTCACCCGCGGCGGACCGCCCGCTCACTCCCAGCGGAAGAACCGGGCCGCTGCGCCCAGCCCGAGCACCGACCACACCAGCAGGATGCCGAGGTCGCCCCACGGCATCGACGCGCCGTTGCGGAGCACCTCGCGCAGCCCGTCCGACAGGGCCGCGATCGGCAGCAGCCCCAGCACCGACTGCACCGCGTCCGGGAACTTCTCCAGTGGCACGATCACCCCGCCGCCCACCAGCAGCAGCAGGAAGACCAGGTTGGCCGCGGCGAGCGTCGCCTCCGCCCGGAGGGTGCCGGCCATCAGCAGCCCGAGCCCGGAGAAGGCCGCCGTGCCGAGCACGAGCAGCAGCAGGACGGCGAACGGGTTGCCCTGCGGCGACCAGCCCAGCGCGAACGCGATCGCCGTCAGCAGCACCACCTGGAGCACCTCGGTGACCAGCACCGCGAGGGTCTTGGCGGTCATCAGCGCCCAGCGCGGCAGCGGCGAGGCGCCGAGCCGCTTGAGCACCCCGTAGCGCCGCTCGAAACCGGTGGCGATGGCCTGGCCGGTGAAGGCCGTGGACATGACGGCGAGCGCCAGGACGCCGGGCGCCAGGAAGTCCACGGCCCGGCCCGCGCCGGTGTCCACGATGTCGACCGCGCTGAACAGCACCAGCAGCAGCGTCGGGATGACCACGGTCAGCAGCAGCTGCTCGCCGTTGCGCAGCAGCATCCGCGTCTCCAGGGCGGCCTGCGCGGTGATCATGTGGGACAGCGGGGCGGCGCCCGGCCGCGGGGTGTACGTACCGGCGCTCATGCGCGCAGCTCCTTGCCGGTCAGTTCCAGGAAGACGTCCTCCAGGGTGTGCCGCTCCACGGAGATGCCGGACGGCATCACCCCGTGCTGGGCGCACCAGGAGGTGACGGTGGCCAGCAGCTCCGGGCCGACGTCGCCGGTGATGCGGTACGTGCCCGGCGAGATCTCGGCCGTCCCGGCGCCGTCGGGCAGCGCCTTCAGCAGGGAACCGAGGTCGAGGCCGGGGCGGCCGGTGAAGCGCAGGGTGTTCTCGGCGCCGCCCCGGCACAGCTCCTCGGGGCTGCCCCGGGCGATGACCCGGCCCGCGTCGATGACGGCGACGTCGTCGGCGAGTTCCTCGGCCTCGTCCATGAAGTGCGTGGTGAGGACGATCGAGACGCCGTCGGAGCGCAGCTCGCGCACCAGGTCCCAGGTGGAGCGGCGGGCCTGCGGGTCGAGGCCGGCGGTCGGCTCGTCCAGGAAGACCAGCTCGGGCCGCCCGACCACGGCCATCGCCAGGGCGAGCCGCTGCTGCTGGCCGCCGGAGAGCCGCCGGTAGGTGGTGCGGCCGCAGCCACCGAGGCCGAGGCGCTCGATCAGCGCGTCGACGTTCAGGGGGTGGGCGTGCAGCTTCGCCATGTGGCGGAGCATCTCGTCGGCACGAGCCCCGGAGTAGACGCCGCCCGACTGGAGCATCACGCCGATCCGGGGGCGCAGCCGTGCGGAGTCGGCGACCGGGTCGAGGCCGAGGACCCGTACCGTCCCGGAGTCCGGGCGGCGGTAGCCCTCGCAGGTCTCGACGGTGGTGGTCTTGCCCGCGCCGTTGGGGCCGAGGACGGCGGTGATGCCGGGCTGCGCGGTCAGGTCGAGACCGTCGACCGCGGTCTTGTCTCCGTACCGCTTCACCAGACGTTCGATCCGGAGGACGGGCTCGCTTCGCATGGTGGCCAAGTCTAAGGAGCGGCGCGGGGGAGCCCGGCCGCGGGGGCCGGTCGCGTTGCGGTACGAAGCGGACACGGCGGCGTCATGTGCGGGAGGCCGCGTCGACGCGCACTTGTCACAGACATGTCACCTCTGCATCATCTTCAGTGGCTCAGGCCGCAACTGCACCCCCCGCAGCACAGCCATGCACCGCGCACCTTTCGCACCAAGGGCAGCAGCGGAATGGGCGTCCGGTACGAACCCGCTTCACCAAGGAGAGTTCGTGGCTAGACGCACACACCACACCGACCGAGGCACGGGGCGAGGAGCGACCCTCGCCGCCCTGACCGCCCTGATCACCGTCATCCCCCTGGGACTCGGGACGCTCCCGGCCCGGGCGGACGACGCCACCCCCGCACCCGGCCGCACCCTCGCCGCCAAGAGCGATGCGAAGCTGGCCCGCCAGTTCGCCGCCGAGGACGGCAGGGCGAAAGTCACCTTCTGGGTGAACCTGACCGGCGAGGCCGACAACTCCGGGGCCCACAAGGCCAGGGGCAAGAAGGCCAAGTCCCGCGCGGTGTACGACACCATGACCGCCTACGCCGAGAAGACGCAGGCCGGCCTCCTCGACCAGGTGGCGGAGGAAGGCGGCAGGGCGACGTCCTTCTGGATCGCCAACACCGTCAAGGTCACCGGCACCAGGGCACTCGCCGACAAGATCGCCGCCCGCGCGGACGTCGCCTCCCTGGAGTCCGACGCACCGCTGGAACTCCCCGACCCGCTGCCCGGCGCCGACGAGCCGAAGGCGGACGCGGTCGAGTGGAACATCGACCGCGTCAACGCCCCCAGGGTCTGGAACGAGCTGGGCGTCCGGGGCGACGGCGTCGTCGTCGCCTCCATCGACAGCGGCGTCCAGTACGACCACCCGGCGGTCAGGGCCAAGTACCGGGGCCTGAAGGCGGACGGCTCGTACACCCACGACTACAACTGGTTCGATCCGGCGAAGGTCTGCGCGGGCGGACTCCCGTGCGACAACAACGGCCACGGCACCCACACCATGGGCACGATGGTCGGCGACGACGGCGCCGGCAACCAGGTCGGCGTCGCCCCCGGCGCGAAGTGGATCGCCGCCAAGGGCTGCGAGTCCAGCTCCTGCTCCCGCGACTCGCTGCTCGCCTCCGGCCAGTGGATCGTCGCCCCGACGGACGCGAACGGCGCCAACCCGCGCCCCGACCTCGCGCCCGACGTGGTGAACAACTCCTGGGGCTCGTCCGTCTACGACGCCTGGTACCGCGCGATCGTCCAGTCGTGGCGCGACGCCGGCATCTTCCCGGCCTTCTCCAACGGCAACAGCGGCCCGGCCTGCAACACCTCCGGCTCCCCGGGCTCGTACACCAACTCGTACTCCTCGGGCGCCTTCGACATCAACAACACCATCGCCTCCTTCTCCTCGCGCGGCACCGGCGAGAACGGCGCGATCAAGCCGAACCTGGCGGCCCCCGGCGTCAACATCCGCTCCTCCTGGGCCGGCGGCGGCTACAACAGCATCTCCGGCACGTCGATGGCCTCGCCGCACACCGCCGGCACCGTCGCCCTGATGTGGTCGGCCTCGCCCGCGATCCGCGGCGACGTCGCCGAGACGGAGAAGCTGCTCGACCGCAGCGCGATCGACGTCGACAACACCACCTGCGGCGGCACCGCGGCCAAGAACAACGTCTTCGGCGAGGGCCGTCTCGACGCCTACGCCGCGGTCGAGGCCACCCCGCGCGGCGCGCTCGGCGCGCTGTCCGGCACCGTCACCTCCGGCGGCACCGCGCTCGCGGACGCGCAGGTCGCCCTGTCAGGCCCGATGAAGACCACGGTCTCCACCGGCGCCGACGGCTCCTACACCCTGCCGAAGCTGATGGTCGGCGACTACACGGCCGAGGTGACCAAGTTCGGCTACGTCACCGCCACCGGCACCGTCACGGTCCTGGAGGACCAGGCGGTCACCAAGGACTTCGCCGTCCAGGAGGCCCCGTCGGCCAGGCTCACCGGCAAGGTCACCACCGAAGCGGGCCCCGAGGCCGGCGCCACGCTGGCCGTCCAGGGCACCCCGGTGCGGGGCACCACGGCCGCCGACGGCTCGTACGGGTTCTCCCTGCCCGTCGGCGACTACGACGTGGCCGTCACCCCGGTCAGCCGCTGCGCCACGGGCACCAGCACCGGCGTCACGCTGAGCGGCGACACCGTCAAGGACATCGAGCTGGCCCCGCGCACCGACACCTTCGGCACGGCCTGCCGCCTCACCGCCGACAGCGCCTTCCCGACCGGTGACACCAAGCTCACCATGTCCAGCCAGACCACCGGCTCGGCCGCGGTGAACCTGCCCTTCCCGGTGGCGCTGTACGGCAGGACGTACCGCACCGCCACCGCCACCACCGAGGGCGTCCTCGCCCTCGGCACCAGCAGCACCTCGTCGTCCAACAGCACGCTGCCCACGACGACGACGCCGAACGGCGCCCTGTACCCCTTCTGGGACAACCTCCAGCTGGACGCCGCCTCGGGCGTCTACACCGGCACCACCGGCACCGCCCCGCACCGCCGCCTCGTCGTCGAGTGGCGCGACGTGCAGATCTACGCGAGCAGCGCCCAGCGCATCAGCTTCGCCGCGGTGATCGGCGAGGACGGCCAGGTGTCCTACCACTACAAGGACATCGGCACGGGCAGCTACGAGAACGGGTCGGGTGCCACGATCGGCCTGGAGAACGCCACCGGCACCGACGGCCTGCTCTACTCGTACAACGAGCCGGTCGTCGGCGACGGCATGAGCATCACCTTCCGCACCACCAGGAGCGCGGTCGTCGCCGGTACCGTCACCGACGGCAACGACGGCCGGGGCGTGGAAGGCGCCACGGTCTCCATCCGCAAGGACGGCACCGAGGTCGCCGCCGCCACCACCGGCGCCGACGGCGGCTACCTCACCCAGGTCCCGGCCACCGGCACGGCGACGGCGTACGACGTCTCCTTCGGCGCCGCGCACTACGCCGCCGCGGCCACCGACCGCAGCGTCCGGGCCACCGAGGTCGCCACCGCCGACGCGGTGCTCGACACCGGCCGGGTCACGGCCGACCGCACGGCGATCACCGAGATCGTCCCGGCCGACCAGAGCCGCGAGCGCACGGTCACGCTGGGCAACGACGGCTCCGCGACGGCCTACACGGCCGAGGAGAAGAGCGGCGCGTCCTGGCTGAAGATCACCCCGGCCTCCGGCGACCTCGCGCGGGGCGGCACCCGGAAGGTGGCGCTCACCGTCGACACCACGGGCGCGACCCCGGGGTCGGTGCTCACCGGCACGCTCCGGATCGCCTCGGAGTCCGGCCGGACCCCGGTGCTCGAACTGCCGCTGAAGATCGTCGTGCCGGCCTACCAGGTGGCCGTCGACGCCGGTGCGGACGCCGCCTCCACCGACACGCGCGGCGACGGCTGGCGGCCCGACCAGGAGTACCGGGCCGGCTCGTACGGCCACCTCGGCTCCACCGGCAAGGTCTCCACGGGCAAGGCGGTCACGGGCACCGCCGACCCGGAGCTGTACCGCAGCGCCCGCCAGGGTGCCTACGAGTACCGCTTCGACGGTCTGGCCGACGGCGTCTACCAGGTCGACCTCGGCTTCGCCGAGCTGGGCAACGTCAAGCCGGCGGACCGGGTGATGGACGTGATGGCCGAGGGCACGGAGAAGGTCTCCAACCTCGACGTCGCGCTGGCGGCGGGCACCTTCGCCGCCCTGGACCGGACCTTCACGGTCGAGGTCGTCGACGGCCAGCTGAACCTCCGGTTCGTGGGCGTCTCCGGCAAGACGCTCGTCAACTCCGTCCGGGTGAGCCACCGCCCCGACCTCGGCTGACGGAGGGAGAACGGCCAAGCGCCGGGGCCGCCCCGAGAGGGGGCGGTCCCGGCGTCGCCGTGCCGGCCGCCGGGGCGCCCGGGAGCAGGCGGAACAGGGCTGTTAATGATCATTTCAACAGGTCAGGTAAGCCTTGCCTGAGTGATGCGCATCATCGCCACCGCTCCGGGAGCGGGTTGTCACTGCCCGATTAATTACGCAACAATGGCGTTGTGAAATACGTCGGCGAGGCTCCCCAGGAGGAACTCGCGACCGGAGAACGCTCCACGCGCAACCGGGTCGCGCGCTCCATCCTGGATCACGGTCCGTCCACCGTCGCCGAGCTGGCGAAGCGCCTCGGCCTCACCCAGGCGGCCGTCCGCCGCCACCTCGACGCCCTCGTCACCGACGGCGTCGTCGAGGCCCGTGAGCAGCGGGTGTACGGGGCACGGACCCGTGGCCGGCCCGCCAAGGTGTTCGCTCTCACCGACTGCGGACGGGACGCCTTCGACCAGTCCTACGACCAGCTCGCGGCGGACGCCCTGCGCTGGATCGCGGAGAACGCGGGCGAGGAGGCGGTCGCCGCCTTCGCCCGGTCCAGGATCGAGGCCCAGTCCGGCGCGTACCGCGCCGCGGTCGAGGCGGCGGACCCCGGGGCCCGTACCGAAGCACTGGCCAAGGCCCTCTCCGCCGACGGGTACGCTGCTACGGCGCGTAGCGCGCCCGGCCCGCAGCAGGGCGAGCAGCTGTGCCAGCACCACTGCCCGGTCGCCCATGTCGCCGAGCAGTACCCACAGCTGTGCGAGGCGGAGACGGAGTTCTTCTCCACTCTCCTCGGGACGCATGTGCAACGTCTGGCCACCATCGCCCACGGCGACGGTGTGTGCACGACGTACATTCCGCGCAGCGGCCACGCAGCACCACAGACCACCGATTCAGCATCTGCAAGCACGGCCGGGAGGAACCCCGCATGACGCTCCCCACGGAGACTGCCCACCCCGAACTCGAGGGTCTGGGCACGTACGAATTCGGCTGGGCCGACTCCGACGCGGCAGGCGCCGCAGCCAAGCGCGGGCTCTCCGAGGAGGTCGTCCGCGACATCTCGGCGAAGAAGAACGAGCCCGAGTGGATGCTGAAGCTGCGCCTCAAGGGCCTGCGGCTCTTCGACAAGAAGCCCATGCCCAACTGGGGCTCGGACCTGTCGGGCATCGACTTCGACAACATCAAGTACTTCGTGAGGTCGACGGAGAGGCAGGCGGAGTCCTGGGAGGACCTGCCCGAGGACATCAAGAACACCTACGACAAGCTCGGCATCCCGGAGGCGGAGAAGCAGCGCCTGGTCGCCGGTGTCGCCGCGCAGTACGAGTCCGAGGTCGTCTACCACCAGATCCGTGAGGACCTGGAGGAGCAGGGCGTCATCTTCCTCGACACCGACACCGCGCTGAAGGAGCACCCGGAGCTCTTCAAGGAGTACTTCGGCACCGTCATCCCGGTCGGCGACAACAAGTTCGCCTCGCTGAACACGGCCGTGTGGTCCGGCGGCTCGTTCATCTACGTGCCCAAGGGCGTCCACGTCGACATCCCGCTGCAGGCCTACTTCCGCATCAACACGGAGAACATGGGCCAGTTCGAGCGGACCCTGATCATCGTCGACGAGGACGCGTACGTCCACTACGTCGAGGGCTGCACCGCCCCGATCTACTCCTCCGACTCGCTGCACTCCGCGGTCGTCGAGATCATCGTGAAGAAGGGCGGCCGCTGCCGCTACACGACGATCCAGAACTGGTCGAACAACGTCTACAACCTGGTCACCAAGCGTGCCGTGGCCTACGAGGGCGCGACCATGGAGTGGGTCGACGGCAACATCGGCTCCAAGGTCACCATGAAGTACCCGGCCGTCTACCTGATGGGCGAGCACGCCAAGGGCGAGACCCTGTCCATCGCCTTCGCGGGCGAGGGCCAGCACCAGGACGCCGGCGCCAAGATGGTCCACATGGCGCCCAACACCTCCTCCAACATCGTCTCCAAGTCGGTGGCGCGGGGCGGCGGCCGCACCTCCTACCGCGGTCTGATCGAGATCGGTGAGGGCGCCCCGGGCGCGAAGTCCAACGTGCTCTGCGACGCGCTGCTGGTCGACACCATCTCGCGCTCCGACACCTACCCGTACGTCGACGTCCGCGAGGACGACGTCTCCATGGGGCACGAGGCGACCGTCTCCAAGGTCTCCGAGGACCAGCTCTTCTACCTGATGAGCCGCGGCCTGACGGAGTTCGAGGCGATGGCGATGATCGTGCGCGGCTTCGTCGAGCCGATCGCCAAGGAGCTGCCGATGGAGTACGCCCTGGAGCTCAACCGGCTGATCGAGCTGCAGATGGAGGGTTCGGTCGGCTGACCAGGCCCGACGACCGAATCCCCGACTTTTGACAGAGAAAGCGAGCACTACGACAGCCATGGCTGAGGCTCAGAATCTTCCGACGGGTTCCACCACCGCCGGTTCCATCGCGGTGGCCGCCGAGTCGACCGTCGCCACGCGCATGAGCGCCCCCCCGTCCTTCGACGTCGCGGACTTCCCGGTCCCGCACGGCCGCGAGGAGGAGTGGCGGTTCACCCCGCTGGAGCGGCTGCGCGGACTGCACGACGGCACGGCCGTCGCCACCGGCGGCGGTGTGAAGGTCGCGATCGAGGCCCCCGAGGGCGTCACGGTCGAGACCGTCGGCCGCGACGACGCCCGGCTCGGCCGGGCCGGCACCCCGGTGGACCGCGTCGCCGCCCAGGCGTACAGCTCCTTCGAGCAGGCGTCCGTGGTCACCGTCCCCAAGGAGGCCGTGCTCACCGAGCCGATCCGGATCGCGGTGCACGGCGAGGGCGGCGTGGCCTACGGCCACCAGGTCGTCGAGCTGGGCGCCTTCGCCGAGGCCGTCGTCGTCATCGACCACACCGGTGACGCGGTGCTCGCCGCCAACGTGGACTACGTCCTCGGTGACGGCGCCAAGCTCACCGTCGTCTCCGTGCAGGACTGGGACGAGACCGCGGTCCACGTCGGCCAGCACAACGCGCTGGTGGGACGGGACGCCTCGTTCAAGTCGATCGTCGTCACCTTCGGCGGCGACCTGGTCCGGCTCCACCCGCGCGTCAACTACGCGGGCACCGGCGGCGAGGCCGAGCTCTTCGGCCTGTACTTCACCGACAAGGGGCAGCACCAGGAGCACCGCCTCCTGGTCGACCACAACACCCCGCACTGCAAGTCCAACGCCGCCTACAAGGGCGCGCTCCAGGGCGACGGCGCACACGCGGTGTGGATCGGCGACGTCCTCATCCAGGCCGCGGCGGAGGGCACCGACACCTACGAGATGAACCGCAACCTCGTCCTCACGGACGGCGCGCGGGTCGACTCGGTGCCGAACCTGGAGATCGAGACCGGCGAGATCGTCGGCGCCGGCCACGCCTCCGCGACCGGCCGCTTCGACGACGAGCAGCTCTTCTACCTCATGTCCCGGGGCATCGGCGCCGAGGACGCCCGTCGGCTCGTCGTGCGCGGCTTCTTCGCCGAGCTGGTCCAGCAGATCGGTCTGCCGGACGTCGAGGAGCGGCTGATGGAGAAGATCGAGGCCGAACTGAAGGCTTCCGTCTGATGGCCTTCGTGAAAGCGTGCGCGCTGAGTGAGCTGGAGGACGACACCCCGAAACGGGTGGAGCTCGACGGCGTCCCGGTCTCCGTCGTCCGCACCGAGGGCGAGGTGTTCGCGATCAACGACATCTGCTCGCACGCGAACGTCTCGCTGTCCGAGGGAGAGGTCGAGGACTGCTCCATCGAGTGCTGGCTGCACGGCTCCAGCTTCGACCTCCGCACCGGCAAGCCGTCCGGCCTTCCCGCGACGCGCCCCGTCCCCGTATACCCCGTCAAGATCGAAGGGGACGATGTGCTCGTCTCCGTCACCCAGGAGTCCTGAGTCACCCATGGCAACGCTTGAAATCCGCGACCTGCACGTCTCCGTCGAGGCCGACAACGCCACGAAGGAGATCCTCAAGGGCGTCGACCTGACCGTGAAGCAGGGCGAGACCCACGCCATCATGGGCCCCAACGGGTCCGGCAAGTCCACCCTCGCGTACTCCCTCGCGGGTCACCCCAAGTACACGATCACCAGCGGCTCGGTGACCCTGGACGGCGAGGACGTCCTGGAGATGTCCGTCGACGAGCGCGCCCGCGCCGGTCTGTTCCTGGCCATGCAGTACCCGGTCGAGATCCCCGGCGTCTCGGTCTCCAACTTCCTGCGCACCTCCGCCACCGCCGTCCGCGGCGAGGCGCCCAAGCTGCGCACCTGGGTGAAGGAGGTCAAGGAGACGATGGGCCGGCTCCAGATGGACCCGGCGTTCGCCGAGCGCAACGTCAACGAGGGCTTCTCCGGTGGTGAGAAGAAGCGCCACGAGATCCTTCAGCTGGAGCTCCTCAAGCCGAAGGTCGCGATCCTCGACGAGACCGACTCCGGTCTGGACGTCGATGCCCTCCGCATCGTCTCCGAGGGAGTCAACCGGGTCCGCGAGACCGGTGAGGTCGGCACCCTGCTGATCACGCACTACACGCGGATCCTCCGTTACATCAAGCCCGACTTCGTGCACGTCTTCGCCAACGGCCGCATTGCCGAGTCCGGCGGCGCCGAGCTCGCCGACAAGCTGGAGAACGAGGGCTACGAGGCATATGTGAAGGGTGGCGCTTCCGCGTGACACAGCTGCCGGGCCTCCTCGACACCGAGGCGATCCGCAAGGACTTCCCCCTGCTGGATCGGACGGTCCACGACGGGAAGAAGGTCGTCTACCTGGACAGCGCGGCGACCTCGCAGAAGCCGCGCCAGGTGCTCGACGCCCTCAACGAGTACTACGAGCGGCACAACGCCAACGTGCACCGCGGTGTGTACACGATCGCGGAGGAGGCCACGGCGCTGTACGAGGGCGCCCGTGACAAGGTCGCCGCGTTCATCAACGCGCCCAGCCGCGACGAGGTGATCTTCACCAAGAACGCCTCCGAGTCGCTCAACCTCGTGGCCAACATGCTCGGCTGGGCCGACGAGCCCTACCGGGTGGACCACGACACCGAGATCGTCACCACGGAGATGGAGCACCACTCCAACATCGTGCCGTGGCAGCTGCTCTCGCAGCGCACCGGCGCGAAGCTGAAGTGGTTCGGCATCACCGACGACGGCCGCCTCGACCTGTCCAACATCGAGGAGATCATCACGGAGAAGACGAAGATCGTCTCCTTCACCCTGGTCTCCAACATCATGGGCACGATCAACCCGGTCGAGAAGATCATCCGCCGGGCCCAGCAGGTCGGCGCCCTGGTCTGCATCGACGCCTCGCAGGCCGCTCCGCACATGGTGCTCGACGTGCAGGCGCTGCAGGCCGACTTCGTGGCCTTCACCGGCCACAAGATGGTCGGCCCGACCGGCATCGGCGTGCTCTGGGGACGGCAGGAGCTCCTGGAGGACCTGCCGCCGTTCCTGGGCGGCGGCGAGATGATCGAGACCGTGTCGATGCACTCGTCGACGTACGCCCCCGCGCCGCACAAGTTCGAGGCCGGTACGCCCCCGATCGCCCAGGCCGTCGGCCTCGGCGCGGCCGTGGACTACCTCTCGGCGATCGGCATGGAGAAGATCGCCCGGCACGAGCACGCGATCACCGAGTACGCGGTGAAGCGGCTGCTGGAGGTGCCCGACCTCAGGATCATCGGCCCGGCGACGGCCGAGGACCGGGGCGCCACGATCTCCTTCACGCTGGGCGACATCCACCCGCACGACGTGGGCCAGGTGCTGGACGAACAGGGCATCGCCGTCCGGGTCGGACACCACTGCGCACGGCCGGTCTGCCTGCGGTACGGAATTCCTGCGACCACGCGGGCGTCGTTCTATCTGTACTCCACGCCCGCCGAGGTCGACGCCCTGGTGGACGGTCTGGAGCACGTACGGAACTTTTTCGGATAAACGGGCGAGTGGCTGAGGGTTGACTGGTGAAGCTTGATTCCATGTACCAGGAAGTGATCCTGGACCACTACAAGCACCCCCACGGGCGTGGCCTGCGGGACGGCGACGCCGAGGTGCACCACGTCAATCCGACGTGCGGCGACGAGATCACTCTCCGGGTGAAGTACGACGGCGAGACCATCGCCGATGTGTCGTACGAGGGTCAGGGCTGCTCCATCAGCCAGGCCAGTGCCTCCGTACTGAACGATCTGCTGGTGGGCAAGGAGCTGGGCGAGGCGCAGAAGATCCAGGAGACCTTCCTGGAGCTGATGCAGTCGAAGGGCCAACTGGAGCCGGACGACGCGATGGAGGAGGTGCTGGAGGACGCGGTCGCGTTCGCCGGCGTCTCCAAGTACCCCGCCCGGGTGAAGTGCGCGCTGTTGAGCTGGATGGCGTGGAAGGACGCGACGGCCAAAGCGCTGTCCGAAGGGAAGACGGCATGAGCGAGAACACGGTGACAACCGACGAGAGCCCGACGATCAAGCCGGCCTCCGAGGAGGAGGTCCGTGAGGCCCTGTACGACGTCGTCGACCCCGAGCTGGGCATCGACGTCGTCAACCTCGGCCTGATCTACGGCATCCACATCGACGACGCCAACATCGCCACCCTCGACATGACGCTGACGTCCGCGGCCTGCCCGCTGACCGACGTCATCGAGGACCAGGCGAAGTCCGCGACGGAGGGCATCGTCAACGAACTGCGGATCAACTGGGTCTGGATGCCGCCGTGGGGCCCGGACAAGATCACGGACGACGGGCGCGAGCAGCTGCGCGCGCTGGGCTTCAACGTCTGAGCCGTTCACCACGCGACGCACGGCCCCCGGTTTCCGACGGATTCCGGGGGCCGTGCGCATGCCCGTGCCGAAGAGCCGGTTCAGATGTGCGGGGAGGGCTGGGGAGCGCGGGACGCGCCGCCCCGGACCTCGGCGGCACAGACCGCCGCGATGGCCGCACAGGCCGTGACGGCCACCACCACGACCGGACTGTCGGACCCCACCGGCTCCTGGAGGGCCATGCCCACGAAGGCCGCCGCCACGGCGAGTTCGGCGATCCCGAGGGCCCCCAGCCACGCTGCCCGGACCCGGCCCGGAACCCGGGCGCGCACGGTCTCCCGGCCCAGCAGGGCCGCGCCGCCGACGGCCGGCAGCGCCACCACCAGGAGCAGGCCCGTGAACAGGAGGCCGGTGCCCGCGGACGGCTCCGTGTGGTCGAGCTCGGCGGTATCGGTGTCCCACCCGGTGAGCAGCAGCCCGAAGAAGCCGAAGTAGGCGGCCTGAAGGAGCAGCAGGACAGGGACGACCCGGTGGATGAGCAGCTGTTTCATGGGCGGAACCTCGCACGTTCAATGTTCTTGACGGTCCGGAGCCTGCCTTCGTACGCACGGTTCGTGCAAGCGGTGGGCGGGCGGCCGCGGGCGTTCGAGCGGGGCACGGTGTGCATCGGTGTTCGTCCTCCGTCCGTGCGGTGTACGCATGCGCGTGGCCCCGGTGGTGCAGTCTCTCTCCGACCTGTCACGTCGACGAGAGGCATGCCGTGCCGCATCAGCTTTCGTTCACCGACCGCCGGGTGGCCGCCGCGGCCGGTGTCGTCCTCGCACTGACCGCCGCGGGGATCGGCGTCCCCGCGCACGCCGCGGATTACGGGACACCGACGATCGGGCTCTCGGTCTCCTACCTCTCCGGCGCCGTCGGCGCGACCGGCGACCCCGCGGTGACCGTCACCGTGAAGCAGAGCGGCGCCGACGCGGACGGGCTCCGGGTGACGGCGTCCGCCAGCTCCCGGCCGTCCGTCGCGAGCACCGGCGATGTGACCGTGACCGGGACGGGCACCACCCGGAAGCTGTCCGTCGCCGCCCGCGGCCGCGGATACACCGACCTCACGATCAAGGTCACCGGACCCGACGGCGCGACCGCCACCAAGAAGCTGCACTACGCCGCGTCGGCCGCGGTCCGCGACGCCGCCGGCACGCGGTACCTCACCGGCTCCTCGGACGCCTCGGCCGCCGTCGACGTGGGTGACGGATACCTGGTCGTGGCCGACGACGAGTCCAACACGCTGCGTCTGTACGACGGTTCCGCGTCCGGTGCGCCCGTGCGGAGCTGGGACGTCGGCCCGGACCTCGGGGTGTCGAAGGAGATCGACATCGAGGGCGGGGCCCGGGTCGGCGACACCATCTACTGGACCGGCTCGCTCGGCAACAACAAGGACGGCGAGTACAAGGCCGACCGCAACACCGTCTTCACCACGGAGGTGACCGGTTCCGGGGCCGCCACCCGGCTGACGGTGGGCGGTTCGTACGGGAAGCTCCGCGACGATCTCGTCGCCTGGGACGAGGCGCACGGCGACCGGCTGGGCTTCGCGGAGGGCACGAAGGACGGCGAGGCGCCCAAGCAGATCGACGGATTCAACATCGAGGGCCTGGAGTTCGCCCCCGGCTCGACGACCACCGCGTACCTCGGCTTCCGGGCCCCGCTCGTCCCGCCGGAGACGGGGGGCGAGGCACTGATCGTGCCCGTCACCAACTTCGACCGGGTGGCCGGCCACGGGGCGAAGGCGGTCATGGGCGACCCGATCGAGCTGGACCTCGGCGGGCTCAGCATCCGCGACATCCGGAAGAACGCCGCCGACCAGTACCTGATCGTGGCCGGTTCCTGGGCCGCCGACGACAACTCCGACCCGTACGCCCTCTACGCCTGGGACGGCGTCGCCACCCACCCGCCGGTCCTGCGGGCCGAGCTGCCGACCACGGACCCGGGCGGCTGGGAGGCCGTCGTCGCGGTCCCGGACCTGACGGACCCGGACGCCCGCGCCCAGTTGGTCACGGACTCCGGGTCGGCCGACCTGTACGGCGACGGCACGGAGGCGAAGGACCTCGACCACGCGGAGTGGAAGAAGTCCCGGACGGTCCGGTTCCGCGTCGGCGGCTGACGCGGCGCGGCTACCGGCCGTACGGGTCGTACGGGTCGGGCTGCGGCTGCGGGGGCACGGCCGCCGCCTCCGCGAGGACCGGGCCCAGGTTCTCGGTGCGGATGCGGCGGTCGACGTAGACCAGACCGGTCACCAGCTGCGGGAAGGTCGCCGAGAAGAACTGGCCGACCAGCTGGCCCAGCAGCATGATCACCAGGTAGCCGCTCATGGCGAACACGACCGAGGCCGGATTGGGGTCCGCGTCCAGGCTCGCGCCGCCGATGATGCCGGAGAACATGCCGAGGAACGAGAACGGGATCTGGATGAGGTAGCTCGCCACGGCGGCGATGCCGAAGGCCAGCAGGGTGATGCCGAAGACCCGCCACCAGTCGCCGCGCACCAGCTGCGAGGAGCGGCGCAGGGCCGCCGGCGGGGACTGGTTCTCGAAGACCGCGACCGAGGGGGCCAGACAGAACTTCACCCAGAGCCAGACCGCGAGCGGGGTGGTGGCGAAGGCGCCCAGGAAGCCGAGCACGACCCACAGGGTGGCGCCGGTGTCGTGTGCCGGCGTGATCGCGCCGATCACGAGGGCGAAGAAGCCGACCACCACGAGCAGCATCGGGATCATCGCGATCAGGAAGCACAGGAACACCGTCCCGATCACCGCGGGCACCCGGGGCCAGACCCGGCGCCAGACGGCGCCGAAGGTGGTCGACCGGCCCAGCACGGCTTCCTGGAGGACCACGGGGACGGTCGCGTACAGCAGGGCCGTGGCGACCACGAAGGCGAGCATCGCGACCAGCCAGACGACGCCGAAGGCGATCACGAGCGGCATCACGTCGGCCGCCGTCGCGTCCTCGTCGGCGCTGAGCTCGACGACCCGGCGCAGCGGGTCGCTGATCGCCGAGTACGCGATCAGGGCCGCCGTCACCACGATCACCAGCGCCCCGCCGTAGGCCGCCGCGCCCATGCCGAACAGCTGCTTCCAGTGGCGCCCCATCGCACTGAAGGCGCCGCCGAGTATGTCCCCGAGTTTCAGGGGTGCCAGCGGGATCACCCCGGGCCTGGGCGGCGGTGGCATCCAGCCACCCCATCCCATGGGCCCCGGAGGTCCCCCGTACGGTGCTCCGCCGCCCCACCCTGCGTCCTGCGCCACTGTCGCTCCGTCATGTCTCGTCGTACTGGTGTCCAGTCGTACTGGTGTGCTCCCGGTCGGGACACCGTAGCGTTCCGGCCGGTGGGAGGCTTCGGCCCCGTCGCGCGGACGGCGATGCGTACACTCGTACACATGGGATACGGGCTGCTGGCGGCAGCGATCGCGGCGGAGGTGGCCGGCACGACGGCCATGAAGTACAGCGAGGGCTTCACCCGGCTCTGGCCGTCGGTGATCACCGTCGTGGGCTACCTCCTGGCCTTCGGCCTGCTCGCCCGGACGCTGAAGACGCTGTCGATGGGCACCGCCTATGCCATCTGGGCCGGGATCGGCACCGCCGCGGTCGCGGCCATCGGCGTCCTCTTCATGGGGGAGACCGGCAGCCCGGTCAAACTGGCGGGCATAGCGCTGGTCATCGCCGGAGTGGTGGTGCTGAATCTGGGCGGGGCCCACTGATGGCGCGCCGTTACGACCCCGGGCGGCGCGACCGGATCATCGACGCCGCGATCCGGGTGGTCGGCGCCGAGGGCATCGCGGGGCTCAGCCACCGCTCCGTGGCGGCCGAGGCCGATGTGCCGCTCGGCTCGACGACCTACCATTTCGCCTCGCTGGACGAGCTGCTGATCGCCGCGCTGCGCCGGTCGAACGAGAACTTCGCCGAAGTCATCCGGGGCAGCGGGGCGTTGGGCGACCCGGACACCGACCTCGCCGGGGAACTGGCCGGGCTGCTGGGGGAGTACTTCTCCGGCGGGCGCGGGCGGGCCGAGCTGGAGTACGAGCTGTATCTCGCCGCGCTCCGCCGCCCCGCGCTGCGTCCCGTCGCCGCCGAGTGGACCGACGGCGTCGCCGGACTGCTGTCCCGGCGGACCGACCCGGCCACGGCGCGGGCGCTGGTCGCGCTGATGGACGGGATCTGCCTCCAGGTACTGCTCACCGGCGGGGAGTACGACGAGGCGTACGCGCGGGAAATGCTCGGCAGGATCGTCGGCCGGCGGGGCGACCGGCCGACGGATTGACAGGTTGACAGGTCGGCCGACCGGAGGGCCGCCGACCGCAGGGGCGGTGCGGCCCCGCCGGGGGCGCACCGCGTTCCTCACCCCGTGGGCGTTCCCCCGTCCCGGACGGCCGACAGCGCCTCCCGCACGCTCGCCTCGATGTCCGTGATGGGGTACAGCGCCCGGCGGACCGTCCGGTCCCGGTCCACCACCAGCGTCAGCCGCTTCAGCCGGCTCGTCCCGCCCGCCCGGAAGGTCGGCAGGCGCAGCGCCGCCGTCAGCTCCAGCTCCGCGTCGGACAGCAGCGCGAAGCGCAGCCGCTCCGCCTCCGCGAAGGCCCGCTGCTCGTCCGGGCGCTGGGTGGAGACCCCGCGCACGGTCGCGCCCGCCGCCGTGAACTCGGCCAACTGGTCGCGGTAGGTGCAGGATTCGAGAGTGCAGCCGCTCGCGCCCGGGATCTCGGCCCAGTCCGGCGGATAGGCGTCCCGGCGGGCGTAGGCGCCGGGGAAGAGGTACAGGACGGTGTACGGGGTGTCGGCGACCGGGTCGCGCGACTCCCCGTCGTGGTCCAGCAGGCGCAGTTCGGGCAGGCGCGTGCCCACCAGGGCGTGCACCCGGGCCGCCTCCTTCGAGGTCTCCGCGGTCGTCGCCATCGTCTCTCCTTCTCCCAGCACCCAGGTGTCGCCCCAGTCCTGGAGCGCGATCAGTACGGGCAGCAGCGCGCGGCCGCGCGGGGTGAGCCGGTACTCGTACCGGGCGGGCCGGTCCTGATACGGCTCCCTGGACAGCACCCCCGCGTCGACCAGCAGCCGCAGCCGCTCGGTCAGCACCTTGCGGGACACGCCCAGTTCCTGCTGGAGCGCGTCGAAACGGTGCACCCCGCGTGCCGTGTCCCGCACGATCAGCAGGGTCCACCAGTCGCCCACGACATCGAGTGCCTGGGCGATCGTGCAGTCGGCGTCGGCCAGGCTGGTGCGCTGGGGCATGGCTCCTCCGTCGGTCTCCCGTTTCGTCTCCTACTGGATTGACCCGCAGGAAAACACGCTGCCATAGTAAGTTCCCAAAAGAAACTCACTGAGGGGTGTCGTGGATGAAGGTCTTCGGGTTCGTGCGGGACGTGCCGCGCACGGTACGGCTGCTGGCCCTCGGCTCCTTCCTCAACGGAGTCGTCAGCTTCACCTTCGTCTACCTCTTCGTCTATCTGACCGGCCCGCGCGGACTGGGCGTCCCGCAGGCCGGGGTGATCGCGGGCATCGGCGGCGTCGGTCTGGTCGCGGGGAACTTCACCGGCGGCTGGTTCGGCGACCGGTACGGCCACCGCCGGATGCTCCTGACCGGCGCGCTGGTGAGCGGGGCCGCGCTCGCCGTCCTGCCCGTCCTGCCGGTCGCGGCGATGTACGGGGCGCTGCCGCTCGCGCAGTACGCGGCCGGAGTCGTCCGCGCCGCCAACGCCGCGCTCGTCGCGGTCTCCGTCCCCGAGGGGAGCCGGCGCCAGAGCTTCGCCCTGGTGCGCGCCGGGAGCAACGCCGCGTTCGCCGTCGGGCCGCCGCTCGGCGCGCTGATCGCCGCCCGCTTCTCGTACGACTGGCTGTTCGTCGCCGACGGACTCGGGACGCTGCTCTTCGCCGGATACGCGGCGGCGGTGCTCCCGGCGCACGGCACGGCGCACACCCGTCCGGCCCACGATCCCGGCGCGCCCGGCCTCCTGCGGGAGCTGCGGGCCAGGCCCGCCGTGCCGGTCCTGCTGGCCGCGATCCTCTGCGTCGACCTCGTCTACCGGCAGCAGTACTCGACCCTGCCCGTCTTCCTCGCCGAGCACGGCCACGACGCCCAGTTCTACGGCTGGCTGCTCTCCATCAACGGCGGCCTCATCCTGTTGCTGGAACTCCCCGCGGCGCACGCGCTGCGCCGACGGGCGCCGCTGGGCATCGTGGGCGTCGGGCTGCTGCTGGTGGGGCTGGGGTACGCCGTGCTGATACCGGGCGCGGGCGCGCTGTTCGCCGTCACGATGATGGCCTCGCTGACGGCGGGCGAAATCCTCTACAAGACCACCGCCACGGCCTACGTCGCCGACCGGGCCCCCGCCCACGCGCAGGGGCGCTTCCAGAGCCTGTACGCGGGCGCCTCCATCAGCGGCCAGGTACTGGCCCCGCCGCTCGGCGGCGCGCTCTACGCCCACGCGCCCGGACTGCTCTGGCCCGTCTGCGCGGTGCTGGCCTGCGCCGCGGGGACGGCGGTACTGGCGGCGCGGCGGCTGCGGGAGGCCGGTGCGCCGTCCGCGCCGGTGTGCGAGGGGCCCGCCGCGCCGGTGCTCGAACGGCGGACACAGCCCGGCTGACCTGGCAGGTCGGCTCTTCGGGGCCGGTCCGCGACCATCCGGTGGGACCGGTTGGCCCCGGTGGTGCCCCGGCGGTTAGGTTTCGTGTCATGACCGACACGACTCCTGCTCGCACCACCGGCGCCGTCGCCGCCGGCCTCGCCACCATCGCCGGCGACGGTTCCGTTCTCGACACCTGGTTCCCCGCCCCCGAACTCACCGCAGAGCCCGGCCCGGCCGGAACCGAACGGCTCACCCCCGACCAGGCCGTCAACCTCCTCGGCGAGGGCGCGGCCAAGGCCGTCGGCGTGGACGCCCGCCGCGGTGTCGAGGTCGTCGCCGTCCGTACGGTCATCGCCTCGCTCGACGACAAGCCGCTCGACGCGCACGACGCGTACCTGCGCCTGCACCTGCTCTCGCACCGCCTCGTCCAGCCGCACGGCCAGAACCTGGACGGCCTCTTCGGCCTGCTCTCCAACGTCGCCTGGACCTCGCTCGGCCCGGTCGCCGTGGACGACCTGGAGAAGGTCCGGCTGAACGCCCGCGCCGACGGCCTGCACCTCCAGGTCACCTCGGTCGACAAGTTCCCCCGGATGACGGACTACGTCGCCCCGAAGGGCGTCCGGATCGCCGACGCCGACCGGGTCAGGCTCGGCGCGCACCTCGCCGCCGGCACCACCGTCATGCACGAGGGCTTCGTCAACTTCAACGCGGGCACCCTCGGCACCTCCATGGTCGAGGGCCGGATCTCCGCGGGCGTCGTCGTCGGCGACGGCTCCGACATCGGCGGCGGCGCCTCCACCATGGGCACCCTCTCCGGCGGCGGCAAGGAGCGCATCGTCATCGGCGAGCGCTGCCTGATCGGGGCCGAGGCCGGGGTCGGCATCGCGCTCGGCGACGAGTGCGTCGTCGAGGCCGGGCTGTACGTCACGGCCGGCACCCGCGTCACGCTGCCGGACGGCCAGATCGTCAAGGCCCGCGAACTCTCCGGCGCCTCGAACATCCTCTTCCGCCGCAACTCGGTCAGCGGGGCCGTCGAGGCCCGCCCGAACAACGCGGTCTGGGGCGGCCTCAACGAGGTCCTGCACAGCCACAACTGACCGGACGCCCCGCCGCCGCCCGGTCACGCCCCCCGGGTGGCGCGGAGCAGTTCCCCGTGGATCTCGCGCAGCCCGTCGGACGCCCCGCGCCCGGCGGGCTGCAGCGGTTCGCGGACCGGTCCGGCGTCGAGCAGCGCCTTGGCCGTGACCGTGCCCGGCAGCCCGGACGCCATCATGGCCTCGACGAGCGGGGCGTTCAGCAGGTTGAGCCGGGCGGCCCGGGCGGTGTCCCCGGCGTCGAAGGCGTCCAGGACCGCCCGCAGCTGACGGGGTGCCACATTGGCGACCGTGCTGACGTAGCCCGCCGCGCCCACCGCGTACAACGGCAGGTTCAGCTCCTCGCAGCCCGAGTAGTACGCCAGCGAGGTCGCGCCGATCACCTTCGTGGAGCCGAGCAGGTCGTAGGCGCAGTCCTTCACCGCCACGACGCGGGGGTGCTCCGCGAGCCGCAGCAGGGTCTCCGGCTCGACGCGGGTGCCGGTGCGGCCGGGGATGTCGTACAGCATCAGCGGGAGGCCGGTCGCGTCGGCGACCCGCCGGAAGTGCGCCTCGACGGCGGCCTGCGGGGGCCTGCTGTAGTACGGGGTCACCACCAACAGGCCGTCCGCGCCCGCCCGTTCGGCCTGCCGGGCGAGGTCGACGGTGTGCCGGGTGTCCGGGGAGCCGGCCCCGGCGACGATCGGCACCCCGTCGCCCACCGCCGCCCGCACCGCCCTCAGCAGCGCGGACTTCTCGGCGTCGGTGGTGGTCGGGGACTCGCCCGTGGTGCCGCTGAGCACCAGGCCGTCGCAGCCGTCGGCGACCAGGCCGGCGGCGTGTTTCCCGGCGGCGTCCAGGTCCAGCTCGCCGTCGGCGGTGAAGGGGGTGATCATGGCGCAGAGCGCTCGGCCGAAGGGGGCTGCGGTTGCTGTCATTCCCCCAGTCTCAGCCGCCCGGAGCGTAAAGGTCCACTTAGCTTTGCTGGGGTCGGGGGGAAAGCAGAACTGAACAGTCGTGGGCGGCCACGACCTCTGGCATGATCGAACACCTATGCGGCAGGTCGACATGGGGCGGGGTGCGTGGGCGTGCGGGGACCGACAGGGGCGGACACCGGGGCGGGAACGGCCGGACGCGGACCGGCGGCGGCCGCGCTCCTGACCGGGGTCCTGGGCCTGACGCTCTCCGGCTGCGCCGGGTTCCTCGTGCCCGCCGGCGAGGGCGAGCCGGAACCGACCCCCAGCGGCTCGTGGGCCGTGCACGCCGACAAGCTGCCCACCCCGTTCCCGAGCGTCACCCTCCCCGAGCGGCCGCCCGCCGCGCAGGGCCCCGCCCCCACGCCCACGGGCACCACCCCCCGGGCCGGCTGTCCGTCCTCCGGTGTCGTCGTGGACATGGGGGAGGTGGAGGCGGCGCTCGGCCACCGGGCCGTCGGACTCACCCTCACCAACTGCGGCGGCAAGCCGTACCGGGTCCACGGCTACCCCTCCGTCCGGGCCCTGGACGAGGCCGGCGACCCGCTGCCCGTCCCGGTGAACCCCGGGTCCTCCTACATGGGCACCGATCGCGGGCCGAAGGAGGTCGTGCTGAAGCCGGGGCAGACCGCGCGCTCCCTCCTGGCCTGGGTGTCCACCCCGACCGGCGGCGACCTCATCGAGGGCGACGCCCTGCAGATCGCGCCGGCGCCCGGCCTGGAGGCGCGCACCTTCCCGCTGGAGGGCAACGACGTGCGGCTGCTCGACGAGCTCAACATGACCGCCTGGCGGACCGACCCCGCATAGCGGCGCCGGGGCGCGGCGGCCTCAGAGGGCGAGCTTGAAGCCCTCGTGGCTGCGGGCGAAGCCCAGCGACTCGTAGAACCGGTGCGCGTCCGCGCGCCGCTTGCCGCTGGTCAGCTGCACCAGCCCGCACCCCCGCAGCCGGGCCCGCGCCACGACCTGGGCCATCAGCTCCCGCCCCAGCCCGCCGCCCCGCCGGTCGGCCCTGATCCGCACCGCCTCGACCAGCGCCCGCTCCCGGCCGCCGCGGCCGAGCCCCGGTATGTACGTCGCCTGCGCACAGCCCAGCACCGTGGTGCCGTCCACCAGGACCAGCATCTCGTTGCGCGGGTCGTCCGCGATGGCCGCGAAGGCGCTCTCGTACCCCTCGTCGACCACGACCGAGGCCGGGTCGAGGACCCGCTCCTCGTCCGCGAGGAGGGCGAGGACGGCGGGCAGGTCGGCACGGGTGGCGAGGCGCAGGATCATGCCCCGGAGTCTGGCACGGGCGCCGGCGCACCCGTGCCCGGCCATGCCGCCCGCCCCGGCCGCCGGGGCGGGCGGCGGAGGTCAGCGGCGCGCCATGTACAGCGAGAACGCCTTGTGGAGCACCTTGTTGACCGGGAAGTCCCACTCGCCGACGTACTCGGCGGCCCGGCCGCCGGTGCCGACCTTGAAGCGCAGCAGGCCCAGCAGGTGGTTGCCCTCGTCCAGGGTGTCGGTGATGCCGCGCAGGTCGTAGACGGCCGCGCCCCGCTCGTGCGCGTCGCTCATCATGCGCCACTGGATCGCGTTGCTGGGCTGCACCTCGCGCCTGCGGCCGGTCGAGGCACCGTAGGAGTACCAGACGTGGTTGCCCACGGTCAGCATCGTCGCGGCGGAGAGCGTCTCGCCGTCGTGCTGGGCGAGGTACAGCCGCATCCGGTCGGGGTCCTCGGCCCGCAGTGCGGTCCACATGCGCTGGAAGTAGCCGAGCGGGCGGGGGATGAAGCGGTCGCGCCCGGCCGTCTCGCGGTACAGCTCGTAGAAGGCCGGGAGGTCCTCGTAGTCGCCCTCGACGACCTTGACGCCCGCCTTCTCCGCCTTCTTGACGTTGCGTCGCCACTGCTGGTTCAGGCCGCCGCGGATGTCCTCCAGCGACCGCCCGGCGAACGGCACCTGGAAGACGTACCGGGGCTGCCCCGCGCTGAAACCGTCCTCGCTCTCCTCCTCGCCCTGCCGCCAGCCCAGCGCGCGCAGCCGGTCCATCAGCTCGGCGGCCCCCGGCTCCACCGTGTCCGGCCGCACCTCGCGCAGGCGCCCGGCGGCCGGGTCGGCGATGGCGTCCTTCACCGTCCGGGCGTCCCAGCGCCGGACGACCACCGGCGGCCCCATGCGCACCGTGAACGCGCCCCGCGCCTTCAGATGCGCCAGCATCGGTTCCAGCCAACGCTCCGGGGCGCCGTCGTGCCAGTCGATGACGGGCCCCTCCGGCAGATACGCCAGACAGCGCTTCACCCTGGGAATCGGCCGGTACAGGACGAGCCCCGCCCCGACGATCCGCTCCCGGCCGGTGCCGTCCCGGTCGAACCAGCCGATGCTCTCCGTACGCCAGTCGGGCTTCACGTCGCCCCATGACGGGACCTGCATGTGGCTCACGGCCGGCCGGCTCGCGACGAACGCCAGATGCTCCTCACGGTCGATCGTCCTGAGGTACGGCGTCATGCGGTACTCCGTTCGTCGTGCGGTCTGTGGACCCGGCCGGGCGGCGGGGCGCGCTGTTGACCTCAAGCGGACTTGACGTATCAGGGTGGGCGGCAACGCCGCACCGCCCCGGTGCGCCGGTCAGGGAGGACCCGTCATGAGTGTGCAGTTCGAATCCCGCCCCGATCTTGCCCGCAACGACGTCGGAATCGTCAAGGCGAGCACCTGGGACGTCGGTACTCCCGAGCGCCAGAACGCGGCGGTCGAGGCGATCCGGCGGGCCTGGGCCGCCCGGGACTGGCCGCACCCGGGGCTGCTCTCGTACACCGTCCACGCGGGTGAGGACGGGAAGACCCTGTTCCACTACAGCCAGTGGAGCGACGAGCAGGCGTATCAGGAGTTCGTCCGGCACGGCAGGGACGAGCGCAACGCGGAGATCGACGCCGCCGTGCCCGGCATCCGGCGGCTCGGGCTGCACACCTACGAGCCGTACCGGTCCGGCACGAAGGAGGACGACGGACGGGAACCGGGCTGCGTGGTGATCGTCGACGTCGAGTTCGACGGGGCGGACCCGGCCCGGCAGCGGGACTGGGTGGACACCGTGTTCGAGGCGCTCGGCACCGATCCGGCGCCCGCCCCCGGCGGCATCTCCGCGCACTTCCACGTGAGCACCGACGGGACGCGCGTGCTGAACTACGCCGAATGGGAGAGCGCCGAGGCCCATGTGGCCGCGCTGGCCGCGCCCGGCGACGGGGTCGGATCGAGCACACCGCAGTGGGAACGGGTGCAGTCGTACCCGGGGGTGACCGGCGGCGGCGTGAACCGCTACACGCCCGTGCTCGGCCTGCGGCCGGCGACGGGCGTGTAGCGGCACGGCGGTCCGCACGGACGGAACGGGTCCGTGCGGAACACGCCCTACGGGCGGAAGCGGACCACCTGCGGGTCGTGGTCGCTGTTCTGGTCGGCGAACTCGGCGTTGATGTGCACGCTGTCGTAGTGGAAGCCGCGGATCGACGGGCTGGTCAGGATCTGGTCGAGGACCTGGCTGTTGCCCTGGTAGACGTACGAGTAACGCTCCGAGCGCGGCAGGGACTTGATCGCCGGGTACAGCGCGTCCCCTGCGGTCAGGGCCTTCGTCGTGCCGGAGAACTCGAAGTCGTTGATGTCGCCGACGACCAGGACGTCCGCGTCCTTCTGGACGCTCAGCAGCTTCTTGATGAAGGTGTTGACCGTCTCGGCCTGCGCGTGCCGCTGGACCTCCGAGGAACGGGACGGCGGCTGGTGCTGCGAGAAGATGGACTCGTCGCCGCCCTTGGACGCGAAGTGGTTGGCGACGACGAAGACCGGACGGCCGCGGAAGGCGAACTCCCCGACCAGCGGCTTGCGGCTGTTCTCCCACGCCGGGTTCGTCGGGTCGATCCGGCCGGGGGAGAGGGTGAGGGCCGCACGGCCCCGCTCGCGCACGGCCTCGGTCGCCGACGTCGCGTCGCCGCCGGTGCGGTCGGTGAAGGAGACCCGCTCCGGGTTGAACAGGAACACCTGGCGGATGTTGCCGCCGGGCTCCCCGCCGTCCTTCTTGTCCTGCGGGTCGATGGAACGCCAGTCGTACGCCGGGCCGCCCGCCGCCCTGATGGCGTCGATGAACTTCCCGACCGTCAGGTCGGCGGCGACCGTGCCGTCGTTCTTCGAGCCGTTGTTGTCCTGGATCTCCTCCAGGGCCAGGATGTCGGGCGAGGCGAGGTTCTCGACGACCGCCGCGGCGAGCGCGTCGAACTTCTCCTGCGGGTCGCTCGGGTCGAGGTTCTCGACGTTGTACGTCGCCACGGCCAGCTCGCCGTCGCGCTGCTTGCGGGTGGTCTCCCGGCGCAGGCCCTCGTCGACGACCGTGCCCATGGTGCGGGCGGTCAGCGTGTAGCCGCCGTACTGGGTGAAGTCGAGCGGGCCCTCGGTCGCGCCGGACAGCACGTCGCCCACGTTCGCCTTCGGGAAGGGCTGCTGGGCGAGCGGCACCAGTGACTGGATCTGCAGCCGCCCGGTGTTCTGCGAGGTGTACGAGCCGTAGACCGTGCCGCCGCGACGGGCGTCGTTCTCGTGCGGCTTGACCGTCACCCACAGCTCGGCGTGGGTGTCGGTGGCGCCGACCACCCGCGAGGTGCCGACCTCGACGTTCATGCCTTCGAGGGACTCGTAGTAGTCCAGGGCGTAGCGGGACGGCCGCAGCGGGAGCGCGTTGATGGAGCCGCCCGCCGCCGGGTCGCCCTCGGGGGTGTACCGGGAGGGGACCGAACGCGAGGTGATCCGCACCGGCGCGGGCACGGCGTTGCCGGAGGAGACCACGGTGACGGTGGGCTTGCTGATCTGGGTGAGCGCCTGGTTGCCGGAGTCGAGGCCGCCCGGGACGTACTCGGTCACGGTGCCGGAGACGGTGACCGCGTCACCGACCGCGACCGTGGGCGCGGAGCCCGTGTAGACGAAGACGCCCTCGCTGGTGGCGGGGTCGGCGTCGGCCTGCGGGTCCTGGAACCAGAAGCCCTTCGAGCCGTACGTGCGCACGCCCGTGACGATGCCCGTGACCCCGTCGACCTGTTGGCCGGCGAGCGGGGATATCCGGGTGGAGCCCTGGATGTCGTGGATGCGGACCTGGGCGTCGGTGGTCGTGGAGGCGGACGCGGAGGTGGCGGCGGCGCCGGTGAGCAGGCCGGCGGCGAGCGCGGCGGTGACTACGGCGGAGACGGCGGTCGTTCTGGACGATGCGGCAGGCATCACGGGCTCCGGGGGGATCGAGGGTCGGGTGGAGACGTCTACGCGCGTCAATCTCTTGTGTGCGCGAGGGCGTTGTCAAGGTCTGACAGGTGTACCGCCGCCGTCCGTCGCATGAACCGGGCGGCATGGGGCGAAATGCGTCTACGCTTGGGCCGCCCGATCTGTATTCCGGTACGCCTGATCCGTTTCCGGTACACCCGATCCGTGACTCCGGTACGCCGGCCCGTGACTCCGGCTACGTCCGACCCGTACGCCCGGTACGCCCCGAGGAGAACCGCCTGATGTCCGCAGAGCGCCCCACCCTGCCGCCCGTACGGCTGCGCACCGACGCCGAGCTGGCACGGGACGCGCTCGCCGCGCCGCTGCTCGCCCGCGCCGTCCGGCTCGCCCGCTGGGCGGGACCCGGCACCCGGGTCGGCGCCGGGGGCGAACTCGTGGAAGCACAGCTGCCGGCGGCGGCCGAGCACCTCGGCCTGGAGCCGGACGAGGACGGCGCGGCGGAGGCCAGTGAGGCGTGGCGGCTCGCGGTCGACGCCGGTCTCCTCGACGTCGAGGACCCCGAGGAGGCCGCCGGTCCGGACGCGGAGGGCACCGTGACCGCCGGCGAGAACCTGGCGCTGGTCACCGGCGGTTCACCGCAGGACGTCCTGGCGATCTGGCTCGACGGCCTGGAGGCCGTCCACGCCGACGCCACCGCCCCCGCCTTCGACGACCTCGCCGACCTCGTCGCCGAGGACGGCTCGATCGACTTCGAATCCCTGGACTGGGACCCGGAGATCGAGGCGGAGTTCCTCGACGGGGTCCTCGGCAACCTGTACCTGCTCACCGTCGGCGAGGGCGGCGTCGACCCGGTTCCGGTGCCGCTGCCCGCCCTCGCCGCTTCGGTGGTCGTGCCCGACGACATGGGCGAACCGACCGACGACATCCTGGAGCAGGTCTCCGAGGCGATGATGCGCCTCGACGACCAGTTCCGGGTCCTCGAACCGATCGGGATCGTCGAATACCGCCCGGTGGACGAGGCGTTGCTGGTCGAGGAGGGCGAGGACGGCGCCGGAGCGGCCGACGACGAGGACGTCACCCGGTACGGAATGGTGCGCCTGACGCCCCTCGGCCTGTACGGGCTGCGGGCCCGGATGCTGGAGGCCGGGGTGGACGCCCCGGCCGTCGGCGACCTCGCGGACAAGGGCGCCGACGCGCTCCTCGGCGGCATCGCGTACTACCCCGAGGCGGCGGCCCGCGCCGAGGTCGGACTGTGGCTCGCCCGGCGCGGGACGGACGGCGCCGGGGGCGAACTCCTGGCGGCGGCCCGCGGGACGGACCGGCAGGCCCCGCTGCGCAGGCTCCACTGCCAGCAGGCCCTCGCCCTGGTCGGCGCCGCGGCGGAGCCCGAGGTGCGCGCGGTGCTGGACGATCCCGAACTGGGCGGCCTGGCCCGGGTCTGGCTCGCGGAGCTGGGCGCGGCGGACGTGCCCGCGCCGCCGGAGTCGATGATCTTCTGGCTCGCCGTCGACACGATCGCGGCCCAACTGGAGGCCGACGGCGACCTGGACGAGCTCCAGGACCTGGTCGAGGGGCTGGCCGGGCAGCACAGCGGCTTCTTCGACGAGGCGTGGCGAGTGGAGCACCCGGCGACGGCGGAGGTCCTGGAGGCGATGGGCCGGCTGCACAGCGACAAGAAGAAGGCCAAGGAGGCCCGCAAGGCGGCGTTCAAGGCCCGGTCGCGCGCGGGCTCCTGAGCGGTTCTCCGCCCCGCCCGCGGCCGGTGGTCCCCCGGCCCGGCGGGGCGTGCCGTCCGTTCCCGCAGGCGGTGGCGGAGGAACGGACGGCGTGGACGGTACCGGGGACGGGCGGCACCGGGCGGTGCCGGGCGGCATGAACGAGCAGGTCCGCGGCGGTGGGCAGTACAGGGTCGGACATCCGTTTTCGGCCAAGTGCACAGGAAGGATGCCCCCCGGCGTCGCCCGCAGTTCAACTTCCGTTGGCACGGGGGCGCGACTGTGGGCCCGCAAGCAAACCCGTTCAGTCGCCCCCAGGAGTACGTGATGCCCATCACGCGCAGGGAATTCACCAAGCAGTCCGCACTCACCGGTGCCGGCATCGCCCTGACCGGCACCGTCGCCTCCCTGGCCACCGCGCCCGGTGCCCTGGCCGCCGACGACCCGAAGCACGGCCACGGACACGACCACGACCACGGGCACGGTCATGGCCACGGCCGTGAGCCCGGCTACGGACCGCTGATCGCCGACCCCGAGGGCATCCTCGCGCTTCCCGCCGGCTTCTCGTACAAGGTCATCACCCACTGCGGTGTCACCAAGCTGGAGAGCGGTGAGTACACCCCCTCCAACCACGACGGCACGGCCACCTTCGAGGGCCCGCGCGGCGTCACCCTGCTCGTCAACAACCACGAGCTGGCCGGCACCCGGGAGGGCTGGGAGCACCCGGTCCCGCTCACCGAGGGCCTCGTCTACGACCCGGTCGCGGCCGGCGGCTGCACCGTCGTGGAGACCCGCCGCGACGGCCGGGTCGCCGAGTGGGTCGGCATCGCCGGCACCTCCACCAACTGCGCCGGTGGCGCCACCCCGTGGGGCACCTGGCTCACCTGCGAGGAGACCGAGGACAAGGCCGGCAAGAACGGTCTGCTCAAGGACCACGGCTACGTCTTCGAGGTCGACCCGTACGACCGCGAGGCCAACCGCGACCCGCACCCGATCAAGGCGTTCGGCCGGTACGCCCACGAGGCCGTCGTGATCGACCCCAAGCGCGGTCACGCCTACCTGACCGAGGACGCCGGCAAGCCCAACGGGCTGCTCTACCGCTGGGTCCCGCCGCAGGGCTTCCGGCACGGCCGCGGCAAGCTGCGCACCCTCGCCGACGACGCCGGTGTCCTCCAGGCCACCAAGTGCTTCGACCGCAACGGCAAGTTCGTCGACGACCTGTCCCGCGCCACGAAGATCGGCACCGTGTACGGCGTGGACTGGGTCGACGTGCCCGACCGCGACGCCAAGACCGTCTCGGTGCGCAAGCAGTTCGCCGACGGCGAGATCACCCGCGCCCGCAAGCTCGAAGGCATGTGGTGGGGCGACGGCGGCGCCTACGTCGTCTCCTCGTTCGCCCGCTCCGAGAGCCCCGTCCAGCACGACGGCCAGGTCTGGTTCTACGACCCCAAGCGCCGCACGCTGACGCTGAAGGTGCTCCTCGGCGTGAACCCCGACCCGTCGAAGGACGGCGCCTTCGACGGCCCGGACAACATCACCGTCTCGCCCTACGGCGGTCTGGTCATCTCCGAGGACGGCGAGGGCGTCCAGCACCTCTTCGGCGCGACCGAGAGCGGCCGCACCTACCCCATCGCGCGCAACGAGCTGAACATCGGCACCGAGGAGGAGCCGGAGTACAGCGAGTTCACCGGTGTCACCTTCTCGCCCGACGGCCGGACGCTGTACGCCAACATCCAGACGCCGGGCATCATGCTCGCCATCACCGGCCCGTGGAAGCGCCAGCCGAAGAAGTAGCAACGGCGGGAAGCCGCGGCAAGACCTGGCGACGACTCGTACGGATGAACCGCTCGGGCGCGTAATTCCCTCGCGCACCGGGCGGTTCCTCTTCTAGAGTCCTGCCCGTGCCCAGGTGCGCAGGCAGGACCTACTTCCACTCTTAATGGGGATGTCGCGGGTTCGAGTCCCGCCGCCGGATCTCGATCCGGTGTAGCTCAGTGGGTAGAGCACCTTCGTCGGTTCCGCCGAATCGGATCTCTGGGCACCACAACTTCATCTGCAGCAATGACTGCACGCACCTCCCGGTGCGAGGGCCGCGGCTACTTCTTGTCCAGATGCCGCCGCGGCCGGAAAGATCTCGGGAGGCACAAGCGCCGGGGGGTGCCCGGTGCGCAGGCGACGGTTACTTCCTTTGTACTGAGGGTTGCGGGTTCGAGTCCCGTCCGGCTCAGGCCGGTAGCTCAAGTGGCAGAGCATCAGTAAGTCCGTCGCCGCCCCCTGATCTCGGGCACCCTTCCGGCCGTGCCTTCTCCCAATGAATTCGGGGGAATTCACATGGCACGCTTCAACACCCGCACCACCCGGCCCCGCGCCGTCTCGCCCGTGAAGTCCACCGGGCGCACCGCGCCGACCCATCAGGGCGGCCGGGGACACCTGCGCGACGAACGCTCCGAGCTCTTCCTGCTCGCGGTCGCCAACTTCGTCTCCCAGCAGACCTTCTACGAGGACGGCGCGCAGCGCGACGACCGCTTCTCGACCCTGGTGCGGACCCTGGCCGTCACGGACCCGGAGTGGACCGCGGGCCTGCTCCACTGGCTGCGCCGCGACGGACAGATGCGCACCGCCTCGATCGTCGGCGCCGCCGAGTACGTCGGGGCACGGCTGGAGGCGGGCGTCGAGGACGGCCCGTCCAACCGCCGGGTCGTCGACTCCGTGCTGCTGCGCGCCGACGAACCCGGTGAGCTCCTCGGGTACTGGACCTCGCGCCACGGCCGGGCCGTGCCCAAGCCGGTCAAGCGCGGCATCGCCGACGCCGTGCGCCGGCTCTACAACGGCAAGTCGCTGCTGAAGTACGACACCGCCTCCAAGAGCTACCGCTTCGGCGACATCCTGAACCTGACGCACGCCTCGCCCGACCCCGCGAAGCCGTGGCAGGGCGAGCTGTTCCGGTACGCCCTCGACCGCAGGCACCACCCCGAGACGGCCGTGCCGCCGGCCGGTGACCGCGTCCTGACCGCCCACCGCGCGCTGATGGAGCTGCCGGTCGAGCGGCGGCGGGCCGTGATCGAGGGCGCCGACGGGGCGGACCGGCTGGCCGCCGCGGGCATGACCTGGGAGGCGCTGGCGGGCTGGCTGCAGGGGCCGATGGACGCCACGGCCTGGGAAGCGGTGATTCCGTCGATGGGCGTGATGGCGCTCATCCGCAACCTGCGCAACTTCGACGAGGCGGGCGTCTCGGATGAGGTCGCCGCGCGGGTGGCGGCGAGGATCAGCGACCCGGCCGCGGTCGCCGCGTCCCGGCAGTTCCCGTTCCGCTACCTCGCGGCCCACCAGCACGCGCCCTCGCTGCGCTGGGCCCACCCGCTGGAGAAGGCGCTCGGCCACTCGCTGGACAACGTGCCCGCCCTGCCGGGGCGGACGCTGGTCCTGGTCGACCGCTCGGGCTCGATGTGGTCGCCGCTCTCGGACCACTCGCAGCTCAACCGGGCCGACGCCGCCGCGATCTTCGGCACGGCGCTGGCGCTCCGGGCGGCCGACGCCGACCTGGTCCAGTTCGGTACGAGCAGCGCACCGGTGAAGCACCGCCGGAGCGAGTCCGTGCTGAAGGTCCTGGAACGCTTCGGCGACCTCGGCGGGACCGACACGGAACAGGCGGTGCGTCGGCACTACCGGGACCACGACCGGGTGCTGATCGTCACCGACGAGCAGGCGACGTTCTCGTACGCCGGGGACGCCACCGCGGCGGTGCCGGACACCGTGCCCGTCTACACCTGGAACCTGGCCGGTTACCGGGTCGGGCACGCCCCGTCCGGGAACGGGGCGCGCCACACCTTCGGGGGGCTTTCGGACGCGGCGTTCCGCATGGTGCCGCTGCTGGAGGCGGGGCGGAACGCGGACTGGCCCTGGAAGAACTGATGGCGGATTCAGGGCCGTGCCCGCTCCCGCGAGGGACGGGTGCGGCACCAGGTGTTCCCGGAAACCACCGGCGGGGCGCATACTCGCAGTAATGAAACAGTCAGCCGGATCCCGGCGCCACCTGCCTTCCAGTCCCTTCAACCGCCCGGCCCAGGAGGCCCCACCGGTCGAATCCTTCGACGCGGGCGACCGGGTGTCGCACGATCAGTTCGGCCTCGGCCGGGTCCTCGCCGTCGAGGGCGACAACGACGCGGTTCTCATCGACTTCGCCGGGCGGCAGGGCAGGATCCTGCGCCCGTACTCCAAGCTGACCAAGCTCTGAGCCCGACCGGGCTCCGAGCGGGACACCCGACCATGACCGGGGCCCCGGGGCGCGTCCACGGACGCATCCCGGGGCCCCGGCGCGTCACAGTGCCTGGGCCGCGGGCTTCACCATGCCGCGGACGGTGCGCGACTTCACGAAGTCGCCCATGGCCGTCATCTCCCACTCGCCGGAGAACTGCTTGATCAGCTTGGCCATCATCACGCCGGTCTGCGGCTCGGCGCCGGTCAGGTCGAAGCGGACCAGCTCCTCGCCGGTGGCCCCGTCGATCAGCCGGCAGTAGGCCTTGGCGACCTGGGTGAACTTCTGGCCGGTGAACGAGTTGACCGTGAAGACCAGGCCGGTCGCCTCCGGCGGGATGCGGCCCAGGTCCACGACGATCACCTCGTCGTCCCCCGCGCCCTCGCCCGTGAGGTTGTCGCCGGAGTGCTTGATCGCGCCGTTCAGGATGGAGAGCTTGCCGAAGTAGCAGCTGTCGATGTGATTGCGCTGCGGGCCGTAGGCGATCACCGAGGCGTCGAGGTCGATGTCCTTGCCGCGGAAGGCGGGCTCCCAGCCGAGCCCCATCTTGACCTGGGAGAGCAGCGGCCGGCCGCCCTTGACCAGGGAGACCGTCTGGTTCTTCTGGAGGCTGACCCGGCCCTTGTCGAGGCTGATCTTCCCGGAGTCGGGCACGGGCGCCGGGGCCGGCGGGGCGGGGGGAGCCGGGGGCGCGGCGATCCGCGGGTCCACCGGGCCGGTGGGAGGCATCGGGGGCGCGACGGGCGCTGCGGGCACGGGGGCCGGGGCGGCGGGCTCGTCCTCGACCGAGACGCCGAAGTCCGTGGCGATGCCGGCCAGGCCGTCGGCGTAGCCCTGGCCGACCGCGCGGGCCTTCCAGGCGCCGTTGCGGAGGTAGACCTCGATGACCACGAGCGCCGTCTCGGCGCCCAGCCGGGGCGGGGTGAAGGTGGCGAGCACGCTGTTGTCGTCGGCGTTGCGCACGGTCGCGGTGGGCTCGATGCCCTGGAAGGTCTGGCCCGCCGCGTCCGGGCTCGCCGTGACGACGATCTTCTCGATGCCGGGCGGGACCGCCGCGGTGTCCACCAGGATCGAGTCCGGCGTGGTGCCGCCGCCGGAGCGGTAGGTCACGCCGGGGCCCGCGGGCTGGTTGTAGAAGATGAAGTCGTCGTCCGAGCGCACCTTGCCGGCTGCGGTGAGCAGGAGGCCCGAAACGTCGAGCCGCACCGGGGCGGAGACGTCCACTGCCACGCGGGCGGCGGAGAGAGGAATGTTCGAGCCGGGGGTCATAGCGGTCATGTCCGCAGTAACGAACGACCCGGCTTTGCCGTTCCCTTACCTTTGCCGCCCGTCGTTCCGCGTCTCCCTTGTCTCCTCGCGCGTCCGGGCGTCCGGGCATCCGGTCGCGCGGGTGTTCCGGTCGTGGGCGCGGCGTCCGTCAGCGCCCGCGCGCCCGGTTGCGCGGGTGATCGCGGGCGGTGCGCTCGTTGCCGTGCTTGTACGCCCCGGTCCAGCGGGCCATCACCAGCTGGGCGTCCCCGGACGCCACCTCGGCCAGGAACTTCTCCGCCCGGCCGCCGCGCAGCGTGCCCGCGGGGCGGCCGTGGTGGGTGATGGTGACGCTCGCGTCGCCGTGCTGCTCGTACAGGAATCCTGAGGGTCTCGGCATGACCCCGCATCCTGCCCGTGGGCGAACGCGCTGTCGCGCGGTTTTCCGCGGGCCCCGCGGGCCGGTCAGTGCGGCCAGATCGGTGGGTTGGTGCAGAAGTGGCCACCGAGGCGGGTGTGGTCGGGGTTGTCCGGGTCCAGTTCCCCCTGCTCGGCGACGAGCCGCGCCGCGTACGGCTCCGAGTCGTCCTGCGGCTCGTAGCCCAGCGCGCGGGCCGAGGTCAGGTCCCACCACAGCCGGGTGTTGGCGGAGGAGCCGTGGACGACGGTGTGCCCCACGTCCTTCGCGGTGAGCGCGGCGTGCAGGAGCCGGGCGCCGTCCGCCGGGCTCAGCCAGAGCGACAGCATCCGCACCGAGGTCGGCTCGGGGTAGCAGGAGCCGATGCGCACCGAGACGGTCTCCATGCCGTGCCGGTCCCAGTACAGCTGGGCGAGGTCCTCCCCGAAGGACTTGGACAGGCCGTAGAAGGTGTCGGGGCGGCGCGGGGCGTCGACGGCGATCGGCGGATCGCCGGGCAACGGGCGGGGGGTGTGGCCGACGACGTGGTTGGAGGAGGCGAAGACGACGCGCCGGACGCCCTCCTCGCGAGCGGCCTCGTAGAGGTTGTACGTCCCCTCGATGTTGGCCCGCAGGATCCTGTCGAAGGAGGACTCCAGGGAGATGCCCGCGAGGTGGACGATCGCGTCGACGCCCCGCACGGCCTCGCGCAGCGCCGCCCGGTCGCCGAGGTCGGCCGTGATCGCGCCGGGCTCGCCCTCGACGGGGCGGGCGTCCAGGAGCCGGAGTTCGTGGCCGTACGCGGGCAGGAGCCCGCGCATCAGGGTGCCGAGGCCGCCGGCGGCGCCGGTGAGCAGGACGGTGCGGGGAGCGGGCATGCGCGGATCTCCTCGGTGCGTGGGTGCCATGCGCACTCCGGGCGCGCGGCACGGCCCCTGCGGTGGCTGCGGGACGTGCCCATCAGAAGCCAAAGTCATGGACGTCATTCATATCTGTGGACAAGCTAAGAAGTTCCGGCGAGGCGAGTCAAGGGCTCCGCCGCCCTGCCGGGGACGGGGTTCCTGGATGGGCATTCGGATGCCCTGCGCATGCTTCTTCTTGACCCGTGCCGGGCGGCTGCCTTAGCGTGCAGCTGTTCACGAATGTGGACGTCGATCATAATTGTGCACGCCTGAACCTGCTCAGGGAGCGCCAGTGACCACAGCCCCTCTTGCCGCCCGACTCCACCGTGCGACCGGGCCGCTCTTCTTCCCCGTCACCGCGTACGGACCGGACGGCGCCGTCGACCTCGACGCCTTCCGCGCCCATGTGCGCACCGGTGTCGACGCCGGTGCGGCGGCGGTCTTCGCCTGCTGCGGCACCGGCGAGTTCCACGCGCTGACGCAGCGGGAGTTCCGCGCCGTCGTCGCCGCGGCCGTCGAGGAGACCGCCGGACAGGTGCCCGTCGTCGCGGGGGCCGGATACGGCACCGCGCTCGCCGTCGAGTACGCCCGGACCGCCGAGGAGGCCGGCGCGGACGGGCTCCTCGCGATGCCCCCCTACCTCGTCGTCGCCGACCAGGAAGGACTGCTGGGCCACTACACCGCGCTCGCCGCGGCCACCGGCCTGGAGACGATCGTCTACCAGCGCGACAACGCCGTCTTCACCCCCGAGACCGTCGTGGCACTGGCCCGGACCCCCGGAGTCATCGGCCTCAAGGACGGTTACGGCGACCTCGACCTGATGCAGCGCATCGTCAGCGCCGTCCGCACCGAGGCGCCGGGAGAGGACTTCCTGTACTTCAACGGGCTGCCCACCGCCGAACTCACCGGTCCGGCCTACCGCGGCATCGGCATCACGCTCTACTCCTCCGCCGTCTTCGCCTTCGCGCCCGACATCGCGCTCGCCTTCCACCGGGCCCTGGAAGCCGGCGACGGCGCCCTGACCGACGAACTCCTCGACCACTTCTACCGGCCGCTCGTCGAACTGCGCGCCAAGGGCCGCGGCTACGCCGTCTCGCTCGTCAAGGCCGGGGTCCGGCTCGGCGGTCCGGCCGTCGGCCCGGTCCGCACCCCGCTCACCGAGCCGTCCGCCGCCCACGTCGAGGAGCTCACCGGGATCATCGCGCGCGGCCGCGCCGTCCTGGAGAAGCACGGACGGGAGACGCGCGGGTGAGGACCTCCGTCTTCCTCTACCCCTGGGACGTCGTCGGCGACCCGGACGCGGCCGCCCGCATCGCGGACCTGGGCGCCGGGCAGGTGACGCTCGCCGCCGCCTACCACTCCACCCGGGCGCTGACCCCGCGCCACCCCGCCCGCCGCATCGTCACCGCCGAACACGCGGCGGTGCTCTACCCGCCGGACCGGGAGCGGTGGGCGGGGCGCGAGCTGCGCCCGTACCCGCAGTCGTGGGTGGCCGCCGACGACCCGTACGCACAGGCGGCCCAAGCCCTCACCGCCGCCGGGCTCCAGGTGCACACCTGGGTGGTCCTCGCGCACAACTCCCGCCTGGGCGCCGAGCACCCCGGGACCTCCGTCGTCAACGCGTACGGCGACCGCTACCCCTGGGCGCCCTGCATCGCACGGCCCGAGGTCCGCGCGTACCTGATCGACCTGGCCGCCGAGGCGGCGGTGCGCGACGGGGCGGCCGGCACCGAGCTGGAGTCCTGCGGCTGGTACGGCTTCGCGCACCTGCACGCCCACGACAAGACCACGGGCGTCGGCCTCGGCGACGCGGCGCAGTACCTGATGTCGCTCTGCTTCTGCTCCGCCTGCCGCACCGGGTACGCGGAACAGGGCCTGGACGCCGACGCCCTGGCCGCGGCCGTGCGCCGGGCCCTGGAGCCGTGCTGGGCCGGTTCCGGCAGCGCGGAGGCCGGCTGGGAGGCCGTGCGGGAACTCCTCGGCGCCGACCTCGCCGACGCCACCCTCCGGTGGCGCGGCACGGTCGCCCGTACGCTCCAGGAGGCCGCGGTGGCCGCCGTGCGGGCGGCGGCGGAACCCGGCTTCCAGGTACTGCTGCACGCCGACCCCGCGCCGTACCGCACCGGCGCGAACACCGGCGTCGACCCCGGGCACGTCCTGTCCGTCGCGGACGGCGTGGTGCTGCCCTGCACCGGCGCCGACGCGGCGCGCGAGGCCGTGCTCGGCCCGTTCGCCGGGCACGAGGGGGTGCTCGCGGCCAACTTCTGCGTGGTCACCGGCATGGGCGGCAGCCCCGCCACCCTGGAGCGGGACGCCGCGCACGCGGTTTCGCTCGGCGCGAACCAACTGCGCCTGTACCACGCCGGGCTGGCCTCGGACCCGGACCTGGCGGCCGTCGCCGGGGCGCTGGCGCGCCTGGGCCGCTGACGGAACCGCGCCGGGCGGGGGCGCACGGCAGGCGCCCCCGCCCGGCGTGCTCAGCGCGCCAGCGCCGCCTTCATCATCTTCTGGGCGACCGGCGCCGCCAGCCCGTTGCCGCTGACCTCCGAGCGGGCCGCGCCCGAGTCCTCGACGACCACCGCCACCGCGACCTCCTTGCCGGTCGAGGCGTCCTTCGCGTACGAGGTGAACCAGGCGTACGGGGTCCTGCTGTTGCCCACCCCGTTCTGCGCGGTGCCCGTCTTGCCGCCGACCTCGGCCCCGGCGATCCGGGCGTTGGTGCCCGTGCCCTGCTCGACGACGGTCACCATGGCGCTGCGCAACTGCTCGGCGGTGCCCCGCGAGACGACCCGCTCGGCGTCCCCGTCCGGGTACTCCCGCAGCGTGGTGCCCTCGGAGTCCGTCACCTCGGACACCATGTGCGGGGCGGCGAGCTCCCCGTCGTTGGCGAGGGCGGCCGACACCATGGCCATCTGCAACGGCGTCGCGGTCACCTCGAACTGGCCGATGCCCGTCAGCGCCGTCTGCGGGCGGTCCATGCCGGAGGGGTAGACGCTCTCGCTCGCCCGCACCGGCACGTCGAGCTTCTCGGTGTTGAAGCCGAACTTCTCCGCCATCGCCCGGACCTTGTCCTGACCGAGGTCGACGGCGGCCTTCGCGAAGACGTTGTTGCAGGAGTACCGGAGCGCGGTGCGCAGCGTGGCGTTCTCGCAGGGCGCGGTGGCGCTCTCGTTGCGCAGGACGGTGCTGGTGCCGGGCAGGGTGTACGGGTTGGGGCTGGCCGTGGGCTCGTCGACCGAGCCGTACAGCCCGCCCTCCAGCGCCGCGGCGGCCACCACCAGCTTGAACGTCGAACCGGGGGCCAGCGGCTGCCGGATCGCCCGGTTGACCAGGGGTTTGTCCTTGTCGTCGAGCAGCTTCCGCCAGGCCTCGCCGTCCGCCGTACCGCTGATCGTCGACGGGTCGTACGAGGGGGTGGAGACCATGCCCAGGATCCGCCCGGTGCCCGGCTCGATCGCGACGGCGGCGCCCTTGTCGTCGCCGAGCGCCTCGTACGCCGCCTCCTGCACGGCCGGGTCGATCGTCGTCAGGACGTTGCCCGGATCGGCCTGTTTGTTCGTCACCGTGTCCAGCGGGCTCTTCAACCGGTCGTCGGTGCCGTCCAGCACGTGGCTGTAGATGCCTTCGAGCTGGGTGGCGCCGTACGCCTGCGAGCCGTAGCCGGTGACGGCCGCGTAGAGCTCGCCCCGGGTGTAGGTGCGTTTGTACGCGAGATCGCTGCCCACCGTCCTCTTCGAACCGGTGACCGGGTTCCCGGCCACGATGATGTCACCGAGCGGCTGCGCGTACTGCGCGATGGTCTTCCGCCGGTTGTGGTCGTTGTCCGCGAGCGCCCGTGCCTGGTACGCCTGCAGCCAGGTCGCCCGCACCAGAAGGGCGAGAACCAGCAGCAGGCAGAAGACGGACGTGCGCCTGATCGTTCTGTTCATCCCGCTCGGGGGACGAGCGGGGCGTCACGGCACGTTCCCGGTTGTGCCGATTCTCACCGATTCCTCATGGTCGGCCGGAATCCCCCGGAGCGATGAATCCCGACTCGTACGCCGCGATCACGGCCTGGGTGCGGTCCCGGGCGCCGGTCTTCGCGAGCACCGCCGCCACGTGCGTCTTGGCCGTCGCGGGCCCCACGGCCAGCCGCTCGGCGATCTCCGCGTTGGTCAGCCCGGCCGTCATCAGCCGCAGCACCTCCGCCTCCCGCTCGGTGAGCCGGGCCACCCACGGCGGCGGGGCGGTACCCCGCCGCGTCAGGTGCTCGGCCGCCAGGGTCCGGACCGCCGCCGGGAACAGCAACGTGTCGCTGCGGGCGACCAGTCGCACCGCCTGCACGAGGTCCTCGGCCGCCGCCCGCTTCAGCAGGAAACCGGCCGCCCCGGCGACGAGCGCGTCGTACACGTAGGAGTCGTTCTCGAAGGTGGTCACCACGACGATCCGCGGCGGGTCGGCGAGCGAGCCGAGGATCTGCTCGGTGGCCCGGATGCCGTCGATCTCCGGCATCCGCACGTCCATCAGCACCACGTCGGGCCGCAGCTCGCGCACCACGGACACCGCCCGCGCGCCGTTCGCCGCCTCGCCGACGACCTCCAGATCGGGTTCGGCGTCCAGGATGACGCGCAGCGCCGTGCGCACCATCCGCTCGTCGTCGGCCAGAACCACCCGGACCCTCGTGCTCATTTCTTCTCCCGTCCGTCCGTGCACAGGGGGAGGCGCGCGGCCAGCCGCCACGCGCCCTCGTGCGGCCCGGCCTGCGCACGGCCGCCGAGCAGCACCGCCCGCTCGGCCACGCCGCGCAGTCCGCGCCCGCCCCCGGGCCGCACCGCCGCGGGCCGCTGCGGCAGCGGGTTGTCCATGACGATCTCCACGTCCGCCGCACGCACCGTGATCAGCAGCTCCACCGCCGTTCCGGGTCCGCCGTGCCGCAGCGCGTTGCTCAGCCCCTCCTGCACGATCCGGTACGCCTCCCGCGAGACGGCGGCCGGAACCGTGCCCGGCTCGCCCCGCACGGTGAGGGAGACCGGCACCCCGCAGCGCTTCAGCAGTCCGTCCAGCGCGTCGAGCGCCGGACCGGTCGTCCCGGCCGCCCCGTGCTCCTCGTCGCTGCGCAACAGGCCGAGCACGGAGTCGAGTTCGCCGACCGTGCGCCGGGTGGTCTCCTCGATCGCGGCCAGCGCCTCGCGGACGAACTCCGGGTCGCTGTCCAGGACCTTGCGGGCCGCGCCCGCCTGGAGCGTGACGGCGCTCAGCGCGTGGCCCACCGAGTCGTGCAGTTCCCGGGCCAGCCGGTTGCGCGCCGCCAGGTCGGCCGCCCGGCGTTCGGCGGCGGCCAGCCGGTCCTCCGGGGTCGGGCCCAGCAGCACCGGGGCCCGGCCGGCGAGCAGCGCGCCGGCCAGCGCCGCGCCCCCGGCCACCGCCAGCAGCACCGCGATCCCGGCGAAGGGGCTCAGGGCGAGGACCCAGGGCCGGTCCAGCTCCTCGGGCAGCCTGATCCAGGAGTCGCGCACCGTCTTCGAGAACGGCAGCGCCACGAGGGTCAGTACGAGCGGGGCCAGCGCCAGCGTCAGGGCACTCACGATGCCGCCGAGCGCGAGGTGCGTCGTGTACCAGACCGTGGTGCGCACCCGGGCCTGCCGGGTCCTGGCGGGCCCGTCAGCCAGCTGCCGCCCGGCGGGGATGCCGCACAGCGCGCGGGCCGCGGCCGCCGAGAGCGGCCGGGCCGGGGCGAAGAGCGCGGTGACCGCGGCCATGGGCAGGGCACAGACGAACGAGACGAGCTGGTGGGGGAGGGACGTGAAGAGGACGGGGTTCGGGCGGAGCGAGCCGACCACCACCAGGGCCGCCAGGAAGTACGGCATCAGCAGCGCGCCGCCCAGGATCAGGTGCAGCCAGCGCAGCCGGGCCCGCCGCCCGAACAGCAGGGTCACCCGCGGGCGCCGGAGGGCAGGGCGGACGGCACGGGGCCGCCGGGGCCGGGGGCCGCCGCGCGTTCCGAGAAGAAGTACCCGCCGAGGGTGACCACCAGTGCTCCGAGCAGCATCTGGACACCGTAGATCACCACCATGGTGGGGGTGGGCTGTTCGGAGACCTTCTGGGCCCCGGTCATCGAGGCGATGCTCAGCCAGCCGCCCCAGCAGCCCGAGGCCCCGGAGCCGCACCAGGCCAGGACGAGCGGAACGGCGAGGGGGAGCGCGGAGCGGCGGAAGGCGAGCAGCAGCACCCCGGCGGCGGCGACGACGGCGAAGAGGACGTTGAACGCCTCCATGATGTAGAAGGGTCCGTCCCGGTCCGCGATCCTGGCCGCGTTGAGCCCCGCGGCCGAGCCGGTGGCCCACACCAGGTGGGCGACGGCCGGTACGACCGCGAGCAGCGAGGCGAGGACCGCGGTGACCCGCAGGGCGGGCGCGGTGGGGCTCTTCGGCAGGTCCCGCAGGGTGCCTTGCCAGAGATGGCCCCAGCGGTCCCGGGCGTACAGCGCGAACAGGGTGCCCAGCGCGAGGCCCTGGACGGTGAAGCCGCCGTAGACGACGCCGAAGACCCACTCGTCGAGGAAGGGCTTGCCGTCCCCGCCCCCGCCGCCCACGCCGCCGCCCCGGAACAGGCCCACCACCAGCTGGGTCGGGTACCCGGTCATGATCGGCAGCAGCAGCCCGGACGCCACCCACACGGGCAGGACGAGCAGCCAGGCGGGCACCCGCCGGCCCCAGGGCCGGGTGAGCAGCAGGGCGATGACCACGACGGCGCTGTCCATCAGGATCGTGACGCCGTTGGCGACGATCATCGTGGCGCGGTGTTCGAGCAGCGGGCTGCCGTCCGGGATGCCGACCCGACTGCCCGCGATCCAGGCGGTCTTGAGCGCGATGTACGGCAGGGTGGCGGTGATCGCGAGCGCACGGAGCAGAGCGAGGGCTCCGGGCCGCCCCGCGGCGGCCGGGGCGGGCGAGGTCTGTGTCATGGCACCCACACTCCCGTGCGGTCCGGGCGGGCACGTCGTGCCCGGTGACGATCCGTCTCCGCCGCGCGGCGGAGACGGGCCGCCGCCGGGTCGTCCCGCCGCGGGCGCGCGGCACGGCGCGGGGCCGCTTCGGACCCCGCGCGGGGAGACCTCCGGCAGGTCAGAGCCTCCGGGTGGCGAGCGCCAGCCGGTCGCGCGCGTCGAACAGCGCGTCCTTGACCATCTGCTCGTGCGCGGGCGTGAGCCGGGCGACCGGCACGGAGCAGCTGATCGCGTCGCGGGCGGGGGTGCGGTAGGGGATGGCGATGCCGAAGCAGCGCAGCCCGAGGGTGTTCTCCTCGCGGTCCACCGCGTACCCCTGCTCGCGGACCAGACGCAGCTCCTCGATGAGCTTCTCGCGGTCGGTGATGGTGTGCTCGGTCAGCGCGGGCAGCGTCTCGGGCAGCATCTTGCGGACCTGCTCGTCGCTGTGGGTGGCCAGGAGCGCCTTGCCGAGGGAGGTGGAGTGGGCGGGCAGCCGACGGCCGACGCGGGTGAAGGGGCGCAGGTAGTGCTGGGACTGCCGGGTGGCGAGGTACACCACGCTCGTCCCGTCGAGGCGGGCCAGGTGGATGGTCTCCGCCGTGTCGTCGGAGAGCCGGTCCAGGGTGGGCCGGGCCGCCGCGACGACCTCGTCCCCGTCGATGTACGAGGTGCCGACCAGCAGGGCCCGCACCCCGATCCCGTACCGGGTGCCCGTCGCGTCGGTCTCCACCCAGCCCAGCTCCACCAGCGTGCGCAGCAGCATGTACAGGCTGGACTTGGGATACCCGACGGCCTCCTGCACCGCGGCGAGCGAGTGCATGCCGGGTCGCCCCGCGAAGTACTCGAGCAGCTCCACCGTACGCACGGCGGACTTGACCGGCGCCCCACCGGCCTCGGCAGCGGACATCGACCCACGCTCCTTCCGGCCCATTCATGGGCCCTGCGACCCGCCGAACTCCCATGTCCGGCCGATCCGATGGCACCTTGCCAACGTCGAACGACCGGAAATAGAGTCGCTTCATATTCACGATCGAGAACTTTGTTCAGAATACCGAACAAACTCCGATGTGCGGCAGTGGAGCGGAAGGAAAAGCACGGTGGCAGCAACACCAGTCTGGAGCGTCGACCCCCGCACCGGGAACCCGCGTGAGCAGGTCGCGGTGGAGGCTACGGCGGAGGAGGTCGACCGCGCGGTCCGGGCCGCCCACGCGGTACGCGACTCGCTCGCCGACCGCACCGTGCGCGCCGCGTTCCTGCGCACGGCCGCCGAACTGCTCACCGAGGCGGGGGAACACGTCGTCGAGGCCGCGGACGCCGAGACCGCCCTGGGCCCGGCCCGGCTCACCGGCGAACTCGCCCGCACCGCGGCCCAGCTGAGGGCCTTCGCGGAGGTCGTCGACGAGGGCGCCTTCCTGGACGTCCACATCGACCACGCGGACGACACCCGCACCCCGCCCTGGCCCGACCTGCGCCGCTACAAGATCCCGCTCGGGGTCGTCGCCGTGTACGCGGCCAGCAACTTCCCGCTCGCCTTCTCCGTCCCCGGCGGCGACACCGCGAGCGCGCTGGCGGCCGGCTGCCCGGTCGTCGTCAAGGCCCACCCCGACCACCCCGCCACCTCCGAGCTGTGCGCCTCCGTGCTGCGCCGGGCGGCGGCCCGGGTCGGTCTGCCCGAGGACGTGCTGACCCTGGTGCACGGCTTCGAGGCGGGCGTCGAACTGATCAGGCACCCGCTCGTGGCCGCCGCGGGCTTCACCGGCTCCGTACGCGGCGGACGCGCCCTGTTCGACGCGGCGGCGGCCCGCCCCGTACCGATCCCCTTCCACGGCGAGCTGGGCTCCCTCAACCCCGTCGTGGTGACCGAGGCCGCCGCCGCCGAGCGCGGCGAGCAGATCGGGACCGGGCTCGCGGGCTCGATGACCCTGGGCTCGGGCCAGTTCTGCACCAAGCCCGGCTTCGTCCTGGTCCCGGCCGGCGAGAACGGCGACCGGCTGCTGAAGTCCCTCACCGACGCGGTCAGCGACACCGAGGCGGGCGTCCTGCTCGACCACCGGATGCGCGACGCCTTCGTCGCGGGGGTGCGCGCCCGGGCCGGGCTTCCCGGCGTGGAGGCCCCCGTCACCCCCGGCGCGGGCGGCGAACACACCGTCTCGGCCGGCTTCCTGACCGCACCGGCCGCCCTGCTCACCGCCGAGGGCCCGCACGACGAACTCCTGGAGGAGTGCTTCGGCCCCGTCACCGTCGTGGCCCGCTACACCGGCACCGACGAGATCACCGCCGTCCTCTCCCGGCTCCCCGGCAACCTCACCGCCACCCTCCAGACCGCCACCGAGGAGACCGACGCCGACGCCCCCGGCCTCCTCGCCGCCCTCACCCCGCTGGCCGGCCGGGTCCTCGTCAACGGCTGGCCGACCGGGGTCGCCGTCGCCCCCGCCCAGCACCACGGCGGCCCCTACCCGGCCACCACCTCCACCTCCACCTCGGTCGGCGCCACCGCCGTCGAACGCTGGCTGCGCCCGATCACCTACCAGACCACCCCCGAGGCGCTGCTCCCGCCCGAGCTCCGCGAGGACAACCCCCTGGGCCTGCCCCGACGGGTGGACGGCCGCCCCGCCTGACCCCGCGCACTCCCCGGCCCCCTGCGGGCCGGGCCCGCCCGGCGAGCGGCAACGGGCGCCCGGATCCCACAGCCGGATCCGGGCGCCGTCCGCGCCCGCCGGGCGGCCCCCGGCCGTACGGGGCCCTCCCGCCGGTCGGCCGAATGAGCGCGGATACTCAGCGGAATCGAGTACCACCACCCAACCCTCCGGGGTCCGCCGGAGGGTTGGGGGCCGCATGGACATCACCCCCGCCACGGCGGACCGGCACCAGGTCGACCTCGATCGCTCGGACCGCAACGTCCGTTCGGCCTCGTCGCGCTGGTGCCGGTGTGTGCCGGCTCCCTTCTCGTCACCCTGAGCCCGACCCGGGCGTCCGGCTGCGTGACGTACGGCGTGCGGTGTTCCGACGTGCTCGTGGGCTCGATCCCCGGGTGTTTCCCGGCGGCACTCCTCCTCGGCGTCGCAGCGGTGGCCCGGCCGGGGAAACCGCTGCCGTTCCCTTCCGCGCGCGGTCGGCTGCTGGGCCCGCACATCACGGCGCAGCTCATGACCGCGTTGCTGATCCTCAGCTACATCTGACGGCCGGGGCCGGGCCGTCGAAAAACGATGTCCGGGCAGCCGGGGGCGGGGCAGCATGGGCGCCATGACCACCGACCGAGTCCTGATCCTCGCCCCGCGTGATTCCGCGACCGGGCGCCGTTTCGCCACCACCGCGGCGGGCCGGGGGCTGCGGACCCTGACCGCGCACGAATGGCGGCTCCCGGACGGCGCGCGGGACGCCGCCGGGCGGGCGCACCTGTACGGCGGGCCGCTGCTCGCCGACCGGGTGGCCGCCGAGCTGGACCTCGTGGCGCTGGAGCCGCCGGCCGACTGGCTGGCGTCGCTGCCGGTGGCGCTGACCGGACGCCGGGTGGAGGCGCTCACGCTGGCAGAAGCCCGACGACTGCGCCGGCCGGCCTTCGTCAAGCCGCCGACCGACAAGTTCTTCCCCGCCCGGATCTACCCCGACGGCTCACGGCTGCCCGGACCGGACGCGTTCGACGACGACCTGCCGGTGCTGGTGAGCGACATCGTCCGCTTCACCCGTGAGTACCGGTTGTTCGTCATGGACGGCGCCGTGCGCACGGGCAGCCGCTACGCCGTCGGCCCCGCGCTCGACCCGGTTCCGCTGGACGAGGACGAGCACGGCCCCGAGGTCCGCGCCTTCGCCGCCGAGCTGCTCGCGGAGGCGGCCGGGGAGCTGCCCTGCGCGGCCGTGGTCGACGTCGGCCTGCTCGACGACGGCCGGTGGGCGGCGGTGGAGGCGAATCCGGCCTGGGCCAGCGGCGGTTACGCCTGCGACCCGGAACGCGCGCTGGACGTGGTGTTCCGGGCGGCCGGGCCGGCCCGCGAGGTCGCCCCGGCGGACCTGCGCTTCGCCCGGCCCGTACCGGGAGCCCGGTCCGGGCGGTGACCGGCCGGGCAGCCGTTCCGGTCGTCGGGGCGGCCGGGGAATGAGGGCATTTGTTTCCGTGTTGCTCAGTTGCCCACAGAGCGGAGAAGGACCCCGCGGCCGTAACGGGCCGCGAGAACACGGAGAGAAGAAGGACATGCGCGTCGAGATCTGGAGCGACATCGCCTGCCCCTGGTGCTACATCGGGAAGGCCCGCTTCGAGAAGGGCCTGGCGGAGTTCGCCCACCGCGACGAGGTCGAGATCGTGCACCGGTCCTTCGAGCTCGATCCCACGTACGCCGGGAACGAGCCGGTCGAGGTGATCGACATGCTGGCGCGGAAGTACGGGCGCACCCGTGAGGAGGCGCAGGCCATGGAGGCGAACGTCGCGGCCAACGCGCGGGCCGAGGGGCTCGGCTACCTCGTCGAGGGCCGCGACCACGGCAACACCTTCGACATCCACCGGCTGCTCCACCTGGCCCGTGCCCGGGGCCGCCAGGACGAGCTGCTGAACCTCGCCTACCGGGCCAACTTCGCCGAGGAACGGTCCGTCTACGACGGCGACGTGCTGGTGGCGCTGGCCGTGGAGGCCGGGCTCGACGCCGACGAGGCGCGGGCCGTGCTCGCCGACCCGCAGGCGTACGCGGACGAGGTGCGGGCCGACGAGCGGGAGGCGGCCGAGCTGGGCGCCAACGCGGTGCCGTTCTTCGTGTTCGACCGGCGGTACGGCATCTCCGGCGGCCAGCCCGCCGAGGTCTTCACCCAGGCGCTCGAACAGGCGTGGAAGGACCGTCCGGTGACCATGATCGGCGAGGACGCCGGGGCGTGCGGCCCGGACGGCGCCTGCGAGGTCCCCGCGGCGGGCGGCACGAACGCCTGAGCCCGGCGCCCGGGCGGCGTGCCCGCCCGGGCGCCGGGGGATCTCCCGGACGCGTCTCCCGGTGCTCCGTGATTGACCGCGCATCGGAGGAACACCAGGCTGGGCGCATGGAGACCACTTCGCTTCCGCTCAGCCGGGCCGTGCACGGCGAGTTCGCGCCGGAGACCACCTACCTCAACACGTCCACCTGCGGGCTGCTGCCCCGTCGTACCGTGGCGGCGGTGCGGTCGCTCGCCGAGCGCGTCGCCGCGGGCCGCGGCGCAGGCTCCGGCGACTTCGCGCGGGTGGAGGCCGCCCGGTCCGGCTTCGCCCGGCTCGTCGGGACGGACGCCGGCCGGGTGGCCGTCGGCAGCTCCGTCTCCGTGCACGTCGGACTGATCGCGGCCGCGCTGCCGCCGGGGGCCGAAGTGCTGGCGCCCGAGGGGGAGTTCAGCTCCGTCGTCAGCCCGTTCGCGGTCCGCGGCGACCTGCGGACCCGTTACGTCCCGCTGGACGGCCTGGCCGACGCCGTACGCCCGGACACCGCGCTCGTCGCACTGTCCGCCGTGCAGTCGTCGGACGGCCGGATCGCCGATCTGAAGGCGGTGCGCGCGGCGGCGGCCGCCCATGGCGCCCGGACCCTGCTCGACATCTCACAGGCGGCCGGCTGGCTGCCGCTGGACGCGGGGGAGTACGACTTCACCGTCGCCGGCGGCTTCAAGTTCCTGCTCTGCCCGCGGGGCGCCTCCTTCCTCACCGTCACCGAGGACGCGCAGCGGACCCTGCCGCCGGTCTTCGCCGGCTGGGCCGCGGCCGAGGACCCGGGGAACAGCACGTACGGCCCGGTCGAACGGCTCTCCCCGTCCGCCCGCCGCTACGACGAGCCGCCCGCCTTTCTCTCGTACCACGGTGCCGAGCAGTCGCTGGCGCTGCTGGGCGAGGTCGGTGTGGAGGCCGTGCACGCCCACGCCACCGGGCTCGCCGCCCGCATGCGGGCGGGGCTGGCGGAGCTGGGGCACGAGGCGGTGCCGGGGGAGTCGGCGATCGTGGCCGTGCCCGGACTCGGCGCGCGGGAGGCCGAGCTGGCGCGGGCCGGGGTGGTGGTCTCCAACCGGGCGGGGAGTCTGCGCGCGGCCTTCCACCTGTACAACACCCGGGCCGATGTGGACCGGGCCCTGGACGTGCTCTCCGGCTGAGTCCGCCGCCCGGTGCCGCTCGCCCTCCGGTGCTGCCCGGTGGGCCGGGAGCGCCCGGCGGCGCCGGAGGGGCGGGTGGGATCAGCAGCCCGGGGAGTGGCGGAGCTCGGGGCAGCCCTCGGTCTCCCGGAGGAGGTTCTCCTCGACCTTGGCGAGCAGCCGGGCCAGCTCCTCGCGCTCGCCCCGGTCGAGACCGGCCAGGGTGTGCTCCTCCAGGTCCGTCCAGGCCCGTTCGACCTCGGAGTGCAGCGCGCAGCTGTCCTGGGTGGCGTCGACCAGGACGGCCCGGCGGTCGTCCGGGTCGGGGCAGCGGCTGACGTGCCCGGCCTGCTCCAGACGCTGGAGCATCTTGGTGACGGTGGAGGGGTCCAGGCCGACGGCCTTGATGACCTCGGACTGGCGCACCGCGCCCGTGTCCCACAGGTACATCATCAGGAACTCCTGGCCGGGGTAGAGCCCGGCCCCCTTGAGCATCTTGCCCGCGGCGATCCGGTGCAGCCGGGCCACCCGGGAGAAGGCATGGCTGACGGGGCCGCCCCGGGCGGCGCTCGGCAGCTCGGTACAGGCGGGGTCGGTGCTCGCGGGACCTGACGTCATCGGGACTCCTCGGACGGTGCGGGGCGGACCCCGGCAGGCGTTTCCCGGCAGGTCGCCCGGTGGGGTTCCGGCCGGTCGGGAAGGGACGGGGACAGCTTTCCACCAATTTTAACTTGGTCGGCCAAGTAAATGGGTTACAGTGGCGGCGCACGCAAATACTTGGCCGACCACATATTTCTTCGGGAGCTCCCATGACCACCGCGTTCGACCCGATCGATCTGTCCGGCACCCGACTCGCCAACCGCATCGCGATGGCCCCGATGACCCGCAGCCGGGCCGGCGAGGGCGGCGTCGCCACGGACCTGGTCGCCGAGTACTACGCCCAGCGGGCCTCCGCGGGCCTGATCATCACGGAGGGCATCCAGCCGTCGGTGGTGGGCCAGGGCTACCCCTTCACCCCCGGGCTGCACAGCGCGGAGCAGGTCGCCTCCTGGCGCCGGGTGACCGACCGGGTGCACGCGGCGGGCGGCAGGATCTTCGCCCAGCTCATGCACACCGGCCGCATCGGCCACCCGGTTCTGCTGCCGGACGGACTCACCCCGGTCGCCCCCTCCGCCGTGAAGCCCGCCGGGCAGCTCTTCACCGGGGAGGGGATGCGGGACTTCACCACGCCGCGCGAACTGACCGGCGACGAGATCCGGCAGACCGTGGCCGACTTCGCGGCCGCGGCGCGCAACGCGATCGACGCCGGCTTCGACGGGGTCGAGCTGCACGGCGCCAACGGCTACCTCATCCACCAGTTCCTCGCCCCCAACTCCAACCTGCGCGACGACGAGTGGGGCGGCTCCGTCGAGGGCCGCATCAAGTTCGCCGTCGAGGTCGTCAGGGCCGTCGTCGCCGAGATCGGCGCGGAACGCACCGGGCTGCGCATCTCGCCCGGGAACACGTACAACGACATCGCCGAGACCGACCCGGAGGCCGTGTACACCGCGCTGGTGCGGGAGATCGAACCGCTCGGCATCGCCTATCTGCACGTCCTGGAGGCGCTGGAGATCCGCGAACTGACCCTCGCGCTGCGCAAGCAGTTCTCCGGCGCCTTCGTCGTCAACCTGCTGACGGACGGGCCGACCGGGCCCGACGACCACCGGGCGGTCGACGACGGGCTCGCCGACCTCGTCTCCTACGGCGCGCTGTTCATCGCCAACCCGGACCTGCCGGCCCGGCTGAAGGCCGGCGGCCCGTTCAACACCCCCGACCCCTCCACCTTCTTCGGCGGCGACGCGAAGGGGTACGTCGACTACCCGGCGCTGGACGCCGCGCGGTCCTGAGGCCGGGGCCCGAAGGAAGGAGGCGCCGGGCGCGGCGGCCCCTCGGGCCCGCCGCTCCGGTCCCTCACTCCCGCTCGGCCCCCTCCAGCGGTGCACCGTGCCACTTCCACGACGTGACCCGCGGCCGGCCGGGCAGTTCGGCGCGGCCGGTGGCCCAGAGCAGGACGGTCCACCGGTCGGCGTCCCCGGGGGCGTCCGGGAACAGCCGGGCCAGCACCCGGTCGCAGAGGTCGGCGGGCGGTTCCCAGGCCACGTCCAGCCCCGCGGCGAGGTCCCGCATGTGCACCAGGGTCTCCACCACCCCCATGGCGGCGAAGCCCTCCGGGTCGGAGACCCCGTAGGGGTGGTACGAACGGACCTCGGGCGACGAGGTCCGCACCATCGCCGCGAGCAGCGCGCCGTTCGCCTCCATCGTCCGCAGCAGCCCGGCCGGGCCGGCCGCCGGGTCCGCGAAGACCGAGTTCCGCGGACCGTTCTCGCGGTCGGCGGCCCAGCGGTACGGGAGATAGTCGTCCGACGGCGCGTCGGGCGCGTCGGGCGCGCCGAGCTGGGCCGCGTAGGAGAACAGGTCGTCGCTCAGGTGCTCCGCGGTCTCCCAGCAGCTCCACTCCAGCGTCCCGGCCGGGACCTGCCAGTCGTCCACCGGGGACTTCCGGAGTGCGGCGGCCGCGAGCCGGACCGCGGTGGTCACGTCGTCCGCCGTGACCGGCAGCCGGGCCCCGGTCAGGGCGGCCCGTTCGGCCGCACCGCACTCGACGCAGAACTCGTTGCCCTCGGGGTCGGCGAGCGTCGCCCAGCCCCGCCCGTTCGGTTTGCGGTGGTCGGCGACGAGGGTGGCACCCAGGCCGAGCAGCCGCTCGACCTCCTCGTCCCGGGTGCGGTCCTGCGGCTGGAGGTCCAGGTGCAGACGGTTCTTGGTGCTCTTCGGCTCCGGCACCGTGATGAACAGCATTCCGGCTCCGGGGACCTCGACGAGTGCCTCGGGATCACCGGGGGAGTCCTCGTCGGAGAGCGGGGCATCGAGCACCTGCGACCAGAAACGGGCGAGTTCGTAGGCGTCTGCGCAGTCGACAGTGATGTGACGGATGAGAGAAGTCATGCCCCCCACTGTCGCCGCCGACTGCCGTGCGGGTCCAACGACTTGAACCGGATCCCGCGCGGCCGGCCCTCGGCCCGGCCGCGGGGAAAGGCTTCCGGCCCCGGACGGACCGGGCTGGAAGGTGTGCCGTCCGCCCCGCGCGTCGACGAACTCGGCCACCGTGGAGCGGGCGGCGTCACCTCTTCCGGCGCCCGGCCGTGCGGAGCCGGTGACGTGGGCGGGAGCGGGAACACGGGCGCGGGCGGGGGGCGACGCGTCCGCCGTCCCCCGCCCGTCACCGGTGCGTCATCTCACCGCACGGGGGTGAAGTCCCGTGCCCCGATGAACTCCGGGCGTCGTGCCGGCGCCGCGAACGGTTCCTCGGCCGCGTTCTCCACGCTGTTGAAGACGATGAAGACGTTGCTGCGCGGGTACGGGGTGATGTTGTCGCCCGAGCCGTGCATGCAGTTGCAGTCGAACCAGGTCGCCGAACCCGCCCGGCCCGTGAAGAGCTTGATGCCGTGCCGGTCGGCCATCTTCGTCAGGGCCTCGTCGGACGGCGTCCCGGCGTCCTGCATCTTCAGGGACTTCTTGTAGTTGTCCCGGGGCGTCTCGCCCGCGCAGCCGAGGAACGACTTGTGCGAACCGGGCATGATCATCAGCCCGCCGTTGGTGTCGTGGTTCTCGGTCAGAGCGATCGACACCGACACGGCCCGCATGTTCGGCAGCCCGTCCTCGGCGTGCCAGGTCTCGAAGTCCGAGTGCCAGTAGAACCCCGAGGCGCCGAAGCCCGGCTTGACGTTGATCCGGGACTGGTGGACGTACACGTCCGAGCCGAGGATCTGACGGGCCCGGCCCACCACGCGCTCGTCGCTCACCAGCCGGGCGAAGACCTCGCTGATCCGGTGGACCTCGAAGACCGACCGGACCTTCTGCGACTTCGGCTCGACGATCGAGCGCTCGTCGGACCGCACCGCCGGGTCGGCGATCAGCCGGTCCAGTTCGGTGCGGTACACGGCGACCTCGTCGGGGGTGATGAGCTGGTCGACGGTGAGGAAGCCGTCGCGCTCGAAGCCCTGGAGGTCCTGTGCGGCCACCGGGCCGGGGGCGCCGGGCGCGGACCAGAGCACCGGGTCCTGGCGGGGCGTGGTCAGCTCGGCCGTGCCGCGCGTGGGGTAGAGATCGACGCGTGCGTCGTGGGTCATGGTTCAGCCCTCCTCGGTCAGCAGCGGGTAGACACCGTTCTCGTCGTGCTCCTCCCGCCCGGTGACCGGCGGGTTGAAGACGCAGACGCAGCGGAAATCGGTCTTCGGCCGCATGGTGTGGCGCTCGTGGCCGTCCAGCAGGTACATCGTGCCCGGGGTGATCAGGTAGGTCTGTCCGGTCTCGTCGTCGGTGAGTTCGGCCTCGCCCTCGACGCACAGGACGGCCTCGATGTGGTTCGCGTACCACATCGACGTCTCGGTGCCCGCGTACATCGTGGTCTCGTGGAGCGAGAAGCCCACCTTCTCCCGGGCGAGCACGATGCGCTTGCTCTCCCAGGTGCCGGAAGCGGCCTTCACATGCCGGTCGGTGTTCTCGATGTCACTGAACGATCGGACGATCACGGTGGGTCGGTGCCTTTCTCTCCGCGGGGTTTCCCGCTGGGGTGTTTCTTGCTGTGGTGCGGCTCGGCGGGCCCGTCCCCCGTGACGGGCCGGTGGTTCAGACGGTGTCGCGGATCGCGCGGGCCAGGGTGCGCAGACCCTCGTCCAGTTCGTCGGGGGTGACGGTCAGCGGCGGCAGCAGCTTCACGACCTCGCTGCGCGGGCCGGACGTCTCCACCAGCAGACCCAGTTCGAAGGCGCGGGCGCAGACCGCGGCGGCGCGCGCCTCGTCCGTGAACTCCAGCCCCCAGACCAGGCCGCGGCCCCGGTAGCGCGCGCCGAGCGCGGCGTGCTCGTCGCAGATCGGGAGGAGGGCCTGCTCGACCTGCTCGCCCCGGACCAGGGTCTGCCGCTCCATCTGGCCGTCCGCCCAGTAGGCGTCCAGCGCGGCGGCGGCGGTGACGAACGCCGGGTTGTTGCCGCGGAAGGTGCCGTTGTGCTCGCCCGGCCCCCAGATGTCCAGCTCCGGGTTGAACAGGCAGAGGGACATCGGCAGTCCGTAGCCGCTGATGGACTTCGACAGGGTGACGATGTCGGGGACGATGCCGGCCTCCTCGAACGAGAAGAACGACCCCGTGCGTCCGCAGCCCATCTGGATGTCGTCCACGATCAGGAGCATGTCGCGGCGGCGGCACAGGTCGGCCAGCGCCCGCAGCCACTCGGGGCGCGCCACGTTGATGCCGCCCTCGCCCTGCACCGTCTCGACGATCACGGCGGCGGGCTTGTTGAGCCCGGAGCCCTGGTCCTCCAGGAGCCGTTCGAACCAGAGGAAGTCGGGCACCCGGCCGTCGAGGTAGTTGTCGAACGGCATCGGGGTGCCGTGCACCAGCGGGATGCCGGCCCCGGCCCGCTTGAAGGCGTTGCCGGTGACGGCGAGCGAGCCGAGCGACATGCCGTGGAAGGCGTTGGTGAAGGACACGATGGACTCGCGTCCCTTCACCTTGCGGGCCAGCTTCAGCGCGGCCTCGACCGCGTTGGTGCCGGTCGGCCCGGGGAACATCACCTTGTACGGGAGGTCGCGCGGGCGCAGCACGTTGTTCTGGAAGGACTCCAGGAAGGCGCGTTTCGCGGTGGTGGCCATGTCCAGGCCGTGGGTGATGCCGTCGCGCTCGATGTAGTCGATCAGCGCGCGTTTCAGCACCGGGTTGTTGTGGCCGTAGTTGAGCGATCCCGCTCCGGCGAAGAAGTCGAGGTAGCTGTGGCCGTCCTCGTCGGTCAGCCGGGCGCCCTGGGCACGGTCGAACACGGCGGGCCAGCCGCGGCAGTAGCTCCGTACCTCCGACTCCAGGGTCTCGAAGACACTCAGCGCGGGCGGGGTGATGGTCACAGGGGGTCTCCTGCTTGAGAGGGGGGTGTGTGACGGTCGGCAGTTCGGCGGTGCGGACGTGCTCGGGGGCCGGACGTGCTCGGGGCCCGGGCGGGCGGGGCGTCCGGAAGGGGCGGGGCGGGCGCGGGCCGGTCAGGTGTGGAACGGGCCGATGCGGTACAGGACTTCGGGCAGGTGCGTCCCCTCGGGGAACAGCTCGCCGTCGAAGAGCACCTCGCGCTCCAGGGCCACGTCGTGGCGCCGCGCGTAGGAGGTGAACAGCCGGTCCGAGGCGGTGTTGTCCGGGGTGATGGTCGTCTCGACCGAGGCCAGTGGCTGTCCGGCGGCGACCCGGGAGGTCAGCGCGTCCAGCAGCTCTCCCGCGAGCCCGGTTCCGCGGTGGTCGTGGTCGACGGCCACCTGCCAGACGACGAGGATCCCCGGGCGGTCCGGCCGGAGGTATCCCGTCACGAAGGCGACCGGTTCGCCGGTCTCGTCGCGGGCGACCACGGAGGTCGCCGCGAAGTCACGGCACCACAGCAGGTAGCTGTACGAGGAGTTGAGGTCCAGGACCTCGGAGTCGCGGGCGATGCGCCAGATCGCGGCCCCGTCCTCCACTCGTGGGGTGTCGATGGTGATGAATTCGCTTCGGGCACGTGCAAAATCTGCTGGTGCGGCGGTCATGTGAATTGAATTTACCCAGCAAATTCCCAAATTGCATCGACGCAAGGGGTTGGGCGGGGTACCCGTTTGTGTTATCACGCGGGCGCGTGCCCCGGCGCGACCGGGTTGCGCTTTACCCTGGTTTGGGCGCGATTTATCAGGCATAACGGTCGCGTTGTGGAGTAGGTCACATGGCTGTAACTCTCGTGCGACGCAACGGAATTGTGCGGATCGGGCTCCCGGCCGGAGCTCCGGAAACTCAGGTGTTTAGGGTCGGGGAAACCGGGCAGAAGAATGCGGGGAGCTGCTCTGGATAAAGCAGCTCCCCGCATTTGTTGAATATCTGCCCCGGCTCGGATTTATTCGCTCGGCCAGGTTTCCGAAACGGCCTTGCGGGCAGCTTCGAAGTCGACCTGCCGGCCCGCATCGGCCAGCGCCGCCCCCAGAGCCGCGAGCGAGGACAGCACCGCGCCCCGCGTCGCATCCACACCGTAGTGATTGACCCGGATCATCTCCTTGGACAGCGCGCCCCCGCCCGCGATCAGCGGCAGCGAGGGGTCGGCCGAGAGCGCCCGCGCGACCAGTTCCGCGGCGTCGACGCCCTCGGGGGCGCGCAGCGTCGTGGCGACCGGCGCCGCCTCCGCGGCCTCGTGCACATACGGCGACAGCCCGCCGCCGAGCGCCTCCGCGCCCGCCCGGGTGGCCGCCGCGGCGGCGGAGTGGCGGGCCATCAGCGTGGTCAGGCCCTCGGCCTCGATTCGCTCCACACAGGCTTCCAGCGCCAGCATCTCCAGCTGGGCGGGGGCGTGCAGCAGCGCCTTGCGACCGCCGTCGATCCAGCGCTCCTTCCAGTCCAGCAGGGAGAGGTACGAGCGGCGCGGGGCCCGGGGGTTGGCGGCGATCCGCTCCCAGGCCCGGTCGCTCACCGACACCGCGGACACCCCGGCCGGTCCGCCCATCGCCTTCTGCGCCCCGATCACGCACAGATCGACGCCCCACGCGTCCGGCAGCAGCGGCTCGGCGCCCACCGACGCGACGGCGTCCAGCATGAACAGTGCCCCGTGCGAACGGACCACCTCGCCGATCGCGGCGACCGGGTTGGTGTTGCCGGTGGCCGCCTCCGCGTGGACCAGGGAGACGAAGTCGATCTCCGGGTGCTCGTCCAGCGCCCGTGCCACCTGGTCGGCGGTGACCGCGGTGTGGAAGGGGACCGCCAGGTCGATCACCTCGGCGCCGCAGTCCCGCAGCCAGTTCCCGAAGGTCTGCCCGTACGGGCCCGTGACGACGTTCAGCGCGGTCGAGCCGGGCCGGGCGGCGCCCCGGATGCAGCCTTCGAGGGGAAGCAGTGCCTCGCCCTGCATGATGACGACGTCCTGCTCGGTGGCGAGGAGTCCGGCCACCCGCTGCTCGATGGCCGCGAAGTGCGCGGCGGTGAGCGGGGCGAGGTCGAGGAAGGGGTGCGTCACGGTGGTGCTCTCTTCGGATCGGGTCGGATCGGGTCGGTGCGCGGTCGCGGCGTACGGACGGGGCTTCCGTCGAAGCGTACCCAGGGCCCCGGAGGCGGCCTCGTACAGTGCTGCCCATGAGTGATCACAAGGCATCGCAGGTGCTGCACGTGAAGGGGCGGGTGCTGGTCGGGCCCGAGGAGGTGCGGGACGAGCTCTGGGTGGCCGACGGGCGGATCACCTACGACCGCCCGGCCGGCGCGGACGGGGCGGTGACCGTCACCGGCTGGGTGCTGCCGGGCCTGGTCGACGCCCACTGCCACGTCGGGCTCGACCACCACGGCGCCGTCGACGCGGCGACCAGCGAACAGCAGGCCCTCGCCGACCGGGAGGCGGGCGCGCTGCTGCTGCGGGACGCGGGCTCGCCGGCCGACACCCGGTGGATCGACGACCGCGAGGACCTGCCGAAGATCATCAGGGCCGGGCGGCACATCGCCAGGCCCCGCCGGTACACCCGGAACTACGCCCATGAGATCGAGCCCGGCGAACTGGTCGCCTACGTGGCTCAGGAGGCGCGCCGCGGCGACGGCTGGGTGAAGCTCGTCGGCGACTGGATCGACCGGGAGGTGGGGGACCTGACCGCCCTCTGGCCGCGCGAGGCGGTCGGGGCGGCCATCGCCGAGGCGCACCGGCTCGGCGCCCGGGTCACCGCGCACTGCTTCGCCGAGGACTCGCTGCGCGATCTCGTCGAGGCCGGGATCGACTGTGTCGAGCACGCCACCGGGCTCACCGAGGAGACCATTCCGCTCTTCGCCGAGCGCGGGGTGGCGATCGTCCCCACCCTGATCAACATCGCCACGTTCCCCTCGCTCGCGGCGGGCGGCGAGGCCAAGTTCCCCCGCTGGGCGGACCACATGCGGCGGCTGCACGAGCGGCGCCACGACACGGTGCGGGCCGCGTACGACGCGGGCATCCCGGTCTTCGTCGGCACCGACGCGGGCGGGGTGCTCGCCCACGGCCTGGTCGCCGACGAGGTCGCCGAACTGGTGAAGGCGGGCATCCCGGCCCTGGACGCGCTGTCCGCGACGACCTGGGGCGCGCGGCGGTGGCTGGGGCGGCCGGCGCTGGAGGAGGGGGCCCCGGCGGACCTGGTGGTGTACGACGAGGACCCGCGGGCGGACGTACGGGTACTCGCGGGGCCGCGCCGGGTGGTGCTGAACGGACGGATCATCGGCTGAGACGGACGCCGGGGCGACGGCGGCAGCCGGGGCGCACCGTGTTGACGGGCAGTTACCGACACCTCGTCGGCTCGTTGGGACACTTCTGTGTGCGCTCCGGCGCGGACGGCCCCGGTGGCGTCCGCGCTGGGCGAATCGGGTGATGTGAAGAGAACGAACGTACCGAGATATTCGAATACAGGCACGGAAACCCCCCTTTGGGGTGAACTCACTTCAGGTGTCCGCGAGTTCACTCTTCGTGCGTAAAGCTTTCGGGGTCGAGGCCACCGGAGTTCTCGATGTCCCCCATTGGAGGGCGCCGGTGGCTCCATGTCTCTTGTGGGGGTTCCACCATCTTGAACAGCAACACCTTCCGCCTGGCCGCCCTGGCGGTCGCCGCCGCTCCCCTGTCCCTGCTGGTCGCCGCCCCGGCGCACGCCGGCGGCGCGGCCACCAGGACCACCGGCGACGGGAAGGCGAGCGCGGTCGTGCTCCGCACCGCACTCGACGTCTCGCTCCTGAACAAGACGATCGACGTGCCGCTCAGGGCCGCGCTCAATGAGGTGCAGGCGCCCGCCGACGCGAAGAAGACCGCGCTCAGCGTGCGGCTCGACGGGGTGGAGGGCGGCCGCCCGGTCAGCGTGCTCAGCGCCGACGTGGCCACCTCCAGGGCGACCGTCGACAAGCACCGGGCCGAGGGGTACAGCAACGTGGTGAAGGCCCGGGTCCACGTGCCGGGCCTGCCCGCGCTGTCGCTCGTCGAGGTCGAGAAGGTCACGTCCCGGGCGGTCTGCGCGACGGGCCGCAAGCCGGTCGCCGAGTCGAACGTCCTGGGGCACGTGACGGTGCTCGGCAAGCGCGTCGAGCTCACCGCGAGCGGCACCACCCGGGTCGACGTCCCGGGCGTCGGGGACGTGACCCTGGACCTGTCGCGGACCAGCACCACCTCGAACACCGCAGCGGCGACCGCCCTGCGGCTGAAGGTCTCCGTCAATCCGCTCAAGCTGAACGTCGCCGACGTACGGGGCGAGATCACGCTCGTCGAGGCGACCTGCCGGACGCCGCGGACCACCGACCCGGGCGGCAGCGACGGCGGCACGAGCAACGGCGGCACGAGCAACGGGGGTACGACCAACGGCGGTACGAACAACGGGGGTACGAGCAACGGGGGTACGAGCAACGGCGGTTCCGGCAACGGGGGTTCGGACAGCGGTGGAGCGAACGGCGGCACGAGTGGCGGCGGTTCCGACAACGGCGGTACGGGCGACGGGGGCGCGAGCAGCGGTGGTTCCGGTGACGGGGGCGCCTCCGGCAGCGGTGGGAGCACGGCCGGTTCCACGAGCGGCACCACCGGCGGCGACGTGAAGCCCCAGACCGGCACCGGCCGCGAACCGAACACCGGCGGGGACCTCGCGGAGACCGGCAGCAGCTCCACGACGCCGTACCTCGCGGGCGGCGCGGCCGTGCTGCTCGCGGCGGGCGCGGGGGCGACGGTCCTGGCCAGGCGCCGCGCCCGGGGCTGACCCCGCCGAAGTCCGAGGGGGGGCGCCCGGTCCCGGTCCCGCACCGGCACCGGGAGGGGGAGCGGGCAGCGGCGTCCCGTCGTACGGACACCGCTGCCCGCGGACGCGTACGAGGCACGGGACGCCGCGTCCCGCGGGCCGTCGGGCCTCCCGTCAGGGGACGGGCGCGCCCAGTGCCTGCAACGCCTGGTCGAACGCCTGGAGGAAACGATTGGTCGTGACCCGGTCGCGCACCGCCAGCCGCAGCCACTCGGGGCCGAGCCCGGGGAAGGTGTCCCCGCGCCGCGCCGCGAACCCCAGCACCCGCAACTGCTCCCGGACCTCGGCCGCCCGCTCCAGCCGTACCAGGACGAACGGACCCTCGGCCGGTTCCATGACCCGGACCTCGGTGAACTCCCTGAGCCCCGCCACGAGATGGGCCCGGTCCACCGCGATCCGCTCCGCGGCCCCGGCCGCCTCCGCCAGGGCCCGCGGCTCCATGCACGCCTCGGCCGCCGCCAGGGCCGGGGACGACACCGGCCACAGCGGCTGGGCCTCCTCCAGGGCGCGAACGGTCTCCGGGGCGGCCAGCACATACCCGATCCGCAGCCCCGCGAGCCCCCAGGTCTTGGTGAGACTCCGCAGCACGACGAGTCCGGGGACGTCCGTGCGCCCGCACAGCGCCTCGCGCTCGCCCGGCACCGCGTCCATGAACGCCTCGTCGACCACCAACGTCCGCCCGGGACGGGCCAGTCGCTCGACGACGGCCGCCGGATGCAGCACCGACGTGGGGTTGGTCGGATTGCCGACCACCACCAGATCCGCGTCCTCGGGCACGGCCGACGGATCCAGCCGGAAACCGTCCTCGGCCCGCAGCAGCACCCGCCGCACCTCGTGCCCGGCCGCGCGCAGCGCCGCCTCGGGCTCGGTGAACTGCGGATGGACCACGACCGGACGACGGGCCGGCAGGGCCCGCGCGATCAGGACGAACGCCTCCGCCGCACCCGCCGTCAGCAACACCCGCTCCACGGGCAGCCCGTGCCGGGCCGCCACCGCCGCCCGTGCCGCACCGCCGTCCGGGTAGGCGGCGAGCGAGCCCAGGGACTCGGCTATCCGGGCCTTCAGCCAGGCCGGGGGCGTACCGGTCCGTACGTTGACGGCGAGATCGGTCAGATCCCGGCCCCGGCCCCGTACTTCCACGTCACCGTGGTGCCGCAGATCGTGCGCGCCCGCGCCGGCCGCGTCGGGATTTTCGATGGGAGTGTGCATGACCGCCGTGGGGGTGGTGGTGACGGCCGGAGTCGTCGGAGCGGAAGCGCGGCCGCGGTGGCGGCCCCACGCCGTCCTCGAACGGGGTTCCGGTGGGAGGGAGTACGGCAGAACGACTATGCGCCCGGCACCCGGCTTCACGCAACGGTCCGGGTCGCACGTCACACCGGCCGCACGGGCGCACCGGCTCCGCGAACGGGACCGGTTCCGTCGAACGGACCGGCTCCGCGCGGCCGGGGTCCTCAGGAGCCGGTCGCGTCGCCCGGTAACGCCTCGGCGGCCGAACCGGGCGTGCCGGCCGTATCAGCCGTGCCGGGCGCACCGGCAGCACCGGGGGTACCGTCCGGGGCGCGGCGCGCCACCGCGCAGGTCGCCATCGCCGGCCGCCCCTCGGGCGCCGACTTCCGCTTCGGCACGAGGAGCTCGCCCCCCGCGGCGAGCGCGGCGGCCTCCGCCACGGACGGCGTCCCGACGGCGGCCAGCGACGCGCCGGACGGGCCGGGCACCTCGATCCGGGCCAACGCGTCGGCCGGGTACGTCCGCAGCGGCACGCCGAGCCGCGCGGCCGCCTCGACGATCCCCGGCTCGCCGGCCTTCGCGTCCACGGTCGCCAGTTCCACGATGCCCGACGGCGGGAGCCCGGCCCGGCGCAGGACGTCCCGGACCAGCCCCAGCACCTCGTCGGCCGGCACGCCCCTGGACGCGCCGACGCCCACGACGAGCCGCGCGGCCGCCGCCCGGCCGTCCGCCCCGGCGCCGTGCACGGACCGGGCTCCTTCCGGAGAGCCGGGATGCGCGCGGCGGGGTCGATCGGCTAGCAAGAGCGCATGGCGGTGTTCGTCGCGCTCGGCGCGTTCCTGATGACCCTGGTGGGCGGCTGGGTCGCCCAACGCGTCACCGACCGCCGCCACCTGGTGCTCGGTTTCGCCGGCGGGCTGATGCTCGGCGTGGTCGGCCTGGACCTGCTGCCGGAGGCGATCGGGGCCGCGGGCGAACCCGTCTTCGGCGTCCCGGCCGCGCTGCTGCTGTTCGTCGGCGGCTTCCTCCTCGCCCACCTCGTGGAACGGCTGCTCGCCGTGCGCCGGGCGGCACACGGCGCGAGCGAGGGACGGGTGCCGCAGGTCGGACTCACCGCGGCGGCGGCGATGGTCGGCCACAGCCTGATGGACGGCATCGCGCTCGGCGCCGCCTTCCAGGTGGGCGCGGGCATGGGCGCCGCCGTCGCCCTCGCCGTGATCACGCACGACTTCGCCGACGGCTTCAACACCTACACGATCACCAGCCTGTACGGGAACGCCCGCCGCAAAGCCCTGATCATGCTGTTCGCCGACGCCGCGGCACCGCTCGTGGGCGCCGCGACGACCCTGGTGTTCACCCTTCCGGAGCAACTGCTCGGCTGCTATCTCGGCTTCTTCGGGGGCGCCCTGCTCTATCTCGCCGCCGCCGAGATCCTGCCCGAGGCGCACCACGAACACCCGGCCCGCTCCACGCTGCTGTGCACGGTCGCCGGGGTGGGCTTCATCTGGCTGGTGGTGGGCCTCGCGGACTGACCGCCGCACCGCCCCCGGCCACCCCCCGGCCGCGGGCCGCCGCGCGATGCCGCGCCGACGCACCGGCCCCCGGCGCCTCACCGGCCCCCGCCCCGGCCGCGGTCCATCACCCGCACCTCTCGACGAACCTGCGGGCCATGCCGGGCACCGCGGCCCAGTGCGTGTGCAGATAGCTCGCGTGCACGCCCCGGTGCACGAAGCCCTCGACGCGCCGCTCGGGCTGGTGCATGCCCCATGCCGGAACGGGCCCGGCCCCCGGCTCCAGCACGGTCCGGTGGAACTCGTGCCCGCGCACCCGGGTGCCGGACGCGGCCAGCACGCTGTCGGAGACCGCCACCGCCTCCCGGTAACCGAGCGTCAGCCGCTTCGACATCCGCGCCTCGGCGTCGAGGACCCCGCACATCGGCAGCCCGTCCAGCGAGCGCGCCAGGTACAGCAGCCCCGCGCACTCGGCGGCCACCGGAGCCCCGGACGCCACCAGGTCGACCACCGACCGGCGCAGCGCCGCGTTGGCGGACAGCTCCGAGGCGTACACCTCGGGGAACCCGCCGCCGATGACCAGCCCCCGCGTTCCCTCGGGCAGAGCCTCGTCCCGCAGCGGATCGAACGGTACGACCTCGGCCCCGGCGGCGGTGAGCAGTTCGGTGTGCTCGGCGTAGGAGAAGGTGAAGGCCGCACCGGAGGCGACGGCGATCCGCCGCGGCCCCGCCCGGCCCCCGGCGGGCCGGACGACAGCTCCGCCGTGGCCGGCCACCTCCGCCGCCGCGTCCCACGCCTCGCCGCCCACCGGGGGCGCGGAGGCGGCCAGCGCCAGCAGCGCGTCCAGGTCGCACCCGGCCACCACCTGCGCCCGCATCGCCTCCACCGCGTCCACCGCGTCGCCCCGGCGCTCCGCCACCGGGACCAGGCCCAGATGACGGGAGGGCACGGCCAGTTGCCCGGCCCGCCGCAGCACCCCCATCACGGGTACGCCGGACTCCTCCAGCGCCTCCCGCAGCAGCATCTCGTGGCGCTGGGAGCCGACCTTGTTCAGGATCACCCCGCCCAGCCGCACCCGCGGATCCCACGAGGCGAAACCGTGCACCAGCGCGGCCACGGAACGCGACTGCGACGACGCGTCCACGACCAGCACCACGGGTGCCCGCAGGAGCTTGGCGACCTGCGCGGTCGACGCCAGCTCGCCCTGCCCGGACGCGCCGTCGTACAGCCCCATCACCCCCTCGACCACCGCCAGGCCGCAGCCCCGCGCCCCGTGCGCGAACAGCGGCTCGATCCGGTCGGGGCCGCACATGTACGCGTCGAGGTTGCGCCCCGGCCGCCCCGTGGCCAGCGTGTGGTAGCCGGGATCGATGTAGTCGGGCCCGACCTTGTGCGCGGACACGGCCAGGCCCCGCCCGGCGAAGGCGGCCATCAGCCCGGTGGCCACGGTGGTCTTGCCGCTGCCCGACGAGGGCGCGGCGATCACCAGACGAGGAACGTTCACCGCCGGCCCCTCACCATTCGATGCCCCGCTGGCCCTTCTGACCGGCGTCCATCGGGTGCTTGACCTTCGACATCTCGGTCACCAGGTCCGCCGCGTCCAGCAGCTCCTGCGGCGCGTTGCGGCCGGTGATCACCACGTGCTGCGTACCGGGACGGGACCGCAGCACCTCGATCACCTCGGCGGTGTCGACCCAGCCCCAGTGCATCGGGTACGCGAACTCGTCGAGCACGTACAGCCGGTACGTCTCGGCGGCCAGGTCGCGCTTGACCTGCTCCCAGCCCTCGCGCGCCGCCTCCTCGTTGTCCATCTGGCCGTCGCGCTGCACCCACGACCAGCCCTCGCCCATCTTGTTCCAGACGACGGACCCGCCCTCACCGCTCGCACCGAGGACCTTCAGGGCGTTCTCCTCGCCGACCTTCCACTTGGCCGACTTGACGAACTGGAACACCCCGATCGGCCAGCCCTGGTTCCAGGCGCGCAGCGCCATCCCGAAGGCCGCCGTCGACTTCCCCTTGCCGACGCCGGTGTGCACCATCAGCAGCGGACGGTTGCGGCGCTGACGGGTGGTGAGCCCGTCGTCGGGCACGGTGGTCGGTTGTCCCTGCGGCATCAAGCAGCCCTCCTGTTGGTTTCCTGAACGTCCTTGACGAGCCCGGCGATCGAGTCGGCCCGCAGCTCGTCGAGCGTGACGGCGCTGCCCCCGAGCTCACGCGCGAGGACCCCCGCGAGACCGAGCCGCACCGGCCCCGACTCGCAGTCCACGACGACGGACGCGATGCCCTGCGCCTCGTGCAGCCGGGCCGCCCGCGCGGCCAGCGCCACCGGGTCGGGGCCCCCGGTCGCCCGCCCGTCGGTCACCACGACCAGCAGCGGCCGGCGCGACGGATCGCGCAACCGCTCCACCCGCAGCACCTCGTGGGCCTTCAGCAGCCCGGCCGCGACCGGGGTGCGCCCCCCGGTCGGCAACAGCTCCAGCCGGGCCGCCGCCGCGTCCACCGACGACGTCGGCGGCAGCGCCACCTCGGCCTCCCGGCCCCGGAAGGTGACCAGCCCGACCTTGTCCCGCCGCTGGTACGCGTCCAGCAGCAGCGAGAGCACCGCGCCCTTCACCGCACCCATCCGCTGCCGGGCGGCCATCGACCCGGAGGCGTCCACCACGAAGAGCACGAGATTGCCCTCGCGCCCCTCCCGGGTCGCCTGCCGCAGATCGTCCCGCCGCACCACCAGCCCCGGCCCCGAACGCCCGCGTGCCCGCTGGTGCGGGGCGGCGGCCTGCACGGTCGCCGCCAGATGAAGCTTGGTCAGGGCCCCCCGCGGCTGCCGGGAACCGGTCGTGCGCCCGTGCTCGGTACGCGCCCGGGACCGCCTTCCCGCCGCACCCTCGCCCAGGCCGGGCACGCTCAGCATCCGGGTGCGGAACGGCTCGGTGGCGCCCACCGGCTGCTGCTCGCCGCTCCCGGACGACTGCCCCCGGGCCGGTTCCCGCCCCTGCTCCTGGCCCTGTCCCCGGTCCTGTTCGGGCACGGACGGGGCGGGCGCGTCGTCTGCCTCCCCCTCGGGCCCCGGCGGCGTGCCGGGGCCGCCGTCGTGCGGGGGCCGGCCGCCACCGCCACCGGGGCCGTCCGGGTCCGGGTCCTCGTCCCCGCCGCCGTTCTGCTCCAGCGTGTCGTCGAGCTTGTCCTCGTCCAGCCCCGGCGCGTCGAACGGGTTGCGCCTGCGGCGGTGGGGGAGCGCGAGCAGGGCGGCCTGCCGCACGTCCTCGGCCAGCACGTCCGTGCGCCCCGCCCACGCGGCCAGCGCGGTGGCGGTCCGCGCCATGACGATGTCCGCGCGCATCCCGTCGACCTCGAAGGCCGCGCAGGTCGCCGCGATCTGCCGCAACGCCCCGTCCCCGAGCCGGACTTCGGGCAGCAGCGCCCGCGCGGCGGCGATCCGCTCCCGCAGGGCGCCCTCCTCGGCGGCCCACTCGGCGGCGAAACCCGCCGGGTCGGCGTCGTACGCCAGGCGCCGCCGCACGACCTCGACCCGCTGGTCGGTGTCGCGGGACGCGGCGACCTCGACGGTCAGCCCGAACCGGTCGAGCAGCTGCGGGCGCAGCTCGCCCTCCTCGGGGTTCATCGTGCCGACGAGCAGGAACCGCGCCGCGTGCCGCACGGAGACGCCCTCGCGCTCCACGTACGAGGCGCCCATGGCGGCGGCGTCGAGCAGCACGTCGACCAGGTGGTCGTGGAGCAGGTTCACCTCGTCGACGTACAGGATGCCCCGGTTCGCGGCGGCCAGCAGGCCGGGCTCGAACGCCTTGACGCCCTCGGAGAGGGCCCGCTCGATGTCGAGCGCCCCGACCAGCCGGTCCTCGGACGCGCCGACGGGCAGCTCCACCATCCGGGCCCCCCGCGACACGCCGTCCCCGGCCCCGTGCGGGCCGTCCGGACACGCCGGGTCGGGCGACGCCGGGTCGCACGAGAAACGGCACCCGGGGACCACCGGGACGTCCGGCATGAGCGCGGCGAGCGCCCGCACGGCGGTCGACTTGGCGGTGCCCTTCTCACCCCGCACCAGCACCCCGCCGACGGCGGGCGATACGGCGTTCAGCAGCAGCCCGAGCCGGAGGTCATCCTGTCCGACGACGGCGGTGAAGGGGTACGGCGTACTCACGGTGCCTCCTTGGAGGAACGAGGGGCGGCGGTCCCGCCGGTGTCGGAGCCCGTCGGGGCCGGGACGCCGGCCGGGGCCGACGGCACCGTCCGGGACGCTCCCGGCGCGGTGCCCGAAGGGGTGTTCATGCGCGCGCCCCGGGTGCCGGGGGCGCGCCGGGCGGAAGGAAGGGCAGGCCCGACGGCGCGCCCGACTCGATGAGCCGCAGCAGCGCGTCGGTGTCGGCGTGTTCCTCGATCAGGTCGCCGAGCCGGTCGAGCTGCTCCTCCCGCAGCGCGCCGAAGGCGGTGTCGGGGGCGGGGACGAAACGCCGGCCCGCGGCCCGCGCCACCTCGGCCAGGAAGCGGCGGCGGAACGCGTCGCTCTCCAGCGAGCCGTGCCAGTGGGTGCCCCACACGGCACCGACCCGGCACCCGTCCAGGAACGGCTCCCCGCCGTGCACGTCCGCGACGCCGTGGTGGATCTCGTACCCCTCGACGGGCGCGCCGAGGGCCTCGCCGGCGGGACGGGCGAGGGTCTTCTCGCGGTCGAATCGGATGCGTACGGGCAGCAGGCCCAGCCCCTCGACCCGGCCCGCGCGGGACTCGACCTCGTCCTCGATGTGCTCGCCCAGGACCTGGAAGCCGCCGCAGATGCCGAGGACCGGCAGGCCCTCGGCCGCGCGCCGCACCAGCGCGTCGGCGAGACCCCGCTCGCGCAGCCAGGCCAGCGCCTTCACGGTGCCGCGGGTCCCCGGCACCACGACGAGGTCGGCGTCGGACAGCTCCTCGGCCCGGTCCACGAACCGGACGACGACGCCGGGCTCGGCGGCCAGCGCGTCCACGTCGGTGAAGTTCGACATCAGGGGCACCGCGCACACCGCGACCCGCAGCACGTCCTCGCCGTGCGGCGGGGCGACGACCGACTCGCGCACCGCGCCGCGCAGCGAGACCCGCAGCCCGTCCTCCTCGTCGATGCCGAGGCCGTGGGCGAAGGGCAGCACCCCGTACGTCCCCCGCCCGGTGAGCCCGCGCAGCATCTCCATGCCCGGCTCCAGCAGCGACACGTCGCCGCGGAACTTGTTCACCAGGTAGCCCGCGATCAGCGCCTGGTCCTCGGGGGCCAGCAGCGCCGTCGTGCCGAAGAACGAGGCGAAGACCCCGCCGCGGTCGATGTCGCCGACCACCACCACGGGAAAGCCCGCCGCCCGCGCGACCCCCATGTTCACGATGTCCGTGCGCCGCAGATTGATCTCGGCCGGACTGCCCGCCCCTTCGCAGATCACCGCGTCATACGTGCCCCGCAGCTGCTCCAGGCAGTCCACGACCGTGGAGAACAGCGCCTCCTGCCGGCCGCCGTGGTAGCCGCGCGCGCTCATCTCGCCGACCGGCTTCCCCATCAGGACGACCTGGCTGGAGCGGTCGCCGCCCGGCTTGAGCAGCACCGGGTTCATCAGCGCGGACGGCTCCACCCGGGCGGCCCGGGCCTGCATGGCCTGGGCGCGCCCGATCTCGGCGCCCTCATGGGTGACGAACGAGTTCAGCGACATGTTCTGCGCCTTGAAGGGCGCCACCTTCACGCCCCGGCGCACCAGCCAGCGGCAGATGCCCGCGGTGACGACGCTCTTGCCGGCGTCGGAGGTGGTTCCGGCGATCAGCAGCCCGCCGCTCATGGGTTTCTCCGTCCTGGGATGAGAGATCCGGGGGTGCGGGGTCCGGAGGTGCGGGGGCCGGCCCCGTCGGTCACGGCCGTCCGGCGCCCCGCGATCCGCCGGGCGGCGAGCGACACGCCGAACCGGCCCACCGCGCACACGCCCAGGGCCAGCACGCCCACCCGGCGCGACAGCCGCACCGCGCGCTCGATGTCCGCGGCCTCCACCGCCCGGCCGGCCTCCCCGTTGAGCACGGGACGGTGCTCGACCCGGCCGCCGTACGCGAGGGTCCCGCCGAGCCGTACGCCGAGCGCGCCCGCGAACGCGGCCTCCACCGGGCCCGCGTTGGGGCTCGGGTGACGGCTGGCATCGGCCCGCCAGGCCCGTACCGCCGCGCCCGGCCGGCCTCCCGCGGCCACGGCGAGCAGGGCGGTCAGCCGGGCGCCGGGCCAGCCCGCGAGGTCGTCGAGGCGGGCCGAGGCCCAGCCGTAGCGCCGGTACCGGGGCGACTTGTGGCCGACCATGGCGTCCAGGGTGTTGACGGCCCGGAAACCGGCCAGTCCGGGCACCCCGCCCAGGGCACCCCACACCAGAGCGCCGACCACGGCGTCCGAGGTGTTCTCGGCCACGGACTCCACCACGGCGCGGGCGATCTGCGGTCCGTCGAGGGACTGCGGGTCGCGCCCGCACAGGTGCGGCAGCCGTTCGCGGGCCAGCTCGATGTCGCCGGTCGCCAGGGCGTCGCCGATGGCCCGCGCCTCGCGGCCCAGGGACGTGCCGCCGACGACGGACCAGGTGGTGGCGGCGGTCAGCGCGACGGAGGCGGCGGGGCGCTCGCGCAGGGCGCGGGCCACCAGCGCGGCACCGCCCGCGACGCCTCCGGCACAGACGAGGGCGTGCAGCGCGCCCCACCCGCGGTGGTCGTGCCACAGACGGCGCTCGACGCCCGCCGCGGCCCGCCCGAACCCGGCCACCGGATGCCCCCTGCGGGGGTCACCGAGCAGCAGGTCGCCGAGCAGACCGGCGGCGGCGCCGTACGCGAAGACGCGGTCGGCTCGCACGCTCAACCGGCCGTCGTGCCTCGGAGGATCCCGGTACGGGCGGCTCTCGGCGAGAGCGCCCCGACGACGGACGCACGGCAGCCAGGCATGGCGATATGTCCTCACTCAGGGTCCGCGCCCTGGTTCGACGTGACCGGCGACGAGAGTCTCCTGGCTCCCGGATCCGCGGTGCCCCCGGCCTTCCAGCCCGCTCGCGCGTGCCGTGACTTCCGGTGTTGGGGGACCGCTCCCCGGTGACAGTGGCGGGACCGCGCCGGATTCGCACCGGCTTCCTCTGCTGTCGCCGTGATTGGCTCCGGCAGTCCACCACGCCCCGCGAACGCCCGTCAACCTGCCGTTGACCTGCGACGGTGCAGTGTGCTGAGACCCACATCGCCCCGGGCGCACGGCAAAGGGCCGGACACCCCGCGGGTGTCCGGCCCTCCGTGCCGTGTGCGCTCAGCCGTGATGCATGTGTTCAGGCGCGATGCGTGTGCCCGGCGTGACGCGTGTGTTCAGGCGACGATCAGGAAGATCCCGTACGCGACCGCCGCCGCGCACAGCGCGAAGCAGGCGTACGCCCCGGCGCGGGCCAGCAGTACCGAGCCGCCGGAGCCGCCCTGCGCCGCCGGTTCGGCCTGCTTGGAGAGGCCGACGATGCCGAGGGTGAAGAGGCCCACCAGGGCGACGGTGACCACGAGGGAGACGCCGAACACGGAACCGAGGGCTGCCCAGTCGATTTTCATGCTGATTCCTTAGACGGCCGGCCTGGACGGCCCGCTCAGACGGTGGCGGGTCGCGCCGGGTCCTGGGTGGTGGTGGTTGCGGCCGGGGCCGCGATGGTGGCCGTGAGGTTCTGGACCGGTGCCTGGGCCGCGGTGGGCGGCGGGCTGACGGCGGCGATGGCCGTGGTGATGACGCCCGCGGGCTCGGCGTCGCCGTCCGCCGGGGCGACGTCGCCGTGGCCGACCGGCTTGCGGCGCGAGATCAGCCAGATCGAGCCGGAACCCGCGATCAGCAGCGCCGCGACGACGACGACACCCCAGGTGCCCTGCTTGGTGAGGAGCTCGGCGCCCGCGCCGACCAGACCGGCGGCCGGGAGGGTCAGACCCCAGGCGACGAACATCCGGGTGGCGGTGGACCAGCGGACCACACCGCCCTGCCGGCCGAGGCCCGCGCCCATCACGGCGCCGGAGCAGGACTGGGTGGTGGAGAGGGAGAAACCGAGGTGCGAGGAGGCCAGGATGACCGTGGCCGCGCTGGTCTGGGCGGCGAAGCCCTGCGGCGGCCGGAGGTCGGTGAGACCGCTGCCCATGGTGCGGATGATGCGCCAGCCGCCCAGGTAGGTGCCGAGGGCGATGGCCAGACCGGCGGACACGATCACCCAGACCGGCGGGTTGGAACCGGGGCTCAGGACGCCGCCGGTGACCAGGGCCAGGGTGATGATGCCCATGGTCTTCTGCGCGTCGTTGGTGCCGTGGGCGAGGGAGACCAGTCCGGCCGAGGCGATCTGACCGGCGCGGTAACCCTTGGCGGTGGCCTTCTCCTGGGCGTCGTTGCGGATCTTCCCGCCGATCCGGTACGTCAGCCTGGTGGCCAGCAGCGCGGCCAGTCCGGCGACGATCGGGGCGGCGACCGCGGGGAGCAGCACCTTGGTGACCACGGTGCCGCCGTTGACGGAGGACCAGCCGGCCGACATGACGGCCGCGCCGATCAGGCCGCCGAACAGGGCGTGCGAGGAGCTGGACGGGAGTCCGACCAGCCAGGTCAGCAGATTCCACAGAATGGCGCCGACGAGTGCCGCGAAGATCACTTCTGTGCGCAGCCCGTCCTCGTTGATGATCCCGCCGGAGATCGTCTTGGCGACCTCCACCGACAGGAACGCGCCGACGAGATTGAGAACGGCGGACATGGCCACCGCTGTCTTCGGTCTGAGTGCACCGGTCGAGATGGTCGTCGCCATCGCGTTCGCGGTGTCATGGAAACCGTTCGTGAAATCGAACACTAGAGCTGTCACGATCACAATCGCGAGGAGCAGCGTGATGTGTTCCATTTACCCAGGCAATCGTTCGACGTCATTGGTGCGTAGACCGTAGGCAACCTTAGTGAACGGAAGGTGAACTGGGCAGGGCGCTGCGGTGTTGCCAAGCGATTGGTGTCATTCCGCTTATCTCCGTTCGCGGTCGGCGGCGGGGCCTCGGCCATCCGTTCGACCGAGGGGGCCGCCGCCGGGCGGACCGGCTTCCGGCCCCGCCCGGAACCCGTCGCTCCGTCGGGGGCGCCCCCGGGCCGCGAGCCGCCCGCACCCGGGGAAAGGAACCGGCCACCGACCGGTCCCCACTGCGTCCGTCCCGGCCGAACGCGTGTCCGTCCGTCCTCCGGCCTGACAGGATCGGCGCATGAGCGATCAGCAGCGGGACGCGATCGGGCGGGCCTGGGACGGTGTCGTCGCCACCGCCCGCAGGACGGCGGCCGAGGGCCTCGTCGTCGGGACCTCGGGGAACGTGTCGGCCCGGGTCGGCGACACGGTCCTGGTCACCCCGAGCGGAGTGCCGTACGACCGGCTGGGTCCGCAGGACGCCGTCGGCGTCGACCTGGCGGGCCACCGCGTCCTGGGCGAACTGGCCCCGACCAGCGAACTCCCGCTCCACCTCGCGGTCTACCGGAACACCGACGCGTCCGCCGTCGTGCACACCCACGCGGTGCACGCCACGGCCGTCTCCACCCTGGTCCCCGAGGTCCCGCCGGTCCACTACGCCGCCGCCATGCTCGGCGGGACCGTCCGGGTCGCGGCCTACGCGCGCTACGGCACCGACGAACTGGCCGCGAACATGCTCACCGCGCTGCGCGACCGCACGGGCTGCCTGCTCCAGAACCACGGCACGGTCACCCACGGGGCCACCCTGGACGAGGCGTACGACCGCACCGCCCAGCTGGAGTGGCTCTGCCGGCTCTGGCTCGCCGCGAGCTCCGTGCCCGGCCGCACCCCGAGCCTGCTCTCCCCGGCCCAGCTGAGCGACGTCCAGGAGGCGCTCAAGGGATACGGACAGCCGGGCTGACCCGCCGGGCCCGGCCCGCCCGCCGTACCCGCCGGGCCCGTATCCGTTGGTCCGTCCGGCCCCGGAATCCGTTGCTCCGTCCGGACCCGGACGGCCCTGCCCGCTGGCACGGTGCCGCGCCCCCCACGACACTGAAGCGGTGCGCCCGGCAACAGTTACGGCAGCAGCCGTCACCACCCTCCTCGGCATCGGTGCGGCAGCGGTCGCGGCCGGCCGGTACGCCAGCGACGCCGCCCTCAAGGCGCCGCCCGGACGGCCACTGCCCGCCGACCGCAGACTCACCGTGCACGCCACGGCGGCCGGACAGGTCACCCTGACCCGTTCCTTCGCCGCGCTGCGCCCCGGCACGTACGGCCTGGCGGGCAAGGACGTCCACGCCGTCGTCGGCCCGGTGATCGAGAACGCCCACCACGCCCCCGACACCGTCGTCCGCAGACTGGAACGCGTCGGCCGGGGCAGCCTGGAACCCGGCGCCAAGGTCCGGATCACCCCGCAGCTGCACAGCGGCGACCCCCGCTCCGCCCTCGGCCTCGGCCACGAGGAGGTCGAGATCCCCGGCGAACTCGGCGCCCTGCCCGCCTGGTTCCTGCCCGGCCCCCGCGACACCTGGGTCATCACCGTGCACGGCCTCGGCACCACCAGGGAACACCCCATGAACCTCATGAGGTTCCTGCACGGCCTGCGCCTGCCCGTCCTCGACCTGGCCTACCGGGGCGACGCCGGAGCCCCGCGGTCTCCCGACGGCCTCGCCCATCTCGGCGAATCCGAGTGGCGCGACCTGGACGCCGCGATCCGCTTCGCCGTGCGGTACGGAGCCGAGAAGGTCGTCCTGCACGGCTGGTCCACCGGCGCCTCCATGGCGCTGCACGCGGCCGTCAACTCCGCGCTCCGCGACCGGATCTGCGGCCTCGTCCTCGACTCCCCGGTCCTGGACTGGGCCACCACGCTGCGCGCCCTCGCCGTCGCCCGCGGGATCCCCGCCGCGCTGCTGCCGCTCGCCGTCCGCGCCGCCCAGGGGCAGACCGGACTGCACGGCGCCCGGCTCCTCGACGGCTCCCTCGCCGAGGCCCTGCGCGCCCCGACCGTGATCTTCCACGGACCGGACGACCGGCTGGCCCCCTGGCAGCCGTCCCGCGACCTCGCCGCCCGCCGCCCGGACCTGATCTCCCTGCACACCGTGGAGCAGGCTCCGCACGCGGCGATGTGGAACGCCGGCCCGGCCCGCTACGAGGAGACGCTGCGCCGTTTCCTGACGCCCCTGATGTGACCCGATGGGAGGGAACGGGTGTTTGGTTCCCGATCCGGCCCGTCACCTCTCCACCGGTAATCCGGACTCCGTTTGGGCTTTCGGGCGGTCAGGAGCAAGACTGCTCCCCGTGACGTCCCGTACCCCGCGCGACTCCAGGCTGCGACTTGTCCGCCCGCGACCCCTTGCCACCGCTCGCAAGGCCGTGACCACCCGGCGCACCAGGCCGGCCCCCCGACCACCGGAGGGCACCCCGCCCCGGTCCGAACTGGCCCACCAGGCCAGGACGGTTCTCGCCGATGCCGTACGGATCGCCCGCTGGGCGGCCGACGGCGCGATTCCCGGCGCGCCCCCGCTCGCCGCCCAGGCTCTCGAACGGGCCGCCACGGCCCTGGAGTTGTCCCCGGCCCAGATCCGCTCCGGCTGGGACCGGGCCAGGCTCGCCGGTCTCGTCGAACTGCACGGCGACACCGCGCGCCCCGGCTGGCGGCTGCGCGCCTGGGACCGCGACGACTCCGCGGTCCTGCGCGGCTGGGTGGCGCTCTTCGACGCCTGGTCGCTCGTCCACCCGGCGCCCCAGGACATCGAGTCCACCGCCGTCGCCGAGGCCGTCGAGGCCGTGCCGCAGGTGCTCTCCCTCCTCCAGCTCTCGGCGGGCCCGGTCACCGTGCCCGCCCTGCTGGACCTGCTCGGCCAGCGCGTCGCGGAACTCCGCGAGGAACGCTGCGAGGTGCCGTACGGGCCGCAGCCGCTGCCCGCGCCGGCCGAGTCCGCCCCTCCTGCCGACCCCGCCGCCCTGCTGGACTGGGCCCTGGAGGGACTGGCCGCCGTCGGCGCCCTCACCCTCGGCGCCGGGCACGCCACCCTCACCCCGCTCGGCAACTGGGCGGTCTGGGTCAAGCTGGAGCAGATCTGCGTCGCGGCCCAGAGCCCGGCCGGGAACATCGAGCAGTCCGCCGCCGACATGCTGCTCGGCTGCGCCCGGCTCACCCCGGGCCCGGCCCGCGACGAGTACCGGGCCTGGCTGGCGGCCCGCCCCGTCGGCAGCGCCGTCGCCGAACTCCTCGCCGTCGCCCGCGGCGAGGACGCGCTGCTGCGGGGACTCGCCTTCGAGGCGCTCCGGGTCGTCGGCGCCCCCGCCGAGCCCGAGGTGCGCGCCGTCGCGGACGACCCCTCGCTGCGCCCCTACGCGCTGCTCTGGCTGGCCGAGTACGACGGGGCCGACCCCGAGGACGCCCAGGACGTCCTCAGCCGGGAGGAGGCCACCTGGCTCTGGGTCGACACCGCGGCCGCCGTCGCCGACCACGGCGAGACCGGGCTGCTGGTCCGGCACCTCGACTCGGCCGTCCAGGGCACGGTCCCGGCCCTGCTGGACGAGGTACGGGCCGTCGGCCACCCGCGCACCGTGCAGGTGCTGGTGGCGCTGGCCGCCGCGCACCCGGACCCCGCACTGGCCAAGGCGGTGCGCCGGGCCGCGTTCCAGGTGCACACCGGGGGCGCGTGACCCCGGCGCGTGCCGCGCCCGGCCCGTGCTCCACGGGCCGGGCCGGGCAGCGGCCCCGCCCCGGACGCCCGTCCGGCGCTCAGTCCGCCGACCCCGGCGCGTACGTCCCGAAGGTCCACACGTTGCCCTCGGCGTCCCGCGCCGTGTAGTCGCGCGAGCCGTAGTCCTGGTCGGTGGGCGGCATCAGGATCTCCACCCCGTGCTCCACGGCCCGCGCGTGGTGCGCGTCGACCTCGTCCACCACGACGTAGACCCCGACCGGGCCCGAATCCCGCATCGCCTCGGCGAAGACGCCCGCCCGGCCCTTGGACCCCAGCATCACCCTGCCGTTCCCGCAGGACAGCTCCGCGTGCAGGACCTGACCGCCCGCGCCCTCGTACACCGCCTCCTCGGTGAATCCGAGCCCCTCCGTCAGCGTTCTGATCGCGGCTCTCGCGTCGTCGTACAGAATCGCCGGATAGATCGTCGGAACGCCGGCCGGTGCGCCTGCCATGACGTTCACCCCTTTCCGTGCCACCTGCCCCGATTCATGTGATCTGCGTCTCAGTCTTCCATCGGTCACCGACAACGGCCCGGCCACCGACAACGGCCCGGCCACCGGCGACGGCCCGGCCGGGGCTCAGCGGAAGGTGTTGCAGTCGGCCATGTCGCCGCTGCGGAAACCGGTGGTGAACCACTGCTGCCGCTGCGCCGCCGAGCCGTGCGTCCAGGACTCCGGCGTGACCCGGCCCTGGAACTTCTCCTGGATCCGGTCGTCGCCGACCGCGGCCGCCGCATCCAGCCCGTCCCGGATGTCCGTCTGCGTCAGCGAGGTGATCAGCGGCCGCCCGGTCGCCCCGTCCGGGGTGGTCGTCGCGTGGTGCGCCCAGACCCCGGCGTAGCAGTCCGCCTGCAGCTCGACCCTGACCGCGTTGCTGTCCGCGCCGGTCCGCCCGTCCTGCGACCGCTCCAGCGTCCCCATCAGGTCCTGCACGTGGTGCCCGTACTCGTGGGCCACGACGTACGCCTGGGCGAACGGTCCGCCGCCGGCGCCGAACTTCGTCCGCAGCTCGTCGAAGAACCCCAGGTCCAGGTAGACCTTCCGGTCGCCGGGGCAGTAGAACGGCCCGACCGCCGAGGTCGCGGAGCCGCAGGCGGTGCCGATCCGGTCGGAGAACAGGATCGTCCGCGAGGGCGTGTACGTTCCCTGCCGCCGCCGGAACTCCTGCTCCCAGTAGTCCTGCACGCTGTTGACCACGGCGACCGTCCGGCAGTCGTCCCGGTTGTTCGCGTCCTGCCCGGTCCGGCAGTCCTGTTCCACCTGTGCGGCCGACGAGGCGGTCGGCGTCGCGTCCGGGTCGCCGGACGACAGGCCGAGCTGCTCGGGGCCCACGCCGAAGAACAGCCCCAGGATCAGCGCGATGATGCCGACGATGCCGCCGCCCACGGTGGCCCGGCCGCCCGGGATGCGGCTGCCGCGCACGTCCTGGACCTCGGACGTGTCCAGATCGGCGTCGTCGTCGAACTGCATGGGCACCACCCTCCGCTCCGGCCGCGACCGCCTCGCCGCCTCCGTCGAGTATCGGGCGGTTCATTCGGTGATGCCCTTTTTTGTCGCGCGGTGGAGCGGTGCGGTGACGCCGCGCGAGATGCGGGGGAGGGGGACGGGTGCGGGCGGAAAAGCAGTTGCACGCCCCCAGTAGAATGGCCCCCATGGCAATTCTCCTTGTGCATTGAGCGGCGTCGAGACACCTCCGCCCTCGTCCCGTCCGCCGTCCAACCGCCCTGGAGTTTTACCGTGATCACCGCTTCCGGCATCGAGCTGCGCGCCGGCGCCCGAGTCCTCATCGAGTCCGCCTCCTTCCGCATCGCCAAGGGCGACCGCATCGGCCTCGTCGGCCGCAACGGAGCGGGCAAGACCACGCTCACCAAGTGCCTCGCGGGCGAGGGGAACCCGGCCGGCGGCACCATCACCCGCTCCGGCGAGGTGGGCTACCTCCCGCAGGACCCCCGCACCGGCGACCTCGACGTGCTCGCCCGCGACCGCATCCTCTCCGCCCGCGGCCTCGACGAGATCCTGCGCAAGATGCGGGAGAACGAGGACCGGATGGCGAACGGCAAGGGCGCCACCCGCGAGAAGGCGATGAAGAAGTACGAGCGCCTGGAGACGGAGTTCCTCACCAAGGGCGGATACGCCGCCGAGGCCGAGGCCGCCACCATCGCCGCCGCGCTCAGCCTGCCCGACCGGGTGCTCGGACAGCCGCTCCACACGCTCTCCGGCGGTCAGCGCCGCCGCGTCGAGCTGGCCCGCATCCTGTTCTCGGACGCCGACATCCTGCTGCTCGACGAGCCGACGAACCACCTCGACGCCGACTCGATCGTCTGGCTGCGCGAGTACCTCAAGACCTACCGCGGCGGCTTCATCGTGATCTCCCACGACGTCGAGCTGGTCGAGACGGTCGTCAACAAGGTCTTCTACCTCGACGCCAACCGCTCGCAGATCGACGTCTACAACATGGGCTGGAAGCTCTACCAGCAGCAGCGCGAGGCCGACGAGAAGCGCCGCAAGCGCGAGCGGCAGAACGCCGAGAAGAAGGCCGCGGCCCTCAACTCGCAGGCCGACAAGATGCGCGCCAAGGCCACCAAGACCGTCGCCGCGCAGAACATGGCCAAGCGCGCCGACCGGCTGCTGGCCGGGCTGGAGGCCGTCCGGGTCTCCGACAAGGTCGCCAAGCTGCGCTTCCCCGAGCCCGCACCGTGCGGGAAGACCCCCCTGATGGCGGAGGGCCTGTCCAAGTCCTACGGCTCGCTGGAGATCTTCACCGACGTCGACCTCGCCATCGACAAGGGCTCCCGGGTCGTCATCCTCGGCCTCAACGGCGCGGGCAAGACCACCCTGCTCCGGCTCCTCGGCGGCGCGGAGAAGCCCGACACCGGCCAGGTGATCGAGGGTCACGGACTCAAGCTCGGCTACTACGCCCAGGAGCACGAGACCCTGGACCCGGACCGCACGGTCCTGGAGAACATGCGCTCCGCGGCGCCCGACCTCGACCTCGTCGAGGTCCGCAAGACCCTGGGCTCCTTCCTCTTCTCCGGCGACGACGTCGACAAGCCCGCCGGGGTCCTCTCCGGCGGCGAGAAGACCCGTCTCGCGCTGGCCACCCTGGTGGTCTCCTCCGCCAACGTGCTGCTCCTGGACGAGCCGACGAACAACCTCGACCCGGCCAGCCGCGAGGAGATCCTCGGCGCGCTGCGCACGTACAAGGGCGCCGTCGTCCTCGTGACGCACGACGAGGGAGCGGTCGAGGCGCTCCAGCCGGAGCGCATCATCCTGCTGCCGGACGGCGTCGAGGACCTGTGGGGCGCGGACTACCAGGACCTGGTCGCGCTGGCCTGAACCGGCCCGGCGCAGGTTTGATCCACTCCGTCTGGATCATTCGGCCCATGCGTGATCCGTCATCTGTGTGATGACGTCTCGTACCCCGGTGCGGTGCCCGGCAGATGCCTGCCGGGCACACCCATTCGGACCCGGGAAAACCCGTGCGGCCCTGACCTGCTGATTCGCCCCGCACCTCGCCCCACCCGCCCCCGCAGCCCCACGGAACAAAGGATTCCGGTCGCCCGATCCCGTTTCCCGGACGGCAATCCGGTTGCACGGACCTTGCCGAATGGGTGGCCAGGAAGCTGCCGAGGGGTGATCATGAGAGTCCAGAGCGCACTTCCCATGAGGAGGCACGGGTGGCCGAGACTCTGAAGAAGGGCAGCCGGGTGACCGGCGCCGCGCGCGACAAGCTCGCGGCAGACCTGAAGAAGAAGTACGACTCCGGTGCGAGCATCCGGGCGCTGGCCGAGGAAACCGGCCGCTCCTACGGATTCGTCCACCGGATGCTCAGTGAGTCCGGAGTCACGCTGCGGGGACGCGGCGGAGCGACGCGGGGCAAGAAGGCCGCCACGGCCTGACGGCCACCGGCGGTCGGGACGGGTCGTGCGGCCGTCCCGGAGTTCACCGTTCCTGACGGTGGCCACCCGGTCGATCGTACGGTCGACCGGGTGGTTACTGTTCAGTCACTTAGCTTCGTGTGCTGACTGAACGGATCCGGAGGCGCCCCATGACCTCGCTCGACCCCGTGCTCGACAAGGACGGCGTACGACTCACCGTCGACGACGCGGTCGCCACGGTGACCCTCACCAACCCGGCCAGGCGCAACGCCCAGTCTCCCGCTCTGTGGCGGGCGTTGACGGAAGCCGGGCGGGCGCTGCCCGGCAGCGTGCGGGTCGTCGTGCTCCGCGGCGAGGGCAAGTCGTTCTCCGCCGGGCTCGACCGGCAGGCGTTCACCCCCGAGGGATTCGACGGCGAGCCGTCCTTCCTCGACATGGCGCGCGGTTCGCAGGACGAGCTCGACGCGACCATCGCCGAGTACCAGGAGGCGTTCACCTGGTGGCGTCGCAACGACATCGTGTCGATCGCGGCCGTCCAGGGACACGCGATCGGTGCCGGTTTCCAGCTGGCCCTCGCCTGCGATCTTCGGATCGTGGCCGAGGACGTGCAGTTCGCCATGCGGGAGACCAGTCTCGGACTGGTTCCCGACCTCACCGGCACGCACCCCCTGGTGCACCTGGTGGGGTACGCCCGCGCGCTCGAAATCTGCGCCACGGGCCGCTTCGTCCACGCCGAGGAGGCCGAACGCACCGGTCTGGCCAACCTCGTGGTCCCCGCCGACGAGCTGGACGGCGCGGCCCGTGACCTGGCCGGCGCGCTGCTGGCCGCCCCGCGCGACGCGGTCGTGGAGACCAAGGCGCTGCTGGGCGGTGCGGTCTCGCGCGGCTACGAGGAACAGCGCGTCGCCGAACGTGCCGCGCAGGGCCGCCGACTGCGCGACCTGGCGGGCATCACCGACTGACCCCGCGGGCCCGTGGACCCGCAGACCCGTGGGCGGAGCCGGCCGGACCGGTTCCGCCCACGGGTTCCGTGCGCCCGGGCGGCCGTCGGCGAGGGGTGCGCCGGCTCCGCCCGTTTACCGCTCAGTCGAGTCCCGTCACCCGGTCGCGTTCCACCACCGCGGTGACCAGTACCGCGACCGAGGGACGCCCCTCCACCGCGGCCGCCACCGCGCCCCGCACGGCGCGTGCCACGTCGAGCGCCCGGTGCGCGGGGTCCGTCGCCAGTTCGACCCGCACCCGCCCCGGGTCCGTGTGCACCGGGTGTCCCAGTGTCCGGGTCAGCGTCACCACTCCCGGAACCCCGGCGGCGGCCCGCCCCGCGTCCTCCGTCGCCCGTGCCCCGCGCACTTCGACCGGTGTGGGGGACGTCCGTTCGGGCGGTGTGTCCAGCAGCTCCGTCACCCGTACGTCCACCTCCGCCACCACCAGGCCCAGCCGGTCCCGGGCCGCCGTGAACAGGGCCGAACGCAGTGCGTCGGCGGCGGCCGGAAGCGGCCGGCCGGGCAGGGCCGACATGGTCGCCCCGATCCGCAACGGCCCCGGCGGCAGGGCGCTCGGCGGTGGTTCCACCTCCGGCTCCGGGGCCTGATCAGGGGCGGCCACCGCGATCCTGAGCCGCCCGAGCACCCCGTCCCGCTCCTGCTCCGCCATCGCGCCGCGCAGCACCGCGACCGCCGCCCGCTCGGCGATCCAGGCCCCGTCGGCCGGACCACCCAGCGGGAGCAGCCGTCCGAGGCCGAGCCGCTGCCCGACCGCCGCCGCCCATCCGCCCGCCCGCTGCGGGCCCTCACCCGTCGTCATGCCCCCAGCCTGCCGCATCCATGGCGCAAGACGTCGCAACCCCACCTAATGTGGGCAAAGAGGGGCTAATCATCCCGAAGGGAAGAGTGGCGATGACCGACACCACACAGCGCAACCGGTCCGATGGCCCGGACCGGGAATCGAGTCCGCTCGTCAAGCGTGGCGGGGGAGCCCCCGCCACCCGCGGCCGGACCACCATCGCCGACGGCGTGGTCGAGAAGATCGCGGGAATGGCGGCCCGTGACGTGGTCGGCGTCCACGCGATGGGCAGCGGCCTGTCGCGCACGTTCGGCGCGGTGCGCGACCGGGTGCCCGGCGGGGGCGGCGGCAAGGCCGTCACCCGCGGGGTGAAGGCGGAGGTCGGCGAGTCCCAGACCGCCCTCGACCTGGAGATCGTCGTCGACTACGGCGTCTCGATCTCCGACGTCGCCCGTGACGTGCGGGAGAACGTGGTCGCGGCGGTGGAGCGGATGACCGGTCTGGAGGTCGTCGAGGTCAACATCGCGGTGAGCGACGTGAAACTGCCCGACGAGGACGAGGACGAACAGCCCGAGCCGCGACTTCAGTAGGTCCCGGGCACGAGGCAGTCGAGGAGCGCACGATGAGCATGGCTGTGGTCGGCATGGTGGCGGGCATGGCGCTCGGATTCGCCGGGTATTTCGGCGGGTTCGGGGCCTTCCTGCTGGTGGCCGCATTGGGGGCGGTCGGTTTCGTGGTCGGCCGCTTCGTGGAGGGCGACCTGGAACCCGGCGACTTCTTCCGGAGTCGCGAGCGCGGCGACCGGCGCCGGTGACGGCGGTGCCGGGGGTGAGCCGCAAGATTGCCGCAGGTGAACGCGGGGAGACCCGGATCGCCGACCGGGTGGTCGCGAAGATCGCCGCACAGGCGGCGAAGGAGGCGATCGAGGAACCGCCGCAGCGGGGCGCCGCACCGCGCGCCACGGTCACGGTGCACCGGGACACCGCCCGGGTGCGGGTCAGCCTGGAACTCCGCTACCCCTCCGACATCGGCCGCCAGTGCGGCGGGGTGCGCCGCCGGGTCGCCGAGCGGGTCGGGGAACTGGCGGGAATGGACGTGCCCGAGGTGGCCGTACAGGTCGAGCGGCTGCATCCGGTGGGAGCGGGCGCCGGGGCACCGGGGAGGGTCCGATGAGCGAGCCCCTGGAACCGGAGCACGAGGCGCGGCCACTGCCCGCCACCGGCCCCACCGGGGACGTGCTCGCACCCGACCGGTCCTCGTCGTCCGCCGCGCCCGCCCCCGTGCCCGCACGGCGGAACGGCCGCGCGGGCCGCTTCTGGTCCGCGCGCCGCGTCCCCGCGGCGGTCCTCGCCCTGCTGGTCCTCGGCGGCACCGCCCTGCTGCTCTACGACGTGGCGGCGGTACGGGCCGACCGCCCGGCGATGCGGTGGCGCCGGGTGCTGGCCGATGAACTGGCCGAACGCCCGCTGGAGAACACCTGGGTCCTCGCCGCCGCGGCCCTCGCCGTGCTGATCGGGCTCTGGCTGCTCGTGCTGGCCCTCACCCCCGGACTGCGCGCCCTGCTGCCGATGCGCCGCGACCGCCCCGGCGTCCGGGCCGCCCTCGACCGGTCCGCGGCCGCCCTGGTCCTGCGCGACCGCGCCGTCGAGGTGGCCGGTGTGCAGTCGGTACGGGTCCGGGCGGGCCGCGGCCGGGCGGTGGTGCGCGCCGTGTCGCACTTCCGGGAACTCGACGACGTACGGGCCGACCTGGACACCGTGCTCGGGGCCGCCGTGGGGGAGCTGGGACTGGCCCGGCCGCCGAGGCTGTCCGTGCACGTCCGCCGACCCGCGAAGAAGGGGTGAGTCCGTTGCTCGGTACCGTCAACCGGCTGCTGCTCGGCCTGGCCGGACTGGTGCTGCTCTGCGGTGGCGGCGCGGTGCTCGCCGCCGGGCTCGGCCTCGCCGTGCCGTCCTGGTGGCCCTGGCACGGCAGGACCGACGTGCTGCTCGACGCGGCCGACCGGCACCGCTGGCGCGACCAGGGCTGGTGGTGGCCGACGGTCATCGCGGCCCTGGCCGTCGTGGTCGTCCTGGCCCTGTGGTGGTTCCTGGCCCAGCTGCGCCGTGCCCGGCTCGCCGAGGTGCTGGTGGACAGCGGCGACGGCGAGGGGGCCCGGCTGCGGGGCCGGGCCCTGGAGGAAGTGCTCGCCGACGAGGCGGGGAACCTGGACGGGGTGGCCCGCGCCCGGGTCGCGCTGACCGGCCGGCGCTCCGCGCCGCGCGTCCGGATCCGGCTGCGGATGGAGCCGCACGCGGCACCCGACGAGACGCTCGGCCGCCTCACCGACGAGGCGCTGGCCCACGCCCGGGAATCGGCGGGCCTGGCCGAACTGCCGGCCGAGGTACGGCTGCGGGAGGTCGGGCACCGGGCGGAACGGGTGAGCTGACGGCCCCGGCCCGGGAACCCCCGCCGGACGCCCGGCAACGGCACGGTTCCCGGGCCCGGGAACCGCTCAGAAACCGTGCCGGGAGCCGCCGTCGACCGGCACCATGATGCCCGTCAGGTACGACGCCGCAGGCGACAGCAGGAACGCCGCGGTCCGCCCGAACTCCTCCGGCGTGCCGTAGCGCCGCAGCGGGATGCGCGCCTCGTTGGCGGCGCGGGCGGCCTCCGCGTCGCCCGAGAGCGCGTCCAGCTCGCGGACCCGGTCCGTGTCGATCCGGGCCGGCAGCACCCCCACCACCCGGATGCCCCGGGGCCCCAGCTCGTCGGCCAGGGACTTGGCGAAGCCCGCCAGACCGGGGCGCAGCCCGTTGGAGATGGTCAGCCCGGCGATCGGCTCGTGCACGGAACCGGAGAGCACGAAGCCGATGACCCCGCCCTCGCCGAGCGCGGCCGCCGCGGTCCTGGCCAGCCGCACCGCGCCCAGGAACACCGACTCGAAGGCCGACTGCCACTGCTCGTCGGTGTTGTCGGCGACGAAACCGGGCGCGGGCCCGCCGACGCTGATGAGGATGCCGTCGAGCCGCCCGAACCGCTCGTGCGCCGCGTCCACCAGACGCCGGGCGGAGGCGGGGTCGGCGTTGTCGGCGACGAGGCCGACCGCGTCCGGGCCCAGTTCGGCGGCGGCCTTCCCGACGCCCCGCTCGTCCCGCCCGGTGATGATCACCCGTGCGCCGTCGGCGGCCAGTGCCGCGGCGGTGGCGTTGCCCAGCCCGCGGGTCGCCCCGGTGACGATGTACACACGGTCCTTCAGTCCAAGATCCATGGCCCTATCCTGCCGTGTCGGTCTCCAGGGTGTCCTGCCCGGCCAGTGCCATGGCGGTGCCCACCAGGCCGATGTGGCTGAACGCCTGCGGGAAGTTGCCGAGTTGCCGCCGTTTGCCGGTGTCGTACTCCTCGGCGAGCAGCCCCACGTCGTTGCGCAGCTCCAGCAGCTGCCGGAACAGTTCCTCCGCCTCCTTGGCGCGCCCGGTCAGGCGCAGGGCGTCGGCCATCCAGAACGAGCAGGCCAGGAAGGCCCCTTCGGTGCCGGGCAGCCCGTCGACCGAGACGCCGTCCGTGCTGTAGCGGCGGACCAGGCAGCCGCTGCCCAGCTCGGCCCGGACCGCGTCGACCGTCCCGATCACCCGGGGATCGTCCGGCGGCAGGAACCCGGTGCGGGCGATCAGCAGCGTCGCGGCGTCCAGCTCCTGGGAGCCGTAGGACTGGGTGAAGGTGTTCCGCACCGGGTCGAACCCCTTCTCGCACACCTCCCGGTGCACGGCGTCCCGCATGGCCCGCCACCGGTCGGCGTCCCCGGCCAGCGAGGGGTTCTGCTCCAGGGTGAGCACGGCCCGGTCCGCGGCGACCCAGGCCATGACCTTGGAGTGCACGAAGTGGCGGCGCCGGCCGCGGATCTCCCAGAGCCCCTCGTCCGGCTCGCGCCAGGTGGACTCCAGGAAGCCGAGCAGGCTCAACTGGAGGTTCCAGGCGTGCGGCTTGTCGTCCAGGCCCGCCTCGCGCGCGAGCCGCAGGGAGTCGATGACCTCGCCGTAGACGTCGAGCTGGCGCTGGCGGACCGCCGCGTTGCCGATCCGGACCGGGGTGGAGTTCTCGTACCCGCGCAGCCACGACAGCTCCGCCTCGGGCAGCCGCCGCTCGCCCGCGAGGCCGTACATGATCTGGAGGTCGGCGGGGTCGCCGGCGACCGCCCGCAGCAGCCAGTCCCGCCAGGCCGCGGCCTCCTCCAGGTAACCGGCCGAGACCAGGGCGTCCAGGGTCAGCGTGGAGTCCCGCAGCCAGCAGAAGCGGTAGTCCCAGTTCCGTACGCCGCCGATCTCCTCCGGCAGCGAGGTGGTGGGGGCCGCGACGATGCCGCCGGTCGGCGCGAAGGTGAGCGCCTTCAGCGTGATCAGCGAACGGATCACCGCCTCCCGGTACGGGCCCCGGTACCTGCACCGCGAGGACCACTCGGCCCAGTCGGCCAGGGTGGTCTCCAGGGCCACGTGCGGGTCGACGAGGTCGGGGCGGGGCGAGTGCGAGGGGTGCCAGGTCAGGACGAACGCCACCTTCTCGCCCGCCGCGACGGTGAACGACGAGCAGGTGGAGAACTGCTGCCCCCAGGTTTTGACCGGCGGTTCGCTGCGCAGCCAGGCCGAGTCCGGCCCCGCGACCGCCACCCGGTGCCCCTGCGAGCGGCGCACCCACGGCACGACGGAGCCGAAGTCGAAGCGCAGCCGGAGCACCGAACTCATGTCGACGTTGCCGCTGACGCCCTCGACGATCCGCATGACATCGGGTTCCCGGTCGCGCTGCGGCATGAAGTCGATGACCTTGACCGTGCCGGTACGGGTCTCCCAGACCGTCTCCAGGACGAGGGAGTCGCCCACGTAGCCGCGCCGGGTGCAGTTCTCCGCACCCTTCGGGGCGATCCGCCAGTGGCCGTTCTCCTCGTCGCCGAGCAGGGCGGCGAAGCAGGCACCCGAGTCGAAGCGGGGCAGACAGAGCCAGTCGACGGAACCGTTCCTGCCGACCAGGGCGGCCGTCTGGAGATCGCCGATGAGGGCGTAGTCCTCGATGAGTGGGGTCACGTTCTGGCGTGTTCCCGGACCGGGGCCCCATTAAGCAACACAGACACCCGGGTCGCCCGGTAGCAGTCCGTACCCGCCCCGCCCCCGCCCGCGGACACGGCGTCAGGCCGTCGCGGGCTCCGGCTTCCCGGGCCTGCCGGGCTCCTCCGGGTCGGAATCGGACGCCTCCGCCGCCGCCCGGGCCCGGTCGCGCTTCTCCCGGCGGGCGAGCACCACGTAGCCGACCGGTACACCGGCGGCGAACAGCCACCACTGCACGGCGTACGCCATGTGCGGGCCGATCGAACCGGAGTCGGGGGACTCGATCAGCTCCGGGGAGCCGTCGACCGGCTCGGGCGCGGTCTGCTCGATGTAGCCGCCGAGCACCGGACGGGAGAGCCGCTCGGCCTCCTGGGCGCTGCTGATCAGCATCACCTGGCGGTCCGGCAGGTCCGAGATGTTCTTGATGCCGCTGGCGTCCGTCGTCTCGTCGGCCTTGAGCCGCCCGGTGACGGTCACCTCGCCCCGGGGCACGGGCGGCACCTCGGGGAAGTCGCGCTGGCTCGCGGCGGGGGGCACCCAGCCGCGGTTGACCAGGACCGTGCCGCCGCCCTTGAGGTCGAGCGGGATCAGCACGTGGAAGCCGACCCGGTCGTCGGAGGAGGTCCTGCGGCGCACGACCACCTGGTGCGCGGGGTCGTACGTGCCGGTGGCCGTCACCGTACGCCAGTAGTCGGCCCGCGGGACCGTGTGACCCGGGGAGGTGAGCGAGGCGACCGGGACCGGCTTCGCCTTGAGGTTGCGGGAGATCAGGGCGTTCTGCGCGACCTTGTGCTCATGCCGGTGGAACTGCCAGAAACCCAGCTCGACCATCGTGGGAATCAGGACGAGGGCGAGGAGGGCGAGGAGAAGCCACTGCCGGGTCAACAGGAAGCGGTACACCCCACGACGGTACAACCGGGGTCGTGGGGTGCATCGCGCAGGGGTGGGGGAAGGAAGCGGGGCGGCCGGTGGTCAGACCTTGTCGATGATGCCCACCTTCCCCTCGGCGCGGGCGCAGTGCCCGCCGCAGAACCAGTGCCCCTCGACCTCGACGCCCTGGCCGATGATCTGGACCCGGCAGTGCTCGCAGATGGGTGCCATGCGGTGGATGGCGCAGGAGAAACAGTCGAAGACGTGCACCGCGCCCTGCGCGTGCACCTCGAAGGACATGCCGTAGTCGTTTCCGCAAACCTCGCAACGTGCCATGCGCCACAGGGTCGGACGCGAGGGCGGCGGCGGGCGAGCGGTGGGCGGGCGAGTCGCCGCCGGTTCACTCCGATGACGGCGTGGCAGGCCGCGCCGTCGAGGGTGCCACGTCGCGCAGCAGATGAGTGAACGCGCTCTCGTCCAGGATCGGGGTGCCGAACGACTTGGCCTTCACCGTCTTCGACGTCGCCGAGTCCGGGTCGTTGGTCACCAGCAGGCTGGTGAGCCGGGACACACTGGTCGCCACGTGCAGCCCGGCCTCCACCGCCCGGTCCTCCAGCAACTCGCGGTCGATGGAGGTGTCACCGGAGAACGCCACCCGCATCCCCTGCTTGAGCGGCTTGTCCTTCTCGTACCGCCCGGGGTTCGGATACGGGCACGCCGGGCGCTTGCGCGGGGCGCGCCAGGAGCTCTGACCGTACGAGGACCGGGAGCCGGTCCGCGGGGTGACCGGGGAGTCCGACCACTCGGTCAGCGGCCGGCACTCCAGCAGCGGCAGCCGCACCCCGTCCCGCGCCGCCGCGTGCAGGCTCGGCCGGAACGCCTCGGCCAGCACCCGGGCGTCGTCCAGCGCGTGGTGGGCGCGCTGCTGCACGACCCCGAAGTGCGCGGCCAGCGACTCCAGCTTGTGGTTGGGCAGCGGGAGCCGCAGCTCCTTGGAGAGCGCGATGGTGCACAGCCGCTGCTGTACGGGGGCGAGGACGGAGGCCCGCGCGTACTCCCGGGCCAGCATCGACCAGTCGAAGGCCGCGTTGTGCGCGACCAGGACCCGGCCCGTGAGCCGCTCGGACAGCTGGGCGGCGATCTCCGGGAAGAGCGGAGCGCCTTCGAGCACGTCGCTGGTCAGGCCGTGGATCCAGACCGGACCGGGATCACGCTCCGGGTTGACGAGGGTGTACCAGTGGTCCTCGACGTCGCCCCGGGCGTCCAGACGGTAGACGGCGGCGGACACTATCCGGTCGTCCCGGGCGAGCCCGGTGGTCTCCACGTCGACGACCGCGTACCCCTGCGGGTAGGAGGTCGGCCATGGTCCTGCGGTCTGGCGGTCGTCGAGCATGGTCACAGAGAATACGGGCCGCGACTGACAGTCTCCTATTCCGGCCGCTCCCGGCTTCCCCCGTTCCGGCCGCCCCCGGTTTCCCGTACACGCCGGTGTCTCCGCGGGTCCGCGAGGGGGTGGGGTGAGACCATCCCCGGGTGACGGATTCCCGGACGCATCACGAACCGCACGGCAACGGGCTCGGCACCCGGCTCAACTGGCTGCGTGCCGCCGTCCTCGGCGCCAACGACGGGGTGGTCTCCACCGCGGGCCTGGTCGTCGGCGTGGCCGGTGCCACCGCGGACCGCGGCACCCTGCTCACGGCCGGCCTGGCGGGGCTGCTGGCCGGGTCCATGTCGATGGCGGCGGGCGAGTACGTGTCGGTCTCCACCCAGCGCGATTCGGAGATGGCCGCGCTGGCGACGGAGAAGCAGGAACTGATGGAGGCCCCGGAGGCGGAGCTGGAGGAGCTGACCGGCCTGCTGGAGGGCAAGGGGCTGAGCCGCGAGGTCGCCCGCGAGGCCGCCGTCCAGCTCACCGAACGCGACGCTCTGCGCGCCCACGCGGCGGTCGAACTGGGCATCGATCCGGACGAGCTGACGAACCCGTGGCACGCGGCGGGCGCCAGCTTCCTGGCGTTCACGGTCGGCGCGCTGCTGCCGCTGCTGGCGATCGTGCTCCCGCCGTCCGACGTGCGGCTCCCGGTGACCGTGCTGTCGGTGCTCGCCGCCCTCGCCCTGACGGGCTGGTGGAGCGCTCGCCTGGGCGAGGCGGCGGCGGGGCCCGCGGTGCTGCGGAACATGGGCGGCGGAGCGCTGGCGATGGCGGTCACGTACGGGGCGGGGGAGTTGCTGGGGGCGGTGGGGGTGTGAGGGGGCAGGTCTCTCAGGCGGGCCGTACGAGGCGCTCGGGAGGAAAGAGTTCGGTGCCGGTGGCCACCGTCTCGCTGCCGAGGTGGATCGTGAGGTCGTCGAGACCGGCCAGGGGGGTCAGGTCGACCGGCCCGTCGTCCCACGTGTTGTACACGTACAGCCGGGTCAGCGCGGGCAGCTCCCGGAGGGACCCCAGGCCCTCGGTGAACAGGCAGTGGGAGAGGGTGAGCGTCCGCAGGGAACCGAGGCAGGTGAGTACGCCCAGGTCGGGAAGGGCCAGTCGGCTGAGGTCGAGCCGGGTGAGGCGCCGGAGGGACGGGATGCTGCCCAGGAGCCGGACGTGCCGCAGATCCCACAGCCCGAGCTCCTCCAGCTCGGTGCACCGTTCGATGCCTTCCAGGCTCATGTTCCCGACCTGGGGGCCGAAGGACAGCGACCTGAGACGGGGACTCAGCGCCAGCCCGGAGAGGCCGTCGACGGGGAAACGATGGTTCAGGAAGAGCCCGCGGATCTCCGTGAGCGGCTCCAGATGCTCCTTGGGCAGGCCGGGATCCAGTTGGCTCAGGGAGAGCCAGGTCAGCGGAAGGCCCGCCAGCGGGCGGAGATCACGGACCCGGGGGCACAGGCTGAGCCCCACCCCGGTGAGCGAGGCCATCCGGGCCAGGGGGCCGACATCGCTCAGCGCCGCGTTGTCGTAGACGAAGATTCGCTCCAGCTCGCGCCGGGGGATCAGACAGGTGAGGTCCTCGTGGTCGCCCTCCAGGCGGACTCGCCGTGCCACCGGGATGTGCCGGAGCGCGGCCAGTTGCCGGACGTCCGTCACGGACAGGCTGACCTTGTCCCACGTCTGCGCCGCGAGTATTTCCCGGGCGTAGACCTCGGTGTCGAACTTGTCCCAGGCATAGGTCAGCTGGGCGGCCGACCACTCCCGCTCGTCCTCCCGGTAGCGGTTGACCACCTCGTACGCCGCCTCGCCGCCGACGAGGGCCGCCGTCAGCACCACGTACCCCGCCGCGTACTCGCCCTCCACCTCCTCCGGCCCCGGCAGCAGTTCCAGCACCAGTTCGCCGACCTCGGCCAGCGCCTCCGCCTCCGCCTGGGTGCGCGGCGGCAGCAGCTCCGCCGTCCGCTCCTGGACCTCGGTGCGCACCGCCGGGTCCAGTTCCGGTGCGTGTTCCAGGCTTGCCGCCGCGAGCAGGACGAGCCGATGCCGGTGCTTCTGGGTCTGGTCCGCGCGCTTGAGCAACCGCCGCAGCAGCCGGGCCCGTTCGTCGGGGCGGGCGTGGCCCACCGCCATCTGGACCACGTCGTGCCACTGGTCGTCGTGCGCGTGCTTGACCAGGACGCCGAAGTCGCGGGCCTCCACCGCCGCTTTGGCGCCCAGGTAGTCCTGGAACGTCCGGTGCACGAACCCCACCGCGCCCGGGGCGGGTTCGCGGAGCAGGCCGCTGCGGATCAGCAGGTGCGCGAACACCTGCTCCGGCGTCCCCCGCACCTGGGGCATCGCCGTCAGCCACTCGGCGACCATCGCCCCGGCCTCGTCGCGGTCCGCCTCCACCTGGCCGTTGCGGATCAGCCAGTACGCCAGCCGCTGGAGCAGCGCCGTCTGCTCCTCGCGGGTCAGGTCCACGCCCTCGACCCCGGTGATCTCCCGCTCGGTGTCCCGGCGCACCAGCAGCATGTCCAGCGCCGCGTCGTACAACTCCTTGCGGGCGCGCGGGAGTTGCATTCTGCGGTCCCGGTTCAGTGCGCACAGCAGGGCGCACATCAGCGGGTTTGTCGCGAGCCGCGCCAGGTCGCGGCGCATGCCCACCGCGCGCCGCAACGAGGTCTCGTACACGTCCAGTCGATCGCGTTCCTCGGGGCCGTCGCACTCGGAGCGGGCCGCCGCGTGCCAGTGGTCGACGAACGAGCGGATGTCCTTCTGGTTCATCGGCAGCAGGGAGTGCGCCTCGAATCCGGAGCCGGACAGCCAGCTCTCCGGCACCGCGGACGGCCGGGTCGTGACGACGTACCGGGCCCGCGGGTAGGCCGTGATCAAGTCCTTGAGCCAGCGCTCGGTCCGGCTGCGCAGCCGCGTCGGGACCTCGTCCACCCCGTCGACCAGGACCAGCGCCCGGCCCTCGGTCAGCAGCCGGTCCGCCCAGCCGGCGGGCGCCGCGCCGTGCAGCGGCACCCCGGCCGCGCGCAGGAACTCCTCGGGCGTGGGCAGGGTTCCGTGCACGGTGAACGCGCGCAGCCGCAGGACGAAGGGCACACAGCGGTTCCAGTCCGCCAGGGCGGGGCCGAACGTGCGGCGGGCGGCGTTCACCGCGAGCCACTGCACCAGCGTGCTCTTGCCCGAACCGGCCGGGCCCCGCAGCAGCAGCCGGTCCGTCCCGGACAGCGCCTGCTCGACGGAGACCGTCACCGAGGCCGGGTGGTCCAGCATGCTCTGCCGGGCACCGTTGCCGCTCACGGACAGGCTGATGTAGGCCGTCTCCAGCGGCCACTCGGCCGCCGACCGCCCGAGCGTCAGCCCGAACAGGCCCATCCGGCTGTGTGCCGCGGCCATGAAATCCGCGTACCGGTGCTCGAAGTCCAGGGCGGCGGCATCCGGGCGCGGGCCGACCCGTTCGCGGACGTCCGCCACCAGCTCCCGCGTCCGCTCCGTCGCGCGGGCCTGCTCCACGGCCGCCCGCGCCATGAACGACGGCTGGGCGGACAGCTGCTCCATGGCGTGCGCGCAGCACCGGCCGAGCAGCTCCTCGTACAGCTCGACCGCCCGCCCCGAGAGGCCCGCGGCGGGCGCCGACAGCTCGGCGCGCAGCCGCTCGGGCTCCAGGCCGACGGCGAACAGCCGGTCCGCCGTCAGCTCGCCCGCCGCCGCGAAGGTGTCCCGCACCGCCTCCACGGCGGCCAGCCGCTCGTGCTCGGCCAGCCCGGCGTACGACTGCGTCAGCCGTTCGCCGAGCACCCCCGCCAGCCGGTCCGGTTTCGCCGGGCGGGGGAGCGGGCGCACCGGATCCGGGACCAGGCCCGCCCCCGGCCGCGGCGCGACCAGTGACCTGGTCACCGTGCCGATGACCGTCGTCGCCAGCCGGACCAGCGCAACTTCCAGACCCTGCACGGCATTTCCTCCCCGGGGCGGCTCAGGTCACAGGGATCGTACGACGGGCGCGTTGGCAGAAGTCACCAAAGGCTGTTGACAACGCGTCTCGCATACTTGTTGGTAACAACGTCTGGTCCTTGGCCCACCTGCGGCTCTACGGTGCTGGCATGCCGACGAACCTGCCCGATGTAGTGCTCTGGTCCATACCGGCCTTCGTCCTGCTCACCGTCCTGGAAATGGCCCTCCACCACTTCCACCCCGACGAGGAGGCCGCCGGGTACGAGACGAAGGACACCGTCACCAGCATCAGCATGGGGCTGGGCAGCCTGGCCTTCGACCTGTTGTGGAAAGTGCCCGTCGTCGCGATCTACACCGCCGTCCACGAACTGACCCCGCTGCGCGTCCCCGTGCTGTGGTGGACCGTTCTGCTGATGCTGCTCGCGCAGGACTTCTTCTACTACTGGTCGCACCGCGGCCACCACGTCATCCGGATCCTCTGGGCCTGCCACGTGGTCCACCACTCCAGCCGGAAGTTCAACCTCTCCACCGCGCTGCGCCAGCCCTGGACCTCGCTGACCGTCTGGCCGTTCTACCTGCCGATGATCGCCTGCGGGGTCCACCCGGCCGCGCTCGCCTTCTGCTCCTCGGCCAACCTCGTCTACCAGTTCTGGGTGCACACCGAACGTGTCGACAAGCTGCCCAGGCCCTTCGAGTACGTGCTGAACACGCCCTCCCACCACCGGGTGCACCACGCGTCGCAGGGCGGCTACCTGGACCGGAACTTCGGCGGCATCCTGATCGTCTGGGACCGGCTCTTCGGGTCCTTCACGGCCGAGACGGAGCGTCCCGTGTTCGGCCTCACCAAGAACATCGACACGTTCAACCCGCTGCGGGTCGCCACCCACGAGTACGCCGCCATCGCCCGCGACGTACGGGCGGCGGGCAGCTGGAGCGAGCGCGCCGGGCGGATCTTCCGCGGACCGGGCTGGCAGCCGGCGGCGGCCTCCGCGACCACGACCATCACCCTTCCCACCGAGGAGCGCGCCGGATGAGCGCCGAAGCCGACCGGCACCGCCGGACGAACACCGGTACCGACACCGACCGGGGCCCCCGCGGCGCTGACCGGACAGGAGCCGGCGCCGGCCCGGGCCGCCGGGACCGCCTCGTGCGCCCGCTGCTCGTCGCGTTCCTCGTGGCCTGCGCCGTCGACCTCGTCGGCGTGCTCGCCGGGATCGAGCTCGCCCACCAGATCGCGAAACCCCTGCTGATGCCGCTGCTGGCGGGGTACGCCCTCGCCCGGCGCGGCCCCCGGCTGCTCGTCGCGGCGCTGCTGTTCGGCTGGGGCGGCGACACCTTCCTGCTGCTCGGCTCCGACCCGGCCTTCCTGGTCGGGATGGGCTCCTTCGCCGTCGGCCACGTCTGCTACCTGTGGCTCTTCGGACGGGCCCACAGCTCACCGGCGGCCGCGCTCGGGTACGCGGTGGCCCTGACCGTCTTCGTCGCGCTGCTCTGGAACGGGCTGCCCGCGGACCTGCGGGTGCCGATGGCCGGCTACAGCCTGCTGCTCACGGCGATGGCGTGCCGGGCCGGTGTCCTCGGCGTGCGCGCGGCCGTCGGCGGAGGGCTGTTCCTGCTCTCCGACGGGCTGATCGCCACCGGGATCGCCGACTGGCCGCAACTGCCCGCCCCCGACTTCTGGGTCATGCTCACCTACCTCGCGGCGCAGTACCTGCTGACCACCGGGGCGCTCGACCCCGCCCCGGCGCGGGCGGGGCGCACCGCGACGGACGGGCCCCGGGACTGAGGACGTTCACCGGGCCGCGAGCCAGCCGGGCCGGTCCGCCCCCAGCGGGCCGGGCGGGCGCGGCCAGTTCGCGGGGGAGCCGTCGAAGGCGACCGCCGGCAGCGCGTGCCGCAGCCGGCCCAGCGGGCTGTCCGTCTCCGTGAGCCACTTCTCCGGGTCGTACGACGCGTACGCCCCGTCGGCGCCGGGGCCGTCCGGGGCCGGGGCGGGCAGCTCGTCCAGCAGCCAGGCGGCGGTACGGGCCAGCGAGAGCGTGACCAGCCGGGAGCCGCCCCCGTCGTGCTGCTCGGTCAGGGCCCGCAGCACGGCGGCGGCCAGCAGATAGCCGGTGCCGTGGTCCAGCGCCTGCGCGGGCAGCGCACCCGGCGGGCCCCCGGGCCCGGCCTGGACCGAGGCGATGCCCGTGGCCACCTGCACCAGACTGTCGAAGCCGCGCCGCTCCGCCCACGGGCCCGAGAGCCCCCAGGCCGACAACCGCCCGACGACCAGCCCCGGCCTGCGCGCGGCCAGGGCCCGGGGCGTCAGCCCGAACCGGTCCAGCGCCCCCGGCCGGTACCCGACGACGACCACGTCCACGTCGTCCAGCAACGCGTCGAGAGCGGCCCTGCCGGAAGGGCGGTCGAGATCCAGGTCCGCCGACCGCTTCCCGAAACCGGTGTCGGCGTGCGCGTCCGGGCTCTCCGGCAGCCGCGGCGAGTCGATCCGCAGCACGTCCGCGCCGAGCAGCGCCAGGGCCCGGGTGGCGACGGGCCCGGCGATCACCCGGGTGAGGTCCAGCACGCGCAGCCCGGCGGCGGGCAGCCCGGGCTCACCACCGGACGTCGCCGCCCGGCGCACCGGCGCGTCGTCGAGCCGTTCCCCGGCCACCAGCGGCGTGCCCGCCAGGGCGGCGCCCCGCGGATCGGCCGCCCACTGCGCCGGGGTGCGGGCGGCCACGGCCAGGCCGCCCGCCGCGTACACCGTCCGCTCGATCTCCTCGCCCCGGCGCCCGGCGAACGAGGCGGCCACCGCCGCCACCGCGACCTCGTCCGGGGTGTCCGCGGGCAGCCCAAGCACGGCGAGCAACCGGGCCCGGTGGTGCGGGTAGTTGGCGTGCGTACGGACCCAGCCGTCCGCCGAGCGCCAGAACCTGGACAACGGGGCGAAGGTGGCCGCCGCCCGCCCGTCGATCCGCAGATGGCGCTCGCCGGTGAACGCCGTCGCCACCGCGCCGTCGTCGATCCGCACCCGTGGCACCGGGCCGCCGGTCCGGCGGGCGGCCAGCTCGGCGGCGGCCAGCGAGCAGACCGCCACGGTGGACCGGGCCAGCTCCATGACGGGCAGCCGCGCGGGGAGCGCCCCGCCGCGGCCGGCCGTCCCGATGCGGGCGAGCAGCGCGGGATCGCCGCCCAGCGCCGCCCACGCCTGTTCGATGCCGGATGCACGTACCTGGTTCATCCTCGCACTATGGCACCGGGTGCCACCCCGGAGGAAGAGCCCCCGAGCCCCCGGGCCCCCGGGCCCCCGGGCCCCCGGAGCCTCGGAGTCACGGAGCCCCGGAGTCACGGCGCCCCGGTGAACGGCGGGAGGGCCCGGTCGAAGACCCCGGACCCTCCCTTCGTGCCGCTTCCCGATCCGCTACCAGCGGACCGCGTTCAGCGCGTTCACCACACCGGCGCCGTAGAAGCCGTTGCGGTTCTTGCCGCCCTCGCAGACGGCGTCGATCGTGCCGTCGCCGTCGATGTCGTACGGCGCGCCGCACTCGGTGGCGTCGGCCTCCGCGAGCAGCAGCGCCTTCACCGCGGCCGCGGACGCGTACGGGTGCTTCGACTTGATCAGGGCCGCGACACCCGCGACGTGCGGGGAGGCCATCGACGTACCGGCCTTGTAGCCGTACTTGCCGTCCGGCAGCGTGGACAGGATCAGGCCGCTCGTGGCCGGCGGGGCGGGCGTCTGGTAGACCGTGGAGTCACCGCCCGGGGCCGCCACGTCGATGACGCCGTTCCCGTAGTTCGAGTACGAGGCCTTCAGGCCCTTGGCACCGGTCGCGGAGACCGTCACCACGCCCGGCAGCTGCGCGGGGATGTCCAGGCACTGGGACGGGTCGATGGTCCGGGAGCCGGGCGTGGTGTCGTTCGGGCTGGTGGTGTCCTCGATCGCGCCGGAGGCCAGGTCGAAGTCGCTGTTGCCGGCCGAGGCGACGTTGACCGCACCCTTGCGCTCCGCGTACCGCGTGGCACGGGCGACGGCCTCGACCAGGGCGCCCTGGTCCTCGTCCTCCTTGCAGTTGAACATCCACGGGTCGGTGTAATAGCTGTTGTTGGTGACGTCGACCCCGTGCTCGGCGGCCCAGACGAAGCTGCAGACGATCGACTCGGTGTAGAAGAAGCCGTCCGGGTTCGCCACCTTGATACCGGCGACCTTCACGCCCGGCGCGACGCCCGTTATGCCGATGCCGTTCTTCGCGGCGGCGATGGTGCCCGCCACGTGCGTGCCGTGGTTGCTCTCGCCGGCCTTCGGGCGCCAGGCGCCGTCGGTCGTGTCCGGCGCCCCGGAGACACAGCTCGCCGAGGACCCGCGGTCGAAGTTCGGCGCCAGGTCCGGGTGGGTGTCGTCGACGCCCGTGTCGATGACCGCGACCGTGACCTTGCTGCTGCCCAGCGTCTTCTTGTGCGCCTGGTCCGCCTTGATGGCGGGCAGGTCCCACTGCAGGGGCTCCATCGGGTCCTGGTCCGCCGTCGCCCGCGCCGCCGCGCTCTTCGTCTGGGCGGCGGTGAGCGGCTGCTCGTCCCCGGTGTCCGTGGTGGCCTGCGGGACGATGGGGTTGGTACGGGTGGCCCCTGCCGAATCCACGCCCTTGACCCGGCGGATCGTCTTCGCGAAGTCCGGGTTCTGCGAGTGGGCGACGATGACGCCGATCTGCTCGTAGGCGACCACCACCGTGCCACCGGCCGCGGCGATCGCCTTCTTCACCTGCTTGACCGTGCCGTGGTTTCCGCGCGTGTTGACCACGTAGGAGAGCTTCGGGCCGTCCGTCGACACCGTCGCCGCGGGCTGCGCGTCCACCGGTGCGGCGGAGGCGGCACCCGCGGGGAGGAAGCCGAGCGAGGCGGTGAGGGCCAGCCCGACGGGCAATGTCAGTGCGCGCGTCCGTCTGGATCCCAGCTGAGCCATGGGGTCTCCACATCATCCGTGCCGAGCGACCGGCACGGATGTGGCCGGTCGCGTACATGACGTGTGAAGTTATCGCTGATCATCCCCGATCATCAATGAGTTCGTGGTAACGGATTCGACCGGACAGCGGCGGGAGACGGCCGGAGAAGTACGTATCCGCGGTGAACCGCCCCGCGGAACCCTCCGTGCCCATGACGGGGAGAGCGCTCCCCGCCCCCGCCGGGAAGGGGTTTCGCACCCGGCCTTCCCGATGAGACCGACCGTCCCCCACCACCGCACCCGCGTCGCGAGGAGATTCCGTGGCTACCGATGCACCGCCGCCGCCCGAGGGCAGTACGGACACCCGCCCCACCCGGCCCACGACCGAGGCGTTCCTCGACGTGCAGGAGAGCAAGGAGTTCGGCGAACTGCGCCGCGCGCACCGTTCGTTCGCCTTCCCGCTGACCATTGCCTTCGTCCTCTGGTACCTGCTGTACGTGCTGCTGTCCAACTACGCGGGCGGCTTCATGGGCACCAAGGTGTACGGCAACATCAACGTGGCCTTCGTGTTCGGTCTCGCCCAGTTCGCCACCACCTTCCTCATCGCCTGGTTCTACTCGCGCCACGCCGCGGCGAAGCTCGACCCGAAGGCCGAGGCGATCAAGTCCCGCATGGAGGCCGACGCATGAGCACCGCGTACCACTCCCACACCGCCGTGACGCTGGCCGCCTCGTCCACCGGCGAACACCGGCCGCTGATCATCACCCTGTTCGCGGTCTTCGTCGCCGCCACCCTCGGCATCACCGTCTGGGCCGGCCGCCAGACCAAGAGCGCCGCCGACTTCTACGCGGGCGGCCGCCAGTTCACCGCCTTCCAGAACGGACTCGCGGTCTCCGGCGACTACATGTCCGCCGCCTCCTTCCTCGGCATCGCCGGCGCCATCGCCCTCTTCGGCTACGACGGCTTCCTGTACTCCATCGGCTTCCTCGTCGCCTGGCTGGTGGCCCTGCTCCTGGTCGCCGAACCGCTGCGCAACTCCGGCCGCTACACGATGGGCGACGTCCTCGCCTACCGGATGCGCCAGCGCCCGGTCCGCACCGCCGCCGGCGTCTCCACCATCGTCGTCTCGATCTTCTACCTGCTGGCGCAGATGGCGGGCGCGGGCGTCCTGGTCGCCCTCCTCCTCGGCATCACCAGCGACGCCGGCAAGATCCTCATCGTCTCCCTCGTCGGCGTCCTGATGATCGTGTACGTCACCATCGGCGGCATGAAGGGCACCACCTGGGTGCAGATGGTCAAGGCCGTCCTGCTGATCGCGGGCGCCCTGCTGATGACCTTCCTGGTGCTGCTGAAGTTCGACTTCAACATCTCCGACCTGCTGGGCACGGCCGCCACGAAGAGCGGCCACGGAGCGGCGTTCCTGGAACCCGGCCTCAAGTACGGCGTCACCGGCACCTCGAAGCTGGACTTCCTCTCCCTCGGCATCGCCCTCGTCCTCGGCACCGCCGGCCTGCCGCACATCCTGATCCGCTTCTACACGGTGCCGACCGCCAAGGCCGCCCGGAAGTCCGTCAACTGGGCCATCGGCATCATCGGCGCGTTCTACCTGATGACGATCGCGCTCGGCTTCGGCGCCGCGGCCCTGATCGGCCCGGCCGAGATCAAGGCCAAGAACCCGGCCGGGAACGCCGCCGCCCCGCAACTCGCCGAATACCTCGGCGGAGTCGGCTCCACCGGCGGCGCCGTGCTGCTCGCGGTGATCTCCGCCGTCGCCTTCGCCACCATCCTCGCCGTCGTCGCGGGGCTCACCCTCGCCTCCTCGTCCTCCTTCGCGCACGACATCTACGCCAACGTCATCCGCAGGGGCAAGGCCACCGAGAAGGAGGAGATGCGGGCGGCGCGCTGGGCCACCGTTCTCATCGGCGCGGTCGCGATCGTCCTGGGCGCCTTCGCCCGCGACATGAACGTCGCCGGGCTCGTGGCACTCGCCTTCGCCGTCGCCGCGTCCGCCAATCTGCCGACCATCCTCTACAGCCTCTTCTGGAAGCGGTTCACCACCCAGGGCGCGCTGTGGTCGATCTACGGCGGCCTGGCCAGCTCGGTGATCCTGGTGCTGTTCTCGCCGGTCGTCTCCGGCAACCCGAAGACGTCGATGTTCAAGGGCGTCGACTTCGCCTGGTTCCCGCTGGAGAACCCCGGCCTGATCTCCATCCCGCTGGGCTTCCTGCTCGGCTGGATCGGCTCCCTCCTCTCGAAGGAGGAGCCGGACAAGGGCAAGTACGCCGAGCTGGAGGTCAAGTCCCTCACCGGCGTCGGAGCGCACTGAACGAACACCGCACACGGCCGTGTCGTAGGACCCTACGACACGGCCGTGCCGCTCCTCGTGGCTTACGGGCCCCCCGCGATGTCACCGCTCTCGCGTAGTCTCGAAGGAGCCAGCCGGAACCGCCGCCCGGACACTCGGGGCCGGCACCGGAAAGCCACCGGGGGAGGGGGCCACATGCTCATCGACACCTACGGCAGGGTCGCCACCGACCTGCGCGTCTCACTGACCGACCGGTGCAACCTCCGGTGCACGTACTGCATGCCCGAGGAGGGCCTGCAGTGGCTGGCCAAGCCCGACCTGCTCAGCGACGACGAGATCGTCCGGCTGATCCGCATCGCCGTCACCCGGCTGGGCATCACCGAGGTCCGGTTCACCGGCGGCGAGCCGCTGCTGCGCCCCGGCCTGGTCTCCGTCGTCGAGCGGTGCGCGGCCCTGGACCCGCGCCCCAGGATGTCGCTCACCACCAACGGCATCGGACTGAAGCGCACCGCCGCCGCGCTCAGGGCGGCGGGGCTCGACCGGGTCAACGTCTCGCTGGACACCCTGCGCCCCGAGACCTTCAAGGCACTCACCCGCCGCGACCGCCTCCACGACGTGCTGGCCGGCCTCGAAGCCGCCCGCGACGCCGGACTCACCCCGGTCAAGGTCAACACCGTCCTCATGCCGGGACTCAACGACGACGAGGCCCCCGAACTGCTCGCCTGGGCCGTCGAGCACGACTACGAGCTCCGCTTCATCGAGCAGATGCCGCTCGACGCCCAGCACGGCTGGAAGCGCGACGGCATGATCACGGCGGGCGACATCCTCCAGTCGCTGCGCACCCGCTTCACCCTCACCGAGGAGGGCGAGACGGAACGCGGCTCCGCCCCCGCGGAGCGCTGGATCGTCGACGGCGGACCGCACCGGGTCGGGGTCATCGCCTCGGTCACCCGCCCCTTCTGCCGGGCCTGCGACCGGACCAGACTCACCGCCGACGGCCAGGTCCGCACCTGCCTCTTCGCCCGCGAGGAGACGGACCTGCGCGCCGCCCTGCGCTCGGACGCGCCCGACGAGGAGATCGCCCGGATCTGGACGGAGGCGATGTGGGGCAAGAAGGCCGGATCGGGACTGGACGACCCCTCCTTCCTCCAGCCGGACCGGCCCATGTCGGCGATCGGCGGCTAGGGTCTTTCGTTCGGATCGGGCCGGATCAGTGAGCGGGGTCCGGTCCGGCGGACTCCCACTCCGCCAGCGTCACCACATCCTTGAGGAAGCCGCGGACGCCGAGGAACGAGGAGAGGTGTTCCCGGTGCTCCTCGCAGGCCAGCCAGGTCTTGCGGCGCTCCGGGGTGTGCAGCTTCGGATTGTTCCAGGCGAGCACCCACACGGCGTCGGCCCGGCAGCCCTTGGCGGAACAGATGGGCGCGGCGGCGTCATCGGCCGCGGTATCAGGGGAGTTCACGGACTCAACCCTAGGCGGTGCCGCCGAGCCGGGGTTCCCCGGCCGTCCACGTCACCCCGTGCCGGAGAAAAGCGACGCCGAGCAGCCACGGGGGGAGCTGCCCGGCGTCGGTCTGTCGCTCCGACGGGGGATGCGGAGCGCCTACGCAGTATGTCACGCACACCGGGGTGCGGTGCACCGGAACTTCATGATTGATCTGAGGTTCTCTTGAGGATTCGGTGAGGGTCGCCCCCGGCCGGGCTCACGCCGACCCGGCACCCCGGGGTGTTTCGCCATTTTTCGGGCCGGGGTCCGTGCCGCCGGACACCGGCGCCGCGTCGAGGACCGGCCGCATCGGCGCCGGTACGAAGGTCGAGGGGAGCGAAGGGGTGTTCTCCCGGCCCGCGTTGGCGATGACCACCGCCACGTAGGGGAGCAGGACCCCGAGCACCAGGGCCACGATCGCGACGTACCGCTCCACGTTCCACAGCACGGCGGCCAGGATCACCGAAACCGTCCGCACGGACATCGAGATCACATAGCGCCGCTGTCTGCCGCGCACATCGTCCGCGAGTCCCTGCCGGGCCCCCGTGATCCGGAAGACCTCGTCGCCGCTCCGCTTCAGCATCACGTCTCCACCCTTCCCCCGACACCGGCGGACCGGGGCACCGCACTTCCCGCGCCGGACGCTCCCGGACCGGACCGCATCCACGGTACGCCCGGCCCGCGACGGCTACGAGACCGGGGCACGCCCGGTTCGTACACACCGGTACCCGTGTCGCACGTCCGGGCTCCCCCGACGTGCGGGCCGCGCCCCGTGGGCCGACACTGGGCGGGACATACGCGACATCGCGTCGCACGAGGAGGCGACATGGGCTGGCTGTGGGCAATCATCGTGGGGCTGGTGCTCGGCCTGATCGCGAAGGCGATCCTGCCGGGCAAACAGAACATCCCCCTCTGGCTGACAACCGTCTTCGGCATCATCGGCAGCGTCCTCGGCAACGCGGTCGCCACCTGGATCGGGGTGAACGACACCAAGGGCATCGACTGGACGCGCCATCTGCTCCAGCTGATCGGCGCGGTGGCCGTCGTCGGGGTCGGCGACATGCTGTGGGCCTCGATCCGCGGCACCAGACAGAGGACCTGAACCACCGGTACGACGCACTGCGGCCGGACACGCTCGTACGAGCGTGTCCGGCCGCAGTGCTGATCGGCTCCAGGGTCAGCCGGTGACCTCGATGGCGGCGAGGTTCTTCTTGCCCCGGCGCAGCACCAGCCAGCGCCCGTGCAGCAGTTCCTCCCGGGCCGGCGCGCTCTCGCCGTCGGTGACCTTGACGTTGTTCACGTACGCGCCGCCCTCCTTCACCGTGCGACGGGCACCCGACTTGCTCGGCGCCAGACCGACCTCCACCAGCAGGTCCACCAGCGGGCCGAGCTCGGTGACCCGGGCGTGCGGCACCTCGGACAGCGCGGCGGCCAGCGTCGCCGCGTCCAGTTCGCCGAGCTCGCCCTGGCCGAACAGCGCCTTCGACGCCGCGATGACCGCGGCGCACTGGTCGGCGCCGTGCACCAGCGTCGTCAGCTCCTCGGCCAGCGCGCGCTGCGCCGTCCGGGCCTGCGGACGCTCCTCGGTGACCTTCTCCAGCTCCTCCAGCTCGGCGGGGCTGCGGAAGCTGAGGATGCGCATGTACCGCGAGACGTCCCGGTCGTCCACGTTCAGCCAGAACTGGTAGAACGCGTACGGCGTCGTCATCGTCGGGTCGAGCCAGACGGCCCCGCCCTCGGACTTGCCGAACTTCGTCCCGTCCGCCTTCGTCATCAGCGGGGTCGCCAGCGCGTGCACCTCGGCGCCCGGCTCCAGGCGGTGGATCAGGTCGAGACCCGCGGTGAGGTTGCCCCACTGGTCGCTGCCGCCCTGCTGGAGGGTGCAGCCGTAGCGCCGGTACAGCTCCAGGAAGTCCATGCTCTGGAGCAGCTGGTAGCTGAACTCGGTGTAGCTGATGCCCTCGTCGGACTCCAGCCGCCGGGCGATGGAGTCCTTGGTCAGCATCTTGTTGACGCGGAAGTGCTTGCCGATGTCCCGGAGGAACTCGATCGCGGACATGCCCGAGGTCCAGTCCAGGTTGTTCACCATGACCGCGGCGTTCTCGCCCTCGAAGGACAGGAACGGCTCGATCTGGGCCCGCAGCCGCGACACCCAGCCGGCGACCGTCTCCGGGTCGTTCAGCGTGCGCTCCGCGGTCGGCCGCGGGTCACCGATCTGACCGGTGGCCCCGCCCACCAGGGCGAGCGGACGCAGACCGGCCCGCTGGAGCCGGCGCATGGTGAGCACCTGCACCAGATGGCCGACGTGCAGGCTCGCCGCGGTGGGGTCGTAGCCGCAATAGAAGGTGACGGGACCGTCCGCGAGAGCCTTGCGCAGTGCGTCCTCATCGGTGGACTGGGCGAACAGCCCGCGCCACTTCAGCTCGTCGACGATGTCCGTCACGGTTGTGTGTCTCCTCGTTCACGGCGTTGGATTGCAACATTGGGTTGCAACGTCTCAGTCTAGGTGGTCATACACCCGGGCTCACCGAGCTCATGTTGAAGTCGGGGATGCGCAGCGCGGGCATCGCGGCCCGGGTGAACCAGTCGCCCCACTCGCGCGGCAGCGTCTTCTCGGTACGGCCCGCCTCGGTGGCCCGGGACAGCAGATCCACCGGTGACTCGTTGAACCGGAAGTTGTTCACCTCGCCGACGACCTCGCCGTCCTCGACGAGGTACACCCCGTCCCGGGTCAGCCCGGTCAGCAGCAGCGTCGCCGGATCGACCTCCCGGATGTACCAGAGGCAGGTCAGCAGCAGCCCGCGCCCGGTCGTCGAGGCCACCATCTCCTCCAGGGACCGCTCGCCGCCGCCGTCCAGCACCAGGTTGTCGATCGCCGGTGAGACCGGCAGCCCGGTCAGCCCCGCCGTGTGCCGGGTGGTCGTCAGGTGCGCCAGCTCGCCGCCCCGGATCCAGTCGGTCGGCGCCAGCGGCAGACCGTTGTCGAAGACGGAGGCGCTGTCCCCGGAGGAATGGGCGATCACGAACGGCGCCGATTCGAGCCCCGGCGCGTGCGGGTCGCTGCGCAGCGTCAGCGGCAGCTCGGACAGCTTCTCGCCGAGCCGGGTCCCGCCGCCCGGCCGGGAGAACACCGTCCGGCCCTCCGCGGCGTCCCGCGCCGTCGACGACCACAGCTGGTAGATCAGCAGATCGGCCACCGCGGTCGGCGGCAGCAGCGTCTCGTACCGTCCGGCGGGCAGCTCGATCCGGCGCTCCGCCCAGCGCAGCCGCCGTGCCAGCTCCGTGTCGAGCTCGGCCGGGTCGACGTCCTTGAAGTCGCGCGTGGAACGGCCCGCCCAGGTCGAGCGGGTCCGGTCGGGCGACTTCGCGTTGAGCTCCAGCGTCCCGTTCGGCTGGTCGTGGCGCAGCCGCAGCCCCGTCGACGTGCCGAGGTAGGTGGAGGTCATCTCGTGATTGGCGAAGCCGTACAGTTCACGGCCGCCGGAACGGGCCCGGGCGAAGGCGTCGCCGAGCGCCGGGGCGAACTCCGCGAAGACGTCCGAGCCCGTCTCGGCCGGCGCGTCCGTGAAGTCGGGCGACACGGGCACCCCGCCGACCAGCGGCTGGGCGTCCTCCGCGGGACCGGCCCCGCGCGCGGCGGCCTCGGCGGCCCGCACCAGTGGCTCCAGGTCGTCCGCGGTGACGGCCGACCGCGACACCACCCCGGAGGCGGTGCCCTGCGCACCGTCCACGGTCGCGATGACGGTCAGGGTCCGCCCCCGCGTCACCCCGTTCGTGGTGAGGGCGTTGCCGGCCCAGCGCAGGTTCGCCGACGACTCCTCGTCGGCGATGACCACGCACCCGTCCGCGGTGGACAGTTCGAGCGCCCGCTCGACGATCTCGTGCGGCTTGCTGACGCGGCTCATCGTCCGGCCTCCTGCGTCGTGTCGAGACTGTGCCGTCCCGGGGGACGACCCCCGGACCCCCGGCCGGTTTTGTGGTGACCGCTCATCGTCCGGCCTCCTGCGTCGTGTTGAGGATGTTCACGCCCCGGAAGAGGGCGGAGGGGCAGCCGTGCGAGACGGCCGCGACCTGGCCGGGCTGGGCCTTGCCGCAGTTGAAGGCACCGCCCAGGACGTACGTCTGCGGGCCCCCGACCTTCTCCATCGAGCCCCAGAAGTCCGTCGTCGTCGCCTGGTAGGCGACATCGCGCAGCTGACCGGCCAGCCGGCCGTTCTCGATCCGGAAGAACCGCTGACCGGTGAATTGAAAGTTGTACCTTTGCATGTCGATCGACCAGGACCGGTCGCCGACCACGTAGATCCCGCGCTCCACCCCGCCGATCAGGTCCTCCGTGGACAGCCCGCCCGGCTCCGGCCGCAGCGACACGTTCGCCATCCGCTGGACGGGGACGTGCCCCGGAGAGTCCGCGTAGGCGCAGCCGTTGGACCGGCCCAGCCCCGTCAGCTTCGCGATCCGCCGGTCCAGCTGGTACCCGACCAGCGTCCCGTTTCTGACCAGGTCCCAGGACTGCGCCTCGACGCCCTCGTCGTCGTACCCGATGGTCGCGAGCCCGTGCTCGGCGGTGCGGTCACCGGTCACGTTCATCACGGAGGAGCCGTATGCCAGCTTCCCCAGCCGGTCGAAGGTGGCGAACGAGGTCCCGGCGTACGCCGCCTCGTAGCCCAGCGCCCTGTCCAGCTCCGTGGCGTGGCCGATCGACTCGTGGATGGTCAGCCAGAGGTTGGACGGGTCGACGACCAGGTCGTACGTCCCCGCCTCGACGCTCGGCGCCCGCATCTTCTCGGCCAGCAGGCCGGGGATCCGCGCCAGCTCGTCGTCCCAGTCCCAGCCGGTCCCGGTCATGTACTCCCAGCCGCGGCCCACCGGCGGGGCGATCGTCCGCATCGAGTCGAACTCGCCGGTCGTCCCGTCCACGGCCACCGCGGTGAACTCCGGGTGCAGCCGGACCCGCTGCTGGGTGGTCACGGTGCCCGCCGTGTCCGCGTAGAACTTGTTCTCGTGCACGGCCGTCAGCGAGGCGTCCACGTGCGCGACGCCCTCGGCGCCCAGGAGCCGGGAGCTCCATTCGGCGAGCAGCGCCCCCTTCTCCTCGTCCGGCACGTCGAAGGGATCGACCTCGTACGCCGAGACCCAGGTCCGCTCGCCGTGCGACGGCTCGTCCGCCAGCTCGACCCGCTCGTCCGAGCCGGCCGCCGCGATCACCTTCGCCGACAGCTTCGCCATGGCCACGGCCTGCGAGGCCACCTTCGCCGCCGCGTCCATCGTCAGGTCCACCCCGGAGGCGAACCCCCACGCGCCGCCGTGCACCACCCGCACCGCGTACCCGAGATCGGTGGTGTCCGAGGAGCCCGCGGGCCGGGCGTCCCGCAGCCGCCAGGACGCGCTGCGCACCCGCTCGAAGCGGAAGTCGGCATGCACGGCGCCCAGCGCCCGCGCGCGGGCGAGCGCCGCGTCGGCGAGGGCGCGCAGGGGCAGGGCCAGAAAAGACTGATCTACCTCATGGGGCACGGGGAATTCCCTTCTCGATACACCACGGCAGTGAATCACGCCGCACAGTGACCGCACCCGGGGATATCCGGCGCCGTCCGCCGGGGCCCGCCGGGATGCACCCCATGGGGCGATCATCTGTAGGAACCCCACAGCACCCGGCCAAAGGCGCTGTCAGGGGCCGAGTCCTCGCCGGGCGGGCGGTACCGATAGGTTTTCGATGTACCAGACCGCTATCGAAAGGGTGATCCGTTGAGCCGCTCGGTTCTCGTCACCGGAGGAAACCGGGGCATCGGCCTCGCCATCGCCCGAGCTTTCGCCGACAACGGCGACAAGGTCGCGTTCACCTACCGCTCCGGCGAGCCGCCCCAAGTCCTCACCGAAGCGGGCTGCCTGGCGGTCCGTTGCGACATCACGGACGCCGAACAGGTGGAGCAGGCCTACAAGGAGATCGAGGAGAAGCACGGTCCCGTCGAGGTGCTGGTCGCCAACGCCGGTGTCACCAAGGACCAGTTGCTGATGCGGATGTCGGAGGAGGACTTCACGTCCGTGCTCGACACCAACCTCACCGGCACCTTCCGGGTCGTCAAGCGCGCCAACCGCGGCATGCTGCGCGCCAAGAAGGGCCGGGTCGTCCTCATCTCCTCCGTCGTCGGGCTCCTCGGTTCCGCCGGGCAGGCGAACTACGCCGCCTCGAAGGCGGGTCTGGTCGGTTTCGCCCGGTCCCTGGCCCGGGAACTCGGTTCGCGGAACATCACCTTCAACGTCGTCGCGCCCGGCTTCGTGGACACCGACATGACGCAGGTGCTCACCGAGGAGCAGCGCAAGGGCATCGTGTCCCAGGTGCCGCTCGGCCGCTACGCGCAGCCCGAGGAGATCGCCGCCGCGGTGCGCTTCCTCGCCTCCGACGACGCGTCGTACATCACTGGAGCCGTCATCCCCGTTGACGGCGGATTGGGCATGGGTCACTGATCACCATGAGCGGAATCCTCGACGGCAAGCGCATCCTCGTCACCGGTGTGCTGATGGAGTCGTCCATCGCCTTCCACACCGCCAAGGTGGCGCAGGAGCAGGGCGCCGAGATCATCCTGACCGCCTTCCCCCGGCCCACCCTGACCGAGCGCATCGCGAAGAAGCTGCCGAAGCCGGCCAAGGTCATCGAGCTGGACGTGACCAACACCGAGCACCTGGACCGCCTCGCCGGCCTGGTCCGCGACGAGCTCGGCTCGCTCGACGGCGTCGTCCACTCCATCGGCTTCGCGCCGCAGGACGCGCTCGGCGGCAACTTCCTGAACACCCCGTTCGAGTCCGTCGCCACGGCGATGCACGTCTCGGCGTTCTCGCTGAAGGCGCTCGCCATGGCCTGCAAGCCGCTGATGACCGACGGCGGCTCGATCGTCGGCCTCACCTTCGACGCGCAGTACGCCTGGCCGCAGTACGACTGGATGGGCCCGGCCAAGGCCGCGCTGGAGGCCACCTCCCGCTACCTCGCCCGCGACCTGGGCAAGGACGACATCCGCTGCAACCTGATCTCCGCCGGGCCGATCGGCTCCATGGCCGCGAAGTCCATCCCGGGCTTCATCGAGCTCGCGGACGTGTGGAACACCCGCTCCCCGCTGGCCTGGAACATGGCGGACCCGGAGCCGGCCGGACGCGGTGTCGTCGCCCTGCTCTCGGACTTCTTCCCGAAGACCACGGGCGAGATCATCCACGTCGACGGTGGCGTGCACATGATGGGTGCCTGATCCCGCACCCCGGGCTGTGACACGGCCGCGTACCGCCCCGGACCGGGCGGTACGCGGCCGTCGTGCGTCCTCGCCCGCCCCGCGCCGGTCGAGGCCGGCCCCCGAGCCGGTCGGGTCCGCCCCCGGACCGCTCAAGTCGAAAAGAAGGTCGATCCACCGCAGAATGTGGTGAACCGGACTTCCGGTCGGGCTGCGGGGGAGGGAGGACGCCATGCGCTCCACGCGTCGCCGGACCTGGGCCCTGCTGACGGCCTCCATAGCCGTCGCCGCACTGGCCGCCCCGATGGGGATATCCATGGCGGGCCGGGCCGGGGCCCCGGCCCCCGCTCCCGCCGCCACCGGCCCGGAACCCGCCGGAGCCGAATGCCGTACCTCCGTACTGGGCTCCCGGGTCGTGGCCTACTGCCACAATCCGTACCCCTCCACCGACCGCGTGCAGCTGCACACCGAGTGCCGCCGCTGGTGGGACATCGACGCCGACGCCGCCCCGGTCGACGTGGCCCCGGGGCGGACCGTACGGCTGGACGACCGCTGCTGGAAGGAAGTCGGCGCCGCCTGGATCACGCACGGGGTGCGGGACGCGCTCTGAGCACCGCCCCTGAACGCGGCTCTGCGGACGCCGGTCCACAGGACAACCCCATCGGACCCGGTCCCATCCGACCCGGTTTCCTCAGACCCGGTCCACCTGGCAGCTCAGCGCATGACTCGCGGCCTCGGCGGCCGCCGTCTCCGCGTCCCCCGACCGGATCGCCTCGACCAGCCTGCTGTGGTCCATGTGGTTCTCCGGCCGCAGCTCGTGACCGATGTCGTCCCTGAGATAGTGGCGCAGCAGATCACCCAGGTCGGCGTAGAGGCCGGTCAGCACGTCGTTGTGCGAGGCGGCGACCACGGCCAGGTGCAGCGTCGCGTCGGCCTCGACGAACGCCTCGGCGTCACCCGCGGCCCAGGCCCCCTCCCGCCGCTCCATGAGCGCGTCCAGCTGCTTCAGATCCCGCTCGGTGCGCCGCACGGCGGCCAGCCGGGCCGCCGACGACTCCAGGGTGGAGCGCAGTTCGGCGACGTGGCGGGGATCGGCGGAGGCGAAGCGGCGGTGCATCACCCCGGCCAGCTCGCTGGTGGCGACGACATAGGTGCCCGAACCCTGCCGGATGTCGAGCAGACCGTTGTGCGCGAGGGCGCGCACCGCCTCCCGGACCGTGTTGCGGGCCACCCCCAGCTGCTCCACCAGCTCGGGCTCGGTGGGAATCCGGGAACCCACGGGCCATTCGCCGGAGGTGATCTGATTCCTCAGCTGGGCAATCACCTGGTCGGCGAGTGCCGAACGCCGCGGGGACGTCAGCGTCATGGTGCTCCTTGGTCGGGTTGCCGGGGGGCGGTTCGAGGTGCTCGGGCTGCCCCACTCGTTCAACGCGCGTGGGCCGCCCGAGGTGTCCGGGGGAGCGGGGACGATTCACGCCGCCCCGCGAACATCTCACGGTTCCCCGGGGGCCCTCGAATGTTCTCGGAGGATTGGACAACCAATCATCCCATGATTCTATGATGGAGTCATGTCCGACGAGAACCAGCCCCAGCCCCGGGCCCTCAGCCCCGCCGCCACGGCGGAAGCCCCCATGGATTCCCCGGCCCCGCGCGCCCCGCAGGGCCCGGGGGCGGCCCGGCCCGCTTCGGGGCCCGCGCCCTGGCTGCTCCGGCTGGTCGCCGTCGGGCTGGTCCTCACCGCCCTCAACCTCCGTCCCGCCATCACCAGCCTCGGCGCCCTCCTCGAAGAGGTGCGGGACGGCCTGCACATGAGCGGCAGCGTGGCCGGTGTCCTCACCTCCGTGCCGCCGCTCTGCTTCGCGGTCTTCGGCATCATGGCGCCCCGCCTCGCCCGCCGCTTCGGGCCCGGCGCCGTCGTCTGCGCCGGCATGGTCGCCATCACCGCCGGCCTGGTGATCCGCCCCCTCGTCGGCGGCACCGCGGGCTTCCTCGCCGCGAGTGCCCTGGCCCTCATGGGCATCGCCGTCAGCAACGTCCTGATGCCGGTGATCGTCAAGCACTGGTTCCCGGACCGCGTCGGCTCCATGACCGGGCTCTACTCGATGGCCCTGGCTCTCGGCACCTCGCTCGCCGCCGCCGTGACCGTGCCCATGACCAGCGCGCTGGGCGGCAGCTGGCGGCTCGGCCTCGGCGTCTGGGCCGCGCTCGCCGCCGCCGCGATCCTGCCCTGGCTCCCGGTGGTACGGGACCGGCGCGGGCCCTCGGCCCGGCCGGGCGGCCACGGCCAGGACGCCCCGGCCCTCCGGATCACCCGCAGCCGCACCGCCTGGGCGCTCGCCTGCTTCTTCGGCCTGCAGGCCACCGCCGCGTACATCACCATGGGATGGATGCCGCAGATCTTCCGCGACGCGGGGGTCTCGGCCGGTACCGCGGGCGTGCTGCTCGCCGTGACCATGGCGATGGGGGTGCCCCTCGCGTTCGTCATCCCGAGGGTCGCCTCCCGGATGCGGAACCAGGGCCCGATCGTCCTGTTCCTCGGCGGCTGCGGCCTCGTCGGATACGCCGGCCTCTACCTCGCACCGGCCGGCGGGGCCTGGGCCTGGGCGCTGCTCCTGGGGATCTCGAACTGCTCCTTCCCGCTGGCCCTGACGATGATCGGCATGCGCTCGCGCACCGGTGCCGGAGTCGTACGGCTGTCCGCCTTCGCCCAGTCCGTCGGCTACCTGATCTCGATCCCCGGACCGCTGCTGATCGGCGTGCTCTACCAGCACACCGGCGGCTGGGAGGTGCCGATCGCCCTGATGGCGGGCCTCATGGTGCCCCAGATGGCGGCCGGGGTCCTGGCGGGGCGGGCCCGGACGATCGAGGACGAATGCTGAGGTGGGAGACTGTGCCCATGTCTCCTGTGCTCGACCCGAATCCCCAGAACGGCCAGAAGAAGCTCCTCCTCGTGCTCGGAGCGATGCTGCTGATCACCGTGGTGGTCGCGGTGATCGCCTCGGTCGCCTCCCCCTGACCCGGCCCGGAGCCGCGGCCGGGGGTGGGGCTGTCCCCACCATCCCCTAGGGGGCTGGGGTCAGGGTGAAGTGGGTGGGTCACCGGATGGGTACGGCGCCCGCGGATCCGTAGGTTTCTCGGTATCGGAACCGGCAACCCCCGGATTCGGCACCGAAGCCCCACGGAGGCGGACATGGCGGCCCCTGCACACCACCACCCCCGGACCACCCACCCGGCCACGGGCGGCATCGAGGTCCGGCTGCCGTGGTGGGCCGTGGTGCTGCCGACGGTCGCGTTCACCGCGCTGATGCTGCTGATCATCGGCACCGGTGACGCGCAGGCCGCGACCACCGATCCCGCGATCGGCCGACTCCTCGCACGTGTCATGGCCCTGGTGAGCCCCTGAGGCCCTCCGCCCCCGCCCCGGCGGCCGGCCCGAGCCGCCCGCGTCCGACCGCACGAGCACGTCAACACCCTGCGCCGGGCGGGCCATTTCGTGCGAAGCTGAGGTGTATGAGCGTCGATACACCTCGCAGGATCGTCCTTCTCAGGCATGCAAAGGCGGAATGGTCGCAGGACTCCGACCACGAGCGGCCCCTCGCGGAGCGCGGCCGCAAGGATGCCCCCGTCGCAGGCCGCAAACTCGTCGACTCCGGGATCGTCCTCGATCTGGCTCTCTGCTCCACCGCCGCCAGGACCCGCGAGACGTGGAAGCTGGCGGTGCACGAGATGCCGCACCGACCGAGGACCGTGTACGAGGAGCGCCTGTACGAGGCGTCCCCCGGCGAGCTCATCGCCCTGATCAACGAGACCCCCGACGACGTGCGCGACCTTCTCCTCATCGGCCACAACCCCGGCATGCACGCGGTCGCCGACGCCCTCTCCGGCTCGGCCGAGGGCGACGCCCTGGCCCGGATGTCCCGCGGTGGCTTCCCGACCGCCGCGTTCGCCGTCGTCGAGTTCAACGGCTCCTGGAAGGGCGTGGAACACGGAGTGGGCAAGCTGGTCGAGTACTGGACGCCCAACGACTGATCCCGCCGCACCCGCCCGAACGCCCGGCTGCCGCGCCCGTACGCTCGCCGCGGGGCGGTCGGTACGCGCACAGCACGCACGGGCGGAACAGGACGGACGCGTGAAAGGCCCCGGTGCGAGCGCACCGGGGCCTTTCACGTCCCGGGGGGCCGCCCCGCACGAGGCCGTCCGTACCGGACCGCCTCACGGGACCGCCACCGCAGGAACGTTCCTACAGAAGCGCCGTACGGGAACGCGTCAGTCGACGAGGCCGTCGGCGGCCTCGACCTCCTCACGGGTGATGCCGAGCAGATACAGCACGGTGTCCAGGAACGGCACGTTCACCGCGGTGTGCGCGGCCTCGCGGACCACCGGCTTGGCGTTGAACGCCACCCCGAGGCCGGCCGTGTTCAGCATGTCCAGGTCGTTCGCACCGTCACCGATCGCCACGGTCTGCGCCAGCGGCACCCCGGCCTGCTTGGCGAAACTGCGCAGCAGCCGGGCCTTGCCGGCCCGGTCGACGACGTCGCCGACGACCCGCCCGGTGAACTTCCCGTCGACCATCTCCAGCGTGTTGGCGGAGGCGAAGTCGAGCCCGAGCCGCTCCTTCAGGTCGTCGGTGACCTGGGTGAACCCGCCCGAGACCACGCCCACTTGATAGCCGAGCCGCTTCAGCGTACGGATCAGCGTGCGCGCGCCCGGCGTCAGCCGCACCTCGGCGCGCACCTTGTCCACCACCGACGCGTCGAGCCCCGCCAGCAGCGCGACCCGCGCGTGCAGCGACTGCTCGAAGTCGAGTTCGCCGCGCATCGCCTGGGCGGTGACCTCGGCCACCTTGTCCTCGCAGCCCGCGTGGGCGGCGAAGAGCTCGATGACCTCGTCCTGGATCAGCGTCGAGTCGACGTCCATGACGACCAGTCGCTGCGCCCGGCGGCTCAGCCCGGCGGACACCACCGCCACGTCGACGCCGATCCCGGCCGCCTCCGTGGCCAGGGCCGTGCGAAGCTCCGCGGTGCCGGTGCCCGACACCGCGAACTCGACCGCCGTGACCGGGTACTTGGCCAGCCGGAAGATGCGGTCGATGTTGCCGCCGGTGGAGGTGATCGTGGCCGCTATGGCGGCGGTCGACTCCGCGGTCAGCGGGTGCCCGAGCACCGTCACGTGGGAACGCCCGTAGCCGCGCGGCCGGTTGTCGCCCGTGCCGGAGATGATCTCGGCCTGGAGCTTCAGGGACTCGGCCCAGCTGTGCACGGTCGCCCGCAGGTCGCCCTCGGTGGTGCCGCCCGCGGTCGGGGCGGTGACCAGCGCGCACAGGACGATGCGGCCACGGGTGACGACCTGCTCGATGTCGACGACGTCGACCGAGTAGGCGGCGAGGGTGTCGAAGAGCCCGGCGGTGATGCCGGGACGGTCCTTCCCGAAGATCTTCACGAGAAGGGTGGGTGTGTCCGCGCCCAGGAGGGGCTCGGAGGGCTCAGGAGACCGGGAGGACTGAGGGGGCTGCGATGCGCTCATGGTGCTTCCACCGTATCGGTCCCTCCCGCGGCACCGAAGGTCCGTCCCGAGTGCCGGACAGCGCGTCGCCCCCGTTCCCCGCCCGCACGGGGCACCGGGCGCGGGCCGCGGACGGCCGGGGGCGCCGCGTCCCCGGAACGCCGGATGACGACCGGGTGGACCCTCGGTGGCCGGGCCGCGCATCCGGACGGTGACGGAACGTGTATGCCCCGGATCGTCCCGCGATCGGGAGTGAATGCCATGGTTCGGCCAGCTTGTCGATGGTCTGCTGGCATTCGTCGGAACTTGCGGCTCCTGTCCGCAGTTTTTCGTGCCGACACCGTAACGATGCAGGTCTCGGCAGGGTCTTCACCCCGTCCGACTTTCGTATCCGGGACCGCTCCTGGAATAGTTCCCCACGATGTTCAGCATCCCTAGGCTCCCTGTGATGGGGGTAACTCGGGGGACAACTAGTGGGGCGCGGAGTGCCGGAACTCGTACTGGAATTGAATGGAAGGACCTGGACGCTCGATCCGTCCAGGTCGTACACCCTCGGGCGCGATCCGCAGGGCGACCTGACGATCGACGACGCAAGGGTCTCGTGGCGGCATGCCACGATCAGCTGGAACGGCCGTAGCTGGTTCATCGAGGACCACGGCAGCACCAACGGCACCTATGTGCAGGGAAGCCGGATCCAGCAGCTGGAGATCGGTCCCGGCTCCGCCGTGCATCTCGGCAACGCCACCGACGGACCGCTGCTGAGCCTGGGTGCCCCGGCGGGCGCCGCGTACGGCGGCCAGGGCGCGGGGGCCCCGCAGGCCCCCGCACAGCAGCCGCAGCAGGGCGGTGCCGGCTGGCCCGCCCCGCAGAACCCCGCTCCGCAGCAGCAGGGCTGGCAGCAGGCTCCCCAGGGGCAGCCCCAGCAGCCCGTGCAGCCGCAGCCCCAGGTCCCGCACCAGCAGGGCATGCCGAACACCCCCGGCGCGGGCGGTGCCGCGGGGGCCCCGCCGGTGTACGGCGACCGCAGCCCCACCACGTTCCACCAGCTGGCCCTCGGCCGCGTCATGCGCATCGGCCGTGCGCTGGAGAACGAGCTGGTGGTCTCCGACCTCCAGGTCTCGCGCCACCACGCCGAATTCCACGCGACCCCCGACGGCCGCTTCGAGATCCGCGACCTCGGATCCCACAACGGCACGTACGTCAACGGCCAGCCGCTCTCCAAGTCCGGCTCCGCGCTCATCGGCCCCAACGACATCGTCGGCGTCGGTCACTCGACCTTCCGCCTGGTCGGCGACCGGCTGGAAGAGTTCGTCGACACCGGTGAGGTCTCCTTCTCCGCCCGCCACCTCACGGTGACGGTCGACGGCGGCAAGCAGATCCTCAAGGACGTCTCCTTCGGCGTCCCGGAGAAGTCGCTCATCGCGGTCATCGGCCCGTCCGGCTCCGGAAAGTCCACCCTGCTCAAGGCGCTCACCGGTTACCGGCCCGCCAACCAGGGCGACGTCCTCTACGACAACCGGAACCTCTACAAGCAGTTCGCCGAGCTGCGCCAGCGCATCGGTCTGGTCCCGCAGGACGACATCCTGCACAAGGAACTCACCGTCATCAAGGCGCTCAAGTACGCGGCCAAGCTCCGCTTCCCCGCGGACACCACCGAGGCCGAACGCCAGGCCCGGATCCTCGAGGTCCTCGCCGAGCTCAAGCTCGACATCCACAAGGACAAGAAGGTCACCTCGCTCTCCGGCGGTCAGCGCAAGCGCGTCTCCGTCGCGCTGGAGCTGCTCACCAAGCCGTCGCTGATCTTCCTCGACGAGCCGACCTCCGGCCTCGACCCGGGCATGGACCGCGACGTCATGCAGCTGCTGCGTGGCCTGGCCGACGACGGCCGCACGGTCCTCGTCGTCACGCACTCCGTGGCCGAGCTGGCCATCTGCGACAAGCTGCTGGTCATGGCGCCGGGCGGTTCCGTCGCCTACTTCGGCCCGCCGGAGGAAGCGCTCAACTTCTTCGGCTACACCACCTGGGCCGACGTCTTCTCCGCGTTCGAGAACTACCGCGACTACGACTGGGCGGGCCGCTGGCGCGGTTCGCAGCACTACCAGATGTACGCCGCGGACATCGACGCCGTCGCCGCGCAGTCCGTGCACATGCCGCCCCCGCAGCAGATGCGCCCGCCGAAGCCGCAGAGCTGGTCCGCCCAGCTGTGGACGCTGATGCGCCGCTACGTCTCGGTGATCGCGTCCGACAAGGGCTTCATGGGCCTGATGGTGATCCTGCCCGCCGTGCTCGGCGTCGTCAGCGTGGTCATCCCGGCCGACTTCGGCCTGGCCCCGCCGAAGCCGCCGTCCCGGTTCAACGGCGACGCCGGAACGATCATGCTGATCCTGGTGATCGGCATGACCTTCTCCGCCGCGGCCAACTCCGTACGAGAACTGATCAAGGAACGGGTGATCTACGAACGGGAACGGGCCACCGGCCTCTCCCGCTCGGCCTACCTGATGTCCAAGGTGATCGTGCTCGGCGTGATCACGGCCATCCAGGGCGTCATCATCTGCGGCATCGGCTTCGCCACCCGCGACCTGCCCGAAGAGGGCCTGATCATGCCGCCGGCCGTCGAGCTCTGCGTGACGATCATCGCGCTCGGCTTCACCTCGATGATGTTCGGCCTGGTCATCTCCTCGCTGGTGAAGACCGCCGAGAAGACCATGCCGCTGCTGGTCATGTTCGCGATCGTCCAGGTCGTCTTCACCGGCATCCTCTTCCAGGTGTACGGCTCGCCCGGCCTGGAGCAGTTCGCCTGGCTGATGCCGTCCCGCTGGGCCATCGCGGGCGCGGGCACCACGCTCGACCTGGCACACCTGATGCCGCCGTGGGACCCGAAGAACCCGACCGACCTGGACCCGCTGTGGGAGCACTCGGTCGGTCAGTGGGGCATCAACATCACGGTGCTCCTGGCCCTGGGCGTCATCTGCGGCTTCGCGGTCGCGCGACTGCTGCGCCGTCACGAGCCGGAGGTCATGCGCAAGTGATCACGGGTACCGGGGCGGACGCGCCGGTACCGGACGCCGAAGGGCGGCACCCCGCGGGGTGCCGCCCTTCGGCATGTGCGTGCGGCGTCCGGGCGCCGGCTCAGTACGCGCTGTTGACGTTGTCGATCGAGCCGTACCGGTCGGCCGCGTAGTTGGCGGCGGCCGTGATGTTGGCGACCGGGTCGTAGATGTTCGACGAGGTGCCGGGCACGTGGTACGCGTTGAACGTCGGCTGGATGACCTGGAGCAGGCCGCAGGACGGGGTGCCGTTCTGGGCGTTGACGTCCCAGCCGTTGACCGCGTTCGGGTTGCCGGTCGACTCGCGCATGATGTTGCGGTGCAGCCCGTCGTACGAGCCGGGGATGCCGTTGGCGCGCATGACGTCCAGGGCCTGCCGGATCCAGCCGTCCAGGTTGTTGGCGTACACCGGGGTACGGGCCTGGGAACGGCTGGCGGCACGCGTCTCGGTGCGCTCGGCGACGGCCTTCGCCTTCGCACGGGCGGCGGCCTTCGCCCTGGCCTCGGCCTTCGCCCTGGCCTCGGCCTTCGCCCTGGCCTCGGCCTTCGCCCTGGCCTCGGCCTTCGCCCTGGCCTCGGCCTTCGCCGCGGCCCTGGCCTCGGCGGCCGCCTTCTTCTTGGCGGCGGCGGCCTTCTCGGCGGCGGCCTTCTTGGCCTTGGCGAGGTCGGCGGCCTTCATCAGCTTCTCGGCGGTGGAGTGCTGCTCGATGATGCTTGCCTGCACCGTCCTGGCCTGCGGGGCACCGGCGGCCGACGCGAGGACCACGGGGGCGGCGGAGACGGGAGCCTCGGCCTCGGTCTTGGGCTCGGCGTTGGCGGGGACGAGCGAGAACGAGAGCGCGGCGACCGCGGCGGCGGAAACACCCGCGACGGAGAACTTCTGGGCCTTGTTCAGGCGACGGCGACGGCCGGTGATGCTGGACGCGGACATGCAGACGTACCTCTTCGAATCGCGGAAGCCCTCACGGAGGACGAAGACGGGAAGCGCGTTTCGCATCTCCGTCGGGGACGGGAGCAATTCTTAGCGGCGGCAAAATCGGGTGGCAAAGGTGTGACGTACGACCCCGGGTAGTGGATCAGCGGCCCGCTCGGCCGTGCGGGACCGCGCTCATGCCCACTGATGCGGTACTTATGCCTCCACTAGTCGGCTTCGTAAGTGATGTGGGTCCTATGCGCGGCCTCACATCGGGCGCGCAACAGTTTCACCAACCGTTGCTTCCGCAATCCGGAGTGTCATGATCCGGTCCTGCGGGGTGTGCCGGCCGTCCGCGGCCGCCCCGCGCGGGGCATGCGGGCCCGGCATGGTCCGAACGAGAGGCCCTAGTCCCACGGTCCTGGTACGAGGCCGTCCACAGGCCGATACGGCGTGCGCACCCCGCCGGTACGGTGAGGCCCATGAGCCACCGCACGCCATCGGGCCTGGCCGCCGTGAGCGCCGCGCTGCTCGCCATGAGCCGGCACCTCGAAGTGCGTGACGTCCTGAAGACGATCGTCGCCTCGGCCCGCGAGCTGCTGGACGCCGAGTACGCCGCGCTGGGCGTCCCCGACGACCACGGCGGCTTCGCCCAGTTCGTCGTCGACGGCGTCAGCGACGAGCAGTGGAAGGCCATCGGCCCCCTGCCCAGACAGCACGGCATCCTCGCCGCGATGCTCCGCGAGGCGAAGTGCGAGCGCCTCGCCGACGTCCGCAAGGATCCCCGCTTCGAGGGCTGGCCCGAGGCCCACCCCGACATGTCCGACTTCCTCGGCCTGCCCATCAGGGACGGCGACGAGGTCATGGGCGCGCTCTTCCTCGCCAACAAGCGCTGCCCCAAGCCCGAGGGCAGCTGCGGTTTCACCGCCGAGGACGAGGACCTGCTGGCCATCCTCGCCCAGCACGCCGCGATCGCCCTCACCAATGCCCGGCTGTACGAACGCAGCCGCGAGCTGACCATCGCCGAGGAACGCTCCCGGCTCGCCCACGAGCTGCACGACGCGGTCAGCCAGAAGCTCTTCTCCCTGCGGCTGACGGCCCAGGCCGCCACCGCCCTGGTCGACCGCGACCCGGCCCGCGCCAAGGGCGAGCTGCAACAGGTCGCCGTGCTCGCCGCCGAAGCCGTGGACGAGCTGCGGGCCGCCGTCGTCGAGCTGCGCCCCGCCGCGCTCGACGAGGACGGCCTCGTCGCCACGCTCCGTACCCAGGTCCAGGTCCTGGACCGGGCCCACACGGCCCGGGTGACCTTCGAGAGCCTGGGCGTACGGGCCCTGCCGGCCGCCCAGGAGGAAGCGCTGCTCCGGGTCGCCCAGGAGGCCCTGCACAACGCGCTGCGCCACTCCGGCGCGGAACGCGTCGCGGTCACCCTGGCCCGGCGCGACGGCGGCACGCTGCTGCGGATCGCCGACGACGGCAGCGGCTTCGAGCCCGCGGCGACCCGGCGGGCGGGCCGGCACCTGGGCCTGGTGTCGATGCGCGACCGGGCCGGCGGCGTCGGCGGCAGGCTCACCGTTGAATCGGCGCCCGGCGAGGGCACCACGATCGAGATGGAGGTACCCGGTGGCTGACAAGATCATCAGGGTGCTGCTGGTCGACGACCACCAGGTGGTCCGCCGCGGTCTGCGCACGTTCCTGGAGATCCAGGACGACATAGAGGTGGTCGGCGAGGCGGCCGACGGCGCCGAGGGCGTGGCCAGGACCGAGGAGCTCCGCCCCGATGTCGTCCTGATGGACATCAAGATGCCCGGTACCGACGGCATCGAGGCGCTGCGCATGCTGCGCGAACTCCAGAACCCGGCCAGGGTCCTCATAGTCACCAGCTTCACCGAGCAGCGCACCGTGGTCCCCGCCCTGCGCGCCGGGGCTTCCGGCTACGTGTACAAGGACGTCGACCCGGACGCCCTGGCCGGTGCGATCCGTTCCGTGCACGCGGGACACGTCCTGCTCCAGCCGGAGGTCGCGGAGGCCCTGCTCGCCCAGGAGGAACCGGGCGGGGGGACGGGCCGGGGCAACACCCTCACCGAACGGGAGCGGGAGGTGCTGGGCCTGATCGCCGACGGCCGCTCCAACCGCGAGATCGCGCGGGCGCTGGTCCTCTCGGAGAAGACCGTCAAGACGCACGTCTCGAACATACTGATGAAGCTGGACCTCTCGGACCGGACCCAGGCGGCCCTGTGGGCCGTCCGGCACGGAGCGGCGAGCTGACCACCGGCGCGGCCGGCCCCCGAGGGAGCCGGCCGTCGGCGGAGCGGACCGCCGCCCTCCGGGCCGAGATTCATACTGTCGGGTGTATGTCACCCGGACGGCGCAACCCGTCCCGGGGCGAGGCGTTCTCCAGGGAGCTGCGGCGGTCGGCCGCAGCCACACCAGGAGGACGCTGAAGTGAAGAACCTGAAGAAGGCCGCCGCCGTCGCCGTGATCGCCGGTGGAATCATCGCCGCTGGTGCGGTCGCGGCCTCCGCCACCGGTCACGGCGCGGGCGCCGACGGCACCGCCGCCCACTCCCCGGGCGTGGTCAGCGGCAACACCATCCAGGCCCCGGTGCACGTCCCGGTCAACGTGGTGGGCAACACGGTCGATGTGATCGGCCTGCTCAACCCGGCCTTCGGCAACCTCGGCCTGAACGGCTGATCCGGCCGGCCGCCCGGCCGGACGAACCGACCGGCCCCGCGGTCGTACGCCGTGGGGCGGGAGGGACACGACACTCCCGCCCCGCCCCACGGCACCGCACACCAAGAAGGCCGCGCCGGCCCCCGAACCCCGGACCGGACTACCGCCCCCGCTCCCGCTCCTCCACATACGCGTTGTACGCGGCGACCTGCGCCCGCCGGGCCACCCGCTCCACCGGCCGCAGCGCCTCGCCCCGGGCCGCGATCTCCGAAGCGCTCACCGCCCCGCCGTGCCCGTTCCCGTACGCCACCGAGATCAGCAGCCCCACCCGCTGGGCCAGCTCCAGCACCCGCACCGCCCGTGGCGGGTACCCCGGCGCCAGCACCTCGCGCCCCCGTTCCGTCCGCGCCCGGTACGCGTCCACGGCGGCCTCGGCCACCGGCCCCGAACCGGCCACGTCCAGCCGCGACAGCACCGCCGTCGCGTCCCGCAGCGCCTCGGCCAGCTCCCGCTCCGCCTCGCCCAGCGACGGCACGTCGGCCGGCGGGGCCTCCCGCACCGCCAGACACCGCCACACCACCTCGACGTGCAGGTCCCCCGCCGGACCCGCCTCGTGCACCTCGGGAACCAGCCCGTACGGCGCACCGAAGGCCACCACCGCCTCCTCGGCCTCCAGCGCCCGCGCGTTGAAGTCCGGCGGCCCGCTCAGCCCCAGCGGATGGCCGGGCGCCGGAAGCGCCACCCGGAACCCCGTCACCCCCAGCCCCCGCAACCGCCCGAGCGCCAGCGTGAGCCCGACCGGCCCCGCCTCGCCCGGCAGTCCCTCGACACGGTGCACCGCGTCCTCCCCGACAATGGCGAGCACCGCGTCGTCCGGCGACACGAGTCCCGCCAGAAGCGCGTTTCCCCAAGCGGCCAACAGCCCTGAGCGTGGTTCCGAAAGCATGGCGACAGCCTAGGGAACCGGCCGGGGCCCCGTGGTCACACGGGCCCAGCGCCGGAAGCACTCGCGCGGTGGCGTAGATTTCCCTGGGAGCTGTGCCCACAGGCACGCGACGATCTCGACACTGCATGGGGAGACAACGCGCCATGAGCGATGTACTGGAGCTGGTGGACGTATCCGTGGTCCGCGACGGACGCGCTCTGGTGGACGACGTCTCCTGGTCGGTCAAGGAGGGGGAGCGCTGGGTCATCCTCGGCCCGAACGGCGCCGGCAAGACCACCCTCCTCAACATCGCGTCCAGCTACCTCTTCCCGAGCACCGGCACCGCCAAGGTCCTCGGCGAGCAGCTCGGCGGCGTCGGCACCGACGTCTTCGAACTCCGCCCCCGCATCGGCATCGCGGGCGTCGCCATGGCCGAGAAGCTGCCCCGGCGCCAGACCGTCCTGCAGACCGTGCTCACCGCCGCGTACGGCATGACCGCCACCTGGCACGAGGACTACGAGGCCGTCGACGAGGAGCGCGCCCGCGCCTTCCTCGACCGGCTCGGCATGACCGAGTACCTCGACCGCAAGTTCGGCACCCTGTCCGAGGGCGAGCGCAAGCGCACCCTGATCGCCCGCGCCATGATGACCGACCCCGAGCTGCTGCTCCTCGACGAGCCGGCGGCGGGACTCGACCTCGGGGGCCGCGAGGACCTGGTCCGCCGCCTGGGCCGACTGGCCCGCGACCCGTACGCCCCCTCGATGATCATGGTCACCCACCACGTCGAGGAGATCGCCCCCGGCTTCACGCACGTCCTGATGATCCGCCAGGGCAAGGTGCTCGCCGCCGGCCCCATGGAGACCGAGCTGACCTCCCGCAACCTCTCCCTCTGCTTCGGCCTGCCGCTCGTCGTGGAGCACACCGGCGACCGGTACACCGCCCACGGCCTGCCGCTCTCCTGAGGACCCCCGCCCCCGCGACACCCGCGGGCCGGCCACGGAGCCGGAGCGGACGCCGGGCACGGACGAATACGGCGACGGGCACGGACGAGCACGGTGATCCCGGCGCGCGCCGCGGACCCGGCCGGTGCGACGGCCAGGGCTGCCCGATTGTGCCCTGTCGGTGAGGGCCTTCGCGGTCCTACCATGACCACGTGGACATCGACGCGTGGGTGTGGTGGCTGATCGGCGCGGTGGGACTGGGCATCCCGCTCGTCCTGACCGCGATGCCCGAGTTCGGCATGTTCGCCGTCGGAGCGGTCGCCGCGGCGGTCGTCGCGGCACTCGGCGGCGGCATCGTGGCCCAGGTGCTGGTGTTCGTGGTGGTCTCCGTGGCGCTCATCGCCGTGGTCCGCCCGATCGCCGCCAGACACCGCAGCGACCGGCCCCAACTCTCCACCGGCATCGACGCGCTGAAAGGTCGTCAGGCCGTCGTCCTGGAACGGGTCGACGGCAGCGGCGGCCGGATCAAGCTGGCCGGGGAGATCTGGTCCGCCCGTTCCTACGACGGGGACCAGAGCTTCGATCCGGGACAACAGGTCGATGTCGTCGACATCGACGGAGCAACGGCAGTCGTCATGTGACCGAACCGCCCACAAGGCAGGGCCTGTTCTGCCAGACTCGATGTAGATCATCATTGAGACCGGGGCCGTCACGACAGCCGGCCCCTCCCGCGATCTCGACCTCGATCATCGCGATCCGTCGGCAACCGAAGGGCAACGAGGAACGATGCAACCGATCATCATCGTCCTGATCATTCTGGTGGTGCTCGTCTTCATCGCCCTGATCAAGACGATCCAGGTCATCCCGCAGGCCAGCGCCGCCATCGTGGAGCGCTTCGGCCGCTACACCCGTACGCTCAACGCCGGCCTGAACATCGTCGTTCCGTTCATCGACTCGATCCGCAACCGCATCGACCTCCGCGAACAGGTCGTGCCGTTCCCGCCGCAGCCGGTGATCACCCAGGACAACCTGGTCGTCAACATCGACACCGTCATCTACTACCAGGTGACCGACGCGCGGGCCGCGACCTACGAGGTCGCCAGCTACATCCAGGCGATCGAGCAGCTCACCGTCACCACCCTCCGCAACATCATCGGTGGCATGGACCTGGAGCGGACCCTGACCTCCCGCGAGGAGATCAACGCGGCCCTCCGCGGTGTCCTCGACGAGGCGACCGGCAAGTGGGGCATCCGCGTCAACCGCGTCGAGCTCAAGGCGATCGAGCCGCCCACCTCCATCCAGGACTCGATGGAGAAGCAGATGCGCGCCGACCGTGACAAGCGCGCCGCGATCCTCCAGGCCGAAGGCACGCGCCAGTCCGCGATCCTCACCGCGGAGGGCGAGAAGCAGTCCGCGATCCTGCGCGCCGAGGGCGAGGCCAAGGCGTCGGCCCTGCGCGCCGAGGGCGAGGCCCAGGCCATCCGTACGGTCTTCGAGTCCATCCACGCCGGGGACCCGGACCAGAAGCTCCTCTCGTACCAGTACCTCCAGATGCTCCCGAAGATCGCCGAGGGCGACGCCAACAAGCTCTGGATCGTGCCCAGCGAGATCGGCGACGCGCTCAAGGGCCTCAGCGGTGCCTTCGGCAACCTCGGCAACGGCGCCCCGGGGTTCGACACCGGCGCGAGCAAGGAGCGCCGCGAGGAGCCCCCGGTCGACTGACGACCGGTACCGCACCCCAGTCGACTGACGTGTACACACCCTCGTGCATGATCAGTGCATCAGGCACCGATCCCGCACGGGGGGACACGCAATGAACATCTGGGAGATGCTCGCCGTCTTCGTCGCGGGCATCAGCGCCGGAACGATCAACACGATCGTCGGCTCGGGAACGCTGATCACCTTCCCCGTACTGCTCGCCACCGGACTGCCACCGGTCACCGCCACCGTCTCCAACGCCCTCGGTCTGATCCCCGGCTCCATCAGCGGCGCCATCGGCTACCGCGCGGAACTCACCGGGCAGCGCAGCCGCGTGCTCAGACTCTCCGTCGCCGCCCTCATCGGCGGTTTCACCGGCGCCGTCCTGCTGCTGGCCCTGCCCTCCACGGCCTTCGAGACGATCGTCCCGATCCTGGTGGCACTGGCCCTCGTCCTGGTCATCCTGCAACCCCGCATCAGCAAAGCCGTCCAGCGCCGGCGCGACCGCGAGGGCACCCCCGCCCGCCCCGACGGCGGCCCGCTCCTCTTCGTCGGGCTGATGCTCGCCAGCGTCTACGGCGGCTACTTCACCGCCGCCCAGGGGATCATCTACCTCTCCCTCATGGGCATGCTGCTCGACGACACCATGCAGCGCCTCAACGCGGTCAAGAACGTACTGGCCGCCATCGTCAACAGCATCGCCGCGCTCTTCTTCCTCTTCGTCGCGGACTTCGACTGGACGGCCGTCGTGCTGATCGCCGTCGGCTCCGCGATCGGCGGCCAGATCGGCGCGAAGATAGGCCGCCGCCTCAGCCCCACCGTCCTGCGCGTCCTCATCGTCGCGGTCGGCACGGTCGCCATCGTCCAGCTGCTGCTCCGCTGAACCGGCCGACGCGCGGAAGCCCGCCCCCGGAGGGACGGGCTTCCGTCACGACGGGGCGCGTACGCCGGTCACGCCGCGGCACTGTCCAGCCAGTCCGGCAGCTCCGACCCCGCGTCGGCCCCCAGCGCCAGCAGCATCGCCTGCGCGGGGGAGGGGACGAACGGCTGCCGCAGCAGCGGCATCCCCGCCTGTTCGGGCGTCCGGGCCGCCTTGCGGTGGTTGTCCTCGGCACAGGAGGCAACCGTGTTGAGCCAGGTGTCCTGACCGCCCTGGGCCCGCGGGACGACGTGGTCCACGGTGCTCGCCCGCCGCCCGCAGTACGCGCACCGGTGCTGGTCCCGCACCAGCACGCCCCTCCTGGACCACGGCGCGTGTCTTCGGAACGGCACCCGTACGTACCGGCAGAGCCTGATCACCCGGGGCACCGGAATGTCCACGGCGGCGCCACGCATGCGGAGGTCGGGGTGCGACTGTTCGACGACGGCCTTGTCCTGCAGGATCAGCACCACCGCACGGTTCAGCGTCACCGTCGACAGCGGCTCGAAGCTCGCGTTCAGTACCAGCGTGTCCCGCATCTCGCCCACCTCCCGTGTGCCGCCCGCCCCCTGGCAGGCCCGGATCAACTCTGGCGGGGCGGGCCGGGATGGACAACGCAATAAAAAATGCCCTGCCCCGGTCTCTTCGGGACCAGGGCAGGGCGAACAGCGGGGAAACTCTCGGCTCACGCCTCCTGGGCGGGGGACGCGTACTCGCCGATCAGCTGGGCGCGGCCCAGCGTGTGGAAGCGCAGGTTGAATCCGACGACCGCGGGCGACGCGTCGCTGTCGACACCCAGCTTCTCGGTGTCCACCGCGTACACGGTGAAGACATAGCGGTGGTTCTCCCCGGCCGACGGCGCGGCGCCACCGAAGTCCTTCGAGCCGTAGTCGTTGCGGACCTGCACGGCACCGGCGGGCAGCCCTTCGAACTTCCCGCTTCCCGCACCGGCCGGAAGCTCGGTGACCGACGCCGGGATGTCGAAGACCACCCAGTGCCAGAACCCGCTGCCGGTCGGGGCGTCGGGGTCGAAACAGGTCACGGCGAAGCTCTTGGCCTCCGCCGGGAAGCCCTCCCACCGCAGCTGCGGCGAGATGTTCCCGCCCGCGAACACCTGGGCGTCCGCCAGCACGGCACCGGGGGCGAGGTCCTCGCTCACCACCGTGAACGACGGCACCTCGGGGTGGAAGTCGTGCGGCAGCGGAGCCCTCTTCGACTCGGTCACGTCAGCACCTCTCCTGATCGCTCTGTTACTGCTGTCAGCCGGTCCCCACCGACCCTAGAGCCAGTTGCGCCGACCGCCGACCTGGGCGAGCCACTGGTTGAGGTACGCCGCCCAGTCGGTCCCCTGGTAGTCGTTCAGCCCGACCTTGAAGGAGCGGTACGAGTCGCTGCCCTCGCTGAAGAGCCCCGGCTTCTTGTCCATCTCCAGGACGACGTCCATCTCGCGGTCGTCCGCGACGAAGGACAGCTCGACCTGGTTCAGCCCGCGGTACTGCTGCGGCGGGAAGAACTCGATCTCCTGGTAGAACGGCAGCCGCTGGCGCGTGCCGCGGATGTGGCCGCGCTCCATGTCGGCGCTGCGGAAACCGAAACCGAGCTGCCCGAAGGCGTCGAGGATGGCCTGCTGGGCCGGCAGCGGGTGCACGTTGATCGGGTCCAGGTCGCCCGAGTCCAGCGCCCGCGCGATCTCCAGCTCAGTGGTCACACCGATGTTCATGCCGTGCAGGTGCTGCCCGGCGAACATCGTGATCGGCGTCTCCCAGGGGATCTCGAGCCCGAACGGCACGACGTGCACGGCACCGGCCTGCACCTCGAACGCCCCACCGAGCCGAAGCTTGGTGAACTCGATGTCCTGCTTGGTCTCGGTGTCCTGGCCCTCCACCTCTACCCGGGCCTGCAGGCCGACGGAGAGCCCCTCGATCTGCTGGGCCACGGATCCGCCCTGGACCCGCACCTCGCCCTGGACGACCCCACCCGGTACGACGTTGAGTTCGGTCAGCTCGGTCTCCACCGAAGCACCACCGGCACCCAGACTCGCGAGCAGCCGCTTGAAGCCCATGTTTACTCCTCCTTGGTCCTGACCCCTACATACGCGTCACGACCGTAGTCGGTTCCCGGTACCCTCGACCGCCATGATCGAGGGCATGGACCGTACGCCACTGACACGCGACTTCTTCGACCGCCCCGTGCTGGAGGTGGCCCCCGATCTCCTGGGCCGCACCCTGGTGCGCGCCACCCCCGAGGGCCCGATCGAACTCCGTCTCACCGAGGTGGAGGCGTACGCGGGGGAGATCGACCCCGGCTCGCACGCCTTCAGGGGCCGCACCGCGCGCAACAGCGTCATGTTCGGACCGCCGGGACACGCGTACGTCTACTTCACCTACGGCATGTGGCACTGCCTCAACCTGGTGTGCGGCCCGGAGGGCAGGGCGAGCGGGGTCCTGCTCCGCGCCGGCGACATCCAGGTCGGTGCCGAGCTCACCCGCGAACGTCGGAACTCGGCCCGCAACGACAAGGAACTGGCCAAAGGCCCCGCCCGCCTGGCGACCGCCCTCGGCATCGACCGCGCACTGAACGGCACCGATGCCATCGCCCACCCCGGAGCCCAGCTCTCCGTGCTGCACGGCACCCCACCACCGGACGACCAGGTGCGCAACGGTCCGCGCACCGGGGTGGGCGGCGACGGGGCCACACATCCCTGGCGCTTCTGGATCGACGGAGACCCCACGGTGAGCCCCTACCGGGCCCATGTGCCACGCCGCCGCGCAACTTGACTCACCCTTGAGGGACACCTAATGTTGTCCGAGCCGCTTGAACGGGTACTGCTGTCGATTCAGTCCATTCGGACCGAGTCCGAGCACCCGGCAGCGGCCAACCACTACCTACGACTCACCCGGACGGGTGCGAATTCGGCATGCCGTAATTCGTTCCCACGGCTCGATTATGAGCCACCAGGGAAATCGGTTAACGTAGCGGACGCCGAAAGGCAAAAGACCACTTCGACGGTCACCGAGAATTCGGAATCCGGTCCGGAAACGGAACGGGAAAAGGTTCTGGTAGAGTCGGAAGGGCCGGAAAGGGAAAACGCGGAAGCGGAGGACCTGGAAGGCGAATCCCGCTGACCGGGAATCGGGTCCGGAAGGATCTGATAGAGTCGGAAACGCAAGACCGGAGGGAAAAGCCCGGAGGAAAGCCCGCGAGGGTGAGTACGAAGGAAGCGTCCGTTCCTTGAGAACTCAACAGCGTGCCAAAAGTCAACGCCAGATATGTTGATACCCCGGCCTGCCACGGCAGGTTGGAGGTTCCTTTGAAAGTCCTGCGGGATCACTGATCCGGCAGGCAATTTACACAGCGAGGACGCTGTGGGCGACCGGTCCTATTCCGACCGGTTGTCCCGCTCTCGTGTCGTGTTGTCCCGATCACGGGAAAACATTCACGGAGAGTTTGATCCTGGCTCAGGACGAACGCTGGCGGCGTGCTTAACACATGCAAGTCGAACGAT